>JBLHKS010000009.1:0-78651 GCA_047620505.1 Verrucomicrobiales bacterium | reverse complement strand
ACGAAATCGCGCTCCGGACAGAGGGTATCGTCGAGGTCAAAAACGACCACGCATCCCTCAGGAATCGGAATTTCGGACAAGCACGTGGTCGTCATATCGCAACATCGTTAGATCGCGTTCCCAGCCATCGAACCAATCGATCGACTCGCCGCGGAGATACTCGCGGATCACCCAATCAGCGTAATTCGCGCCTGCGTCGCAGCTCAGCGGGAACCCGCCTCCAAAACGCGGATTGATCTCAATTCCGTAGATTTCGTCGCTTTCGCGATGGTGAAAAAACTGAGCCGTGAGGCAGCCGCGCGCCCCTTCGAGCTTCAGCAGCTGCTGGCGAATTTTCTCAAACGCAGGGAGCCAGATCGTGCGGCCTTTGCTGACTTCACCGCCTCGAGTTTCCAATCGAAGACGCGGGACCAGGCACCTCAAATTGCCATCGCGATCGTAAAACATGTCGATGGTGTACTCGTCATGATCAGCCGGATCGAGGTAGTCGAGGAAGATGAGCTTCGAGTCGTCAAGCAGCGCCGGAGTCAGATCGGTCTCGGAAGATAAGACATGGAGATTGATCGAGCAGCTGCCGTCGTATGGCTTAGCAAAGAGTGGAAACTTCGGATCGTCGCGCGGGTCGTTCAAGGCAGGCGACCCGAGGCCACGCTCGATGAAAAAATCGTGAGTTAGCCGCTTGTCGCGACAGATTCGAATGAGCGCCGGATCCGAGACCACGCATTTGATGTCGGCTTCCGCGAACCGTTCCCGGTTCTCAGCAAGAACGAGCAACTCCGTGTCGATGGTCGGCACGATCAGGCCGATTTCGTTCGCCTGACAAATCTCCAGAATCCGAGGAATGTAGTCTGCCTCTGTGACGCGCGGAACCTCGAAACTGCCGTCCGAAATCACGCAAGCCGAAGCCAACTCCGGACGGAGATCCGTCGTAAAAACCTTCGCCGGTGCTGCCTCTTGAAAAATCCTGACAAGCTTGCCACGACGACCCGCAGAAGTGATGAGAATATTTTCAGCCATCGGTTTTTTCGTCTCCGTAGCCCTCGAACTTGGGCATCGTCTCGCGGCCCTCAGGACTAACGCCTTTTTTGGACAAAACTGTCTTAACGGTCATGAACAGGATCTTCAAATCGAGCCAGAAAGATTGATTCTCGACGTACCAGACGTCGAGGTCAAAGCGCTCGCTCCAACCCAGAGAGTTCCGGCCCTTGACCTGCGCCCAGCCGGTGAATCCGGGTCGAACTTCGTGGCGGCGAGCGTGCTGTTCCGAATAGTGATCGAGGTAGTCGACCAGCAGGGGACGCGGACCGACCAGGCTCATGTTTCCGCAAAAAACGTTCCAGAGCGAAGGCAGTTCATCGAGGCTCGTTCCGCGCAACCACTTTCCGAATTTGGTTAGCCGAATTTCATCCGACAGCAGCTGACCGCTCTCATCCCGCTCATCGGTCATGGAACGAAATTTGATCAGGTCGAAGACTTTACCGTCGCGTCCGGGCCGAGGCTGTCGAAAGAAAACCGGGCGTCCCAGCTTCTTCGCCACCAGAACCGCAAGCACCCCGATTATCGGGAAAATGAAAAGCAATCCCACGCCGGAAACGAAGATGTCGAAGAGTCGCTTCATGAAGCCAGGCCCATCGTTTCGATGATCAACGCGTTGACCTTGAGGATATCGAATTTCTCTATCATCAGCTCTCGACCGGCCTTTCCCATCGCCTCAATTTTTTTCGGCTCAGCGGCGATTTTGATCATCGCTTCAGCCAATGCCTGGCTGTCTTTCACAGGAACGAGGAAACCCGATTCCCCGTCTTTCACGGTTTGACGGCAGCCGCCGGGACCATCCGTCGTGATGACGGCTCGGCCCATCGCAGCCGCTTCCAGCGCAGTTCGCGGTGTGCCTTCGCGATACGACGGCAAGACGAACACGCTGCAATCTCGAAAGAACGGCCTGACGTCCTCAGCGAAGCCGTGAACCTCAACCTGGCCATCGGCGTTCAGCTCGGCGAGTTGCGATTCGCTGATCGCCGCCGGGTTGCCGTGGTCAAACGGCCCGACGTAAGCGAACTCGGCTTCAGGGAAACGCGCTTTGACATCGCGCGCCGCTTCAAAATATTCTCGCACGCCCTTCTCGACCAGGATCCGCCCGCACATCAGAAATCGGACTTTTTCAGGCAACGGCTCAAGCGCGAAGTGTTCGAGATCGACGCCGGATCCACCAGTGATTGTGACTTTGTCAGGGTCCAGCAGCTGCTGGCTGACGAAGAGTTCGGCATCGTCCTCGTTCTGAAAGAAAACTCCGCGATTCCGGCGCAGGGCAGTCTTGTAGAGAAACTTCACGATCCGTCCGAGCAGCCGTCGTTTTCGAGTCTCCCCCATGAAAGTGTAGCCTAGCCCGGTGATCATCGAGTGAATCCGCTTCACCCCGGCGAGGCGCGCGGCGAGCGAGCCGTAGACGACCGGTTTGATCGTGTAGGCGAAAACCGCGTCCGGTTTCAGGCGGCGAAACATCCGCCAGAGCCTGACCATACCGATGAGATCCTTGAGCGGATTCATCCCGGTCCGCTGCATCCGAATCGGCTCGTAGCGCGCGCCGAGCTTTTCCAAACCCGCGCGAATTTCGTCGCTCGCATCCGGAGCACAGGCGATGACCTCGTGACCCAGATTCGCCAGATCCTGAATCAGTTTCCCACGGAAATTGATCAGCGCATACGGGTGGCTTCCCAGTAAAACTACGCGAGCCATTCTAATTCGGTGCGAGGAGCTAAACTTGGAGATCCAAGCTGCAAGCCATCTCTTGATTCTGCCGATACCACTCGACGCTGAGATCAAGCCCGTCCTCTAACGAAATCTGCGGCTCCCAGTCGATCAGCTCCTTGGCTTTATCGATATTCGCCCAGGTTTCCCTCACGTCAGCGATGTGCTCTTCCTGGTAATCGACGACCGCTTTTTTGCCGAGTCGCTCCTCGAGCATTGCGATTACCTTGTTCATCGAAATCGGATTCTGACCCCCGCCCAGGTTGATGATTTCATAACCAAGCGGCTTGGCCGCAAGAATCGCTCCGCGCGCGATGTCGCCGACATAAGTGAAGTCGCGCGACTGCTCGCCGTCGCCGTACATGATGATCGGCTCGCCGGTGTCGATCCAGCGCATGAAGCGAAAGATGCTCATGTCAGGGCGGCCAGCCGGTCCGTAAACGGTGAAGAAACGAACGACGGTCGTGTCGAGGCCGTGAAGATGATTGTAGGAATAACTCATCACTTCGGCCGCCTTTTTCGAGGCCGCGTAGGGCGAAAGCGGCGTGTTGACTGCGGCGGTTTCGACGAACGGCATCGGCTGCCCGGCGTAGAGCGATGAGGTCGAAGCGAGGACCTGCTTTTTCACGCCGAACTCGCGCATCAGTTCAAGAATGTTGAGCGTGCCCATACCATTTGTGCTGAGATAAACAAACGGGTTCACCATGCTGTAGCGGACGCCGGCGCGGGCGGCGAGGTTGAGAACCGCATCGAACTCATTGGCAGCGAAAACTTTACGCAGGTCTGCGATGTTCTCGAGATCGAGCTTGTGAAACGTGAAGCCGTCCCGGCCCTCAAGCTGCTCGAGCCGATGGTATTTTAGACGCTGATCGTAAGCATCATTAATGTTGTCAACGCCGACGACTTCTTCCCCGGCATCGAGGAGCTGCGTGACGACTTGTGAGGCGATAAATCCGGCGGCGCCGGTGACGAGTTTAGGCATTTGTTAGAACGGTGAGTAGGTCAAAGGCGCCAGTGGACGATTCCGCGCGCGCTGGTTTCGGCCGGATCAAACAGCCATTTGATGTCGATCAGAACTGGCTTAGCAGTCGAAATTTTTTCGATCCCATCGAGACCAAGTTCTCGGTAAGCTGCGTGCTTCACAGCGAGGATGACAGCGTCGTACGGGCCACCTTCGAGATCTTCGACGAGGTCAATTTCGTACTCATGACGAGCTTCCTCAGCCGAAGCTTGAGGGTCGTGGACGTCGACGTCGATCTCGTAATCTCGGAGTTCCCGAATGATGTCGATGACTCGGGTGTTGCGAAGATCGGGGACGTTTTCCTTAAAAGTAAGCCCAAGGACGAGCACCCGCGCTTTGCGGACGGCGTGACCGGCGCGAATCAGATGTTTGACCGTCTGTTCGGCGACGTGCTTGCCCATCCCATCGTTAATTCGACGCCCCGCCAGAATCACCTGCGGGTGATAACCAACGCTCTCGGCTTTGTGGGTCAGGTAGTAGGGATCAACGCCGATGCAGTGGCCGCCGACGAGGCCGGGAGTGAACGGAAGGAAGTTCCATTTCGTGCCAGCAGCTGCTAGCACGTCTTCGGTCGAGACGTCCAGTCTGCCGAAGATTAGAGCGAGCTCATTCATCAGCGCGATGTTCAAATCGCGCTGCGTGTTTTCGATCACTTTGGCCGCCTCGGCGACTTTGATCGAGGAAGCAACGTGGATTCCGGCCGTGATGATCGCTCCGTAGACTGCCGCCAGCAGCTCAGCCGTTTCCGCCGTGTCGCCGGAGACGACTTTGACGATTTTGTCGACCGTGTGGACTTTGTCGCCCGGATTGATCCGCTCCGGAGAGTAGCCGACGTGGAAATCTCGCTTCCAGGTGAGACCGCTCTTTTCCTCAAGCAGCGGAACGCATTCTTCTTCGGTTAAGCCGGGATAAACCGTCGATTCGTAAACGACAATCGCACCTTTCGCGAGGTTCGCGCCAACCGTCCGGCTCGCGCCCAGAATCGGTCGGAGGTCAGGCCGGCTGTTGCCGTCGATCGGCGTTGGAACGGTCACGATCACGATTCTGGCCTGACCAATCACGCTTGGATCGGTCGTGAACTCGACTCCGCAAGTAGCCAGTTCGGCGGACTCAATTTCACCGGTGTGATCGTGGCGATCGCGAAGTTGCGCGACCCGATTTCCGTCGATGTCGAAACCGATCACTCTAAATTTTGATGCCAGTCTAACCGCGAGAGGCAAGCCAACGTAACCGAGTCCAACCACGCAAATGCGGTCAGCTCCACTCTCCAATTGATCGAAATTTACCATCCTGTTTCAGGCCCCGGGCGAGGCGTAGAGGGATTCGTATTCAGCGATGACCTTTGCAAGCGCGAAGTTGTCGCGGATCCTTTCACGACAGGCATTTGCGATCGATTCGCGATCGTTTTTGACCCGCTCGATCATTTCGCCCAGCGCCGACACCAACGCCTTGAGATCGCTCTTCGGAACCACGATTCCGGTCTCCCCGACGATCAACGCAGCGTCGCCGACGTCGGTTACCACGGCCGGCACGCCGCACGCCATCGCTTCGCCGACCACGGTCGGAAATCCCTCCGCCGCTTTTGAGCAGAGGCAAAAAACATCCAGCGCCGAATGCACCTCCTCCAATGCCAGCTGATGATCGAGCAAATGCAGCCGGTTCGTGACGCCGAGCTCCTTCGCCAAAGCCAGCAGCTGCTCGTTTTCCTTGATCCATCGGCCCATGATCAAAACGTGCGCTCCGTCCAATTCGGCCGCCGCGCGAACGAGCTGAGTCTGGTGTTTCATCGGATGAAAACGAGCGGCGTTGCCGATCAGAATTGCCTCATCTGGAATTCCAAGTTCCGCGCGCCATTTCGCCCGCGCTTCCGGATTTGGCCGAAACCGATCCAGATCAAAGCCGTTCGGAATCACTTTTCGTTTCGCCTTCGGATAGCCAATCCGTTCGTGATCCTCGCTGCCGGCAACCGAGTTGCTGAGAATCAGATCGGCTCGCTTCGACCACATCGCGCTGAATTTGATCAGAGCTCGCGTCCGCAATTTTTCGTTCTCCAGGTTGTCGAGCGTGTGCCGAATATTCCAGGCGATCTTCGAATCAGGAACGACGCCACGTAAAAATCGAGCGGCGAGGTTGCCGTGAACCATCCAGCCTTGAATCCAATTTGGCTTTGCTTCGCGAGCGAGTTTTTTCAAACGGCGCAGTCCACCGATCAGCGAAGCAGGGCCCTTCAAATTCAGCGTTCGGATTTCAGCGCCGTCCGCCTCGAATGCGTCCGCCATCGTTCCGCGATCTCCAAGACTAACAACCGTGTGATGAAAGCGCTTCCGATCCATCTTCTCGACTAGCTTTGCCAGATTCGACTCCGCCCCACCAGGCGTAAGGTTGCTGATGATGTGAAGAATGCGACTCACTCGGATCGGCGGTAGGCGACGGCGCACCAGAACGGGACTTTGTCGGAAAACTCGGCGTTTTCGAAACCCGCTTCGTCCAGCATTCGGGTGATCTGCACTCGAGTGAATCGCTGTTCGAGCGGAGTTCCAAATCGATCCAAGGCGTCAGTTCGCATCGTGTAAAATGCGCGATGTCGGTAGGCGCGGAGCGGCCAGTTTTTCGCACGCCAGCCGCATTTTTCAAAGAGCTTCGCCATCCTGGCCAACGGCCAATAAACGACTACTGCGATGCCCGTGCAGACGAACCGCTTGAGCGGTGCCGGCAGTTTGCAGATCACGATTCGGAAAATGTTAGACAGCAGCCAGAGCCAGCGAAACCAGAACGGGCGGTTGTCGAAAGCGTAGTAGAGATAGAGGAGGAGCGGCGCGCCCGGCTTCAGGAAACCGGCGCAGGCGCGAATCCCGGCGGCGGTATCCGGAATATGGTGGAGTACGCCTAACGAGTATCCAAAATCCATCGACTCAGGCTCGATCGGCGCTTCGCTCACACTGGCGTGGATGAGCTCGACATTATCCGCTTGCTCGAGATTTACTTTTGCAACTTCGAGCGCTGCATCGCTCGCGTCGACGCAAACCAGTTTGCCGACTCGAGGGGCCACAAATTTCGCCCAACGCCCGCTTCCGCAGCCCATGTCGAACCCGGTCGACTCCTCGCTGATCCGGTCCCAGGGAAAAACATGAAAGTAGCGCTCGAAGTCCCGCTCATGATCTTCGGACTGCTCCCGTTGATCGTAAGCACTCCATTCCTCACCGAAATGCTGGACCGTTTTTTTGTCTGCGTTCTCCATTTAGTTAAGCGAATCCAGCCACTGTTGAAACATCAAAATCGACCACAACTCGTAGTGCTTTCGGCCGCGCCCGCTCTGGTGATCGCGCCAGGCTTTGCGAATCGGTTCGGGTTTGAAGAAGCCATCGCGCCTCAGCCGATCCTCGCTAAGCAAATCATTCGCCCAGTCCTTAAGCGGTCCGCGCAGCCAGCGATAGAGCGGAGTTTCGAAGCCGCATTTCGGCCGTTCGAACAATTCGCGAGGCACGTAGCGAGCCAGCAGCTGCCGGCTGAGCCATTTCCCCTCGTTGCCGCGAATTTTCATCTGCAAAGGCAAGCGCCACGCGAATTTGATCAACTCGTGATCCAGAAATGGCGCACGTGATTCGAGTGAAACCGACATGCTCGCCCGATCGACTTTCGTCAATCCATCTCCAGGAAGATAGCCAGAAAGATCCCAGAACATCATCTGCTCCGGCGCGGCATCGATCCCGGCCGGCAAGTCCGGTAGCCGCACTCGGCGCTCGGATTCCAGCCCTTCGATCACGGAACCGACCATCCATTGTGACTTTGTCAGGTCGTCGTAAACTTCGGCCATCCCATCGACCTGTGCCAACGATCCGAGTTTGTAAATCTTTTCGACTGGCGATTTGATCCGCCGCTTCGAAGACCTCAGCCGGTTGAACACAGCCGCTGCGCCGCGCCAGACAAATTCGGGCGTCCCGCAGATCGCGCGGCCTGCGAGTTTTCGAATCGGCTTCGGAACTTTGGACAGCCGCCGATACAAGCCTTCGGCCATCAAATGCCGGTTGTATCCGCCGAAAACTTCGTCGCCGCCGTCACCGCTCAAGCTGACCGTCACGTGCTCGCGAGTCATTTTGGAAACGAGATGCGTCGGGATCTGCGAAGCGTCCGCAAACGGCTCATCGTAGAACTCCGAGAGCTGCGGCACAACTTCGAGGGCATGCTGCTCGCCTACCCACATTTCTGTGTGATCCGTGCCGAGATGTTTCGCGATTGCAGCCGCCTCTTCGGCTTCGTTATTTTCGGCACCCTCGAAACCGATCGTGAACGTTCGAACCGGCTTTGAACTAATTTTCTGCGCCATCGCGACCAGCAAACCCGAATCGATTCCGCCCGAAAGAAACGCCCCGAGCGGGACGTCCGCTTCCATCCGCGACTCGACCGTCTTCAGCAGCTGCTGTTCGAGCGCGTCCACCGCAGCGGCGTCATCGCCCTCGAATGGATCCGCCTTTGCGGCTTCGACGGTTTCTTCCAATCGCCAGTACCGTTGCGGCTCGCCGCCCGCCTTGACCATGCATCCTGGGGGGAGTTTCGAGATCCCTTTGAAGATGCTTCGCGGTGCCGGAATGTACTGGAATTCCAGTAGACTAGCAAGCGCCTCACGGTCCACTTCAAGACTGGCCCCTCTCGACTTCTGAAGCGTTCGCAGCGGCTTCAACTCGCTCGCGAACGCGAAAACTCCACCGACCTCACCGTAATAGAGCGGCTTCTCGCCGATGCGATCTCGGGCCAGCCACAACTCTCGGTTTTGCCGATCCCAGAGTCCCAGCGCGAACATCCCATTCGCTCGCTTCAGCGCATTTTCCAAGCCCCAGGCATCGATCGCCGCGAGGAGCACTTCGGTGTCTGAACTGCCTCGCCATTCAACCCCTGGCAACTGCTGGCGGAGTTCTTTGAAATTGTAGATCTCACCATTGAAGGCAATCGCATAGCGACCGCTGTGAGATTGCATCGGTTGCAGGCCGCTTGGCGAAAGATCGATAATCCGAAGGCGCCGATGGCCCAGCGCAATTCCCGCATCAGCGTCGACCCACTCCTGCTGATCGTCCGGCCCGCGCCGCCACATCGTCTCCGTCATCGAAGCGATCAGCCGACCCATTGCGTCTGCGTCGCCGATGTCGGTCGAAAAAAATCCTGCTATTCCGCACATCGAATTACTTGCCGCTCTGGCGGTTTTGAACCACCGGTCCGCCGTGCAGATCCAAGTCCCGCTTCTCGACCTCAAAGAACAAAATGCAGCCCTCGAAACCGAGTTCAAAGCCGCGTTCGAGGAAGTTCTCCGCTCTGGCTATTATATTAGCGGGCCTCGCGTCGCCGCCTTCGAAAAGGACCTCGCTGAATACACCGGAACCGCCGAAGCAATCGCGGTCAGCTCGGGAACCGACGCTCTGTTGCTTTCGATGATGGCCATGGGAATCGGGCCTGGCGACGAGGTCATTTGCCCGTCGTTCACCTTTTTCGCGACGGCCGGGTCGATCCATCGGCTTGGGGCCACCCCGGTTTTCGTTGACTGCGATCCGATCACTTTCAACAGTCGGGTTAGCGATTTCGAATCCGCCGTTACGCCGAAAACCAAGGCTGTGATCCCAGTTCATCTCTTCGGTCAAATGGCCGAAATGGATCCGATCGTTGAATTCGCTCGCGACCGGCAGCTGCTGGTGATCGAAGACGCCGCGCAGGCTCTCGGATCGCGTATCGGCGACCGGCATGCCGGTTCGATTGGCGATTGTGGAACCTTCAGCTTCTTCCCGTCCAAGAATCTCAGCGGCTTCGGTGAAGGCGGCGCGATCATCACGAACGATACCGAGTTCGCTGCGCGTTGTCGCATTATCAGGAACCACGGGATGCAGCCGCGATATCATCATTCGCTCGTCGGCGGAAATTTCCGGCTCGACGAAATCCAGGGCGCGCTTCTCCAGATCAAGCTTGGGCATCTCGATCGTTATATCGATAGCCGAGCTCGCAACGCAGCATTTTACGTTGAGCGGCTCCAGCAGCTGCTGGGTTCCGTCGAGGCGTTGATTCTTCCAACTGTATTGCCTGATTTCCATCACATCTGGAATCAATTCACCCTCCGCGTGATTGGAGAAGGTCGGCGAGACGCGCTTCGTGAGCACCTCATCGCTAACGGTATAGCCGCTGAAATCTATTATCCAGTTCCTCTGCATCGTCAGGAGTGTTTCGCCTCAATAATCGATCCCGATCAGAGTTTCGCGGTTAGTGATGAACTCGCTATCCAAGTTCTCAGCATTCCGATTTTTCCGGAACTCAAACCTGAGCAGCTCGAACACGTTGTCGCTCAGATCGAAAGCTTTTTCAAAAGCTAAGCGCACGCAGTTAGCACGCGTTCAGCGCGTTTGTCCCAGGTATAATTCTCTTCGAAATCTGCCAGCGCAGATTCGGCGATCTTCGCTCCCAGTTCTCGGTTATCGCGCAGCTGGGCGATCGCGGTAACCCAGCCATCCACATCTTCCGGCTGCACCAATAGGGCATTTTTGTCGTTCAAGACCTCGCGTAGCACAGGAAGATCCGAGCAGATCATCGGTCGCCCCGAGGCCATGTATTCAAAAATCTTCAACGGCGACATAAAAGCGCTCGTGTCACCATTTCCGCCCCAGACTGCAACCTTTCGCTGGTAAGGTGCTAACAAAACATCAAAGCTCGCACGCATCTCCGGAACTAGGTCCGGCGGTTGATAACCGTGACAAATCACGTTCGCGCTGAGCTCGGTGATCCCTGGCAACTTCTGGAGATCTGGAGCCGTTCCGCCAACGAAATGAAACTCCACATCCGGCAATCGCACGGCACACTCTAAAACCAGTTCGATCCCACGCCCCGGATAGACGCCTCCGATGTAGCCCACTCGAAACCCCTCATGCGCCTTGATCTCGATTGTCGCCGGATCTGCCGCGTCGTGAGCCACTTCGATTCGTTCCGCCTCGATCATTTCGGCCTCGACATACATTGATTTCAGAGCTTCCGAAATGACAACCAATTTTCGAAATCCACGCGAAGCAAACAAGCGCTTTGCCAACCGTTTCGCCATGCCGCTTCGATCCCAGACTCGCTCATGAGACTCCCAAGCCACGGGCCAACCTGCTAGGCCGACCATCGCCATCGCCGGAAAATATCGGCCGTAAATCAGATCCGGTTTCCACTGCCGAGCCTGCCGCCAAGCGCTAAACGCGTAAATCAATTGCCGGCCCGGAAAACCCGGAAACGGCAGTTTTTCCAATTCAAATCGGCGCTCGACTCCGTAGTGCGCGAATACGTCTTCGACACCCGGCTCCTCAAACGCTGGACGACTAAGAGTCAGCAATCGCACATCGTGACCAAGCTTGGACATCGCCTGACACATCTTCATCACGTGAACGCTGTTCGCCGCACGAGACGGAACAGTTGATGATGAAACGTAGAGAATTCGCACAGTGTTAGTGAATCGCCGCCAAGCCCGGTTTCAGGAACAGTTAAACAAACTTCAACCGCGCAGCGGCGAATCTAAACATTCGAAGCAGAAACATGCCGTGGTGCTACCCCGCATTCTGGAATCTCTGATCGATACAGGACGCGATTTCCGAAAGAACGCGCGCGCCCGCTTTGCCGTCAGCTCCATTAATTATCTTTAGAAGAAACTCATCGCGTCTCGAATTCCCCTTCTCGGAGGCGGTCGCCGCGGGCTGTTTCAAAGCTTCTTCTATGTCCTCGGCTGATGCCGCGTAACACACAAGATCCGGATAGTCTCGGAAATAATCCCAGGGTTCGTCGCCAAAGAACTCGCCAAAATCTGGGGAGATCACCAGTCGCTCCGCAACGAGTGCTTCCAATCCGGTTGTGGATGCAAAAGTAGCAATCGCAGATGAGTCAAGTAGGAGCTCAGCGGCGTTGTCATTGCTTGTTAGGCGAACGTTCTGCAGAGTCGAGCTGCGGGCATCAATAAGGTCTCTTACGAAATTAAAATACTTTGCGTTCGCCTTGGTCTTTATCGTGACGTGCCAATCGGAGTTTCGTTCGGCGAATCGTAGAATTTCCAAGTGGAACTGACGGCCTTTCTCGCAGACCTCTTTGTAAATTTGCTCATTTAGACCAAAGAAGCGGAATTTGTCCTCAGGGTAGAAGGAATAGAATACCAAGTGCTTTTCGGTCGATTTCGGTGCATGCGCCAATCGGTCAAGTCGAGGAATCCCGGTCACAGCCGTTTCGAATTCACAGTTTTCGAATGCATCGGATTTCAAGATCGCATCCTGAATTTGCTCGCTATAAAAGAGAATTTTATTCCCCAGAAATCGCTTTCGATCCACAAGGGCTTCTCTCATCTTGTCGAGATGCTCAGGGAGCACCAATCCTTCCTTAAATAGAATGACAATTGGAATTCCGCGTGCCTCAAATACCTTGGCCAGTTCCTGCTGCTGCTTGTAGCCGAAATTTCCAGAAAACAGGGCGTCAGGTGGCCATCTTTTTTGAAAGTGGCCGATCACCTTGTCGAGGTAGGCTCGATATCGCAAAAGCGATTTTTCACAGCAGCCATGATGGTAGTTGAATTCTGTTAAGTCTATAAATTGTGGATCCTTCTGCAGAAACACCTCCATTATGTCGTTCAGCCGGGATTTCGGGAGAAGCGCAAACTGAAATTTGGAATCTACTTGCGCTACGGCTTTGACATCGTCCTCAAAGATACTGCGTTGAACACAGAGAATTCGCTTTTCGGGCGCTTTCGAGCCTAGCAGCCGCGTGCATTTCCACAACAAAACCGCAGTCAAGGCGGGCAGATTCAGCCTGACGCTCCATCGAATAAGTTGACTGACCAACGCCGATTTCATTCTACTTCAGCCAAGGCAGATCGAGCCGCGCGGCCAACAATTCCGCCCGCTCCAAGTCGTCTTCTGTGTCGATGTTCGCCATCGGGCCTTCAATCACGTAGGCTCCGCATCGCTCACCTTTGATATTCTTCTGATCTAATATGCACTCCCTCGTAATCGCGTAAGCGACCCCGTTCCGATGATAAACAGGAGTCAGCTGCTGACGGGCGATAATTTTTGCGCCTTCAGGATCGTAGTAGCTCATTTCGCCTGAATCCTGAACCAGCAGCTGCTTGAGCGGGTGGCCCTTCGTATCCGTTTCGGAAACGCTCCAGACTGCATCGAATTCACCTTCAATTAGCATTTTTACGCATGCTTCAACCTGCTCGGGGGTACGCAAAGGAGAAGTCGGCTGGAGCATGACGACGATATCATAACGGCGCGCGTCCTGTTGCTCCATTTCGATGAGCGCTTGATGCAGAACATCCCAGTCAGCGATTCGGTTTCCAGAAAGATCCTCAGGTCGCCGAAACGGTGCCCCAATTCCTGCAGCTTCGGCGGCAGCGGCGATCCGATCATCGTCAGTAGAAACGACCGCGCGATCGACGAACCCGAGCTGAGCGACAACCCTTCCAGCGATCGCCACCAAGGAAAGTCCGGCGACCTCGCGAAGGTTTTTCAGCTTTATCCCGACGCTTCCGCCCCGTGCGGGAACCACAACAAGAACTGTTTTCTGCTCGAGCATTAAACCTGTGCGGCAGGCCGGATGACGCTCTTTCGGTGTTCCCGAGGGCGCTTGGCAATCCGTTCGTCTTCATAGAACGAATCATCATTGTAATGCGTGGTCGAGACCTCTTCGAAGATCGCTCCGTGCAACGTATGAAACTTATGCCAGGCACCCGGCTTGATCAGCAGCGTATCGCCAATTTCCATTGTGTGGCGCTCGCCATCCAATTCGACCTCGATATCGCCATGTAAAAGCTGAAACGTTTCCTCCTTCTTTTTGTGAAAGTGGTAGGGATGCTTCTGGCGCGGAAGCATTATGATAATCTTCTTACAGTAGGTGCGATTTACGCAATCGATCAACGCGCAACCGAATTCGCGAAACCTCTCCAAGCCGTAATGATGAGACAATTCGATCCCGCTTCCTTTGCCTACAACGATCCTTGCTTGATTGAGAAGGCCATGGACTTGAACCATGATCTGATCCAGCAGCTGCTGGTCGCTCGGTTCGTAGTCAGCGAGTGCGTCCGAGATCGGAGCGTCCTTGGCATAGGCCTTATCGGCTTTGGAATCGACGCGCCAGAGGCCGCTCGAAAGCTGTCCATCTTGAAACGGCATCGCGAAAAACACGTCGTCTCGACCGAGCGCTTCTCCTTCGGCGATATCCCGCTTTGCGTAGACGCCGCGTTGTAGACTCTGGAGAGACTCGGTCTCGGCGAGTGGAGCCGGCATGCGTCCTTTCGATCCACACATCGCCCGGGCTTCGACGTAGGCTGCGATCCATCGATCCGCCTGTTCTGGGCTTGATGAATACTTGTTCAGCGAATATTCCTCGGTGCCCAAACCGACATGTCGCTCGAAAAGCTCAGCACCCATTCCGAGCGCGATCTGAACTGGCTGTGTCGCATCTTGATCCTCGTGAGTTGACCAACCAATCGGTACTTCAGGGAAGCGATTTCGAAGGAGCGCAATCTGGTTAAGTTGGAGCTGGTCGGCGGGCGTCGGGTAGATCGCGACGCAGTGCATCACGGCGAAATTTCGCTTACGCTCGCGCAGGAAATTCACCAACGCATCAATCTTGCTCATGCTGAGGCCGGCGGTCGAAACCACGATCGGTTTGTCCTCCTCACAAACTCTTTCGAGAAGCGGCCAATCCTGGGCCGAACAGCTCGCAATTTTGATGATGTCCAAATCGAGATTCATCAACAAGCCGACTGAAGTCTCGTCGAACGGCGTCGACATCGTGTAAAGACCGCGATCGCGAATGTGAGTTGCCAGCGCTGTGTAGTCTTCGGCCGAGAGCGCGGTTTCGATGAATCTCGGGATATGCTTTACGTCTTTTCGCTCACGAAAATCCGGATGAATGAACGTATCCAGGTGCCGAAATTGAAATTTCAGCGCGCCCCGAACTCCATGCTTCGCGACAGCGTCGGCAATTCCGTCAATGACTCGGCGCGCATGATCGATGTCGCCCTGGTGATTGTTCGCCAGATCGAATACGAAGAGATCTCGTAACTCCATAATATAGTAGGTTAAACCTGTGTCAGGGCCGCGGCGGAAAAGCCTTGGCTATAATCAATTTTGATCGTTTTTCCTGTTTTCTGCGATTCGAAAGCAGCTGCGATCACCAACATCGTCTCCAAGCCGTCCTCCAGTTTCCCGACAGCATTGTCCGGGCTCAACTCGCCGGAAATCAATCGGCCAACTTGTTCGATCATTCCCTTAAAATCGTCGGGCCGCCCTTTCGCGAACCGCTCGGTTTCCTGCTTCGCCGCGTCGCCGTGAATCACAGCATCGAACCCGCTTTCGAAATTCGCGTGCCACTCAAAGAAGCCGCTTTCGCCCTGAAATCTGACGCTTTTCACTGCCGGATCGGTCACGACGTCCTGAACGACAAAACCGCACAAGCCGGATTCCGCCCGCAGATTCAACTGGCAAACGCGATCGTAATCAGCGCCGCCTTCAGACACCTGATCCAGCATTGCAGAGACCTCGACGACCCGCCCGGCACCGGCGCGTTTCGCAAAATGCTGCCAAATATTGATTCCATGCGAATGCTCACCGCAAGCTCCGCCGCCGCGGCTCGAAAACCCCAAATACGTCGCTGCCGGCCCCGACAACCACGGATGCGCTTTGTAAATTCCGCCCCAATGCTCGATCCAGCGAACCTGGATCGTCCGCGGCGTTCCGAGCGAATCGCCAGCCAGCAGCTGCTCGGCAAATTCGGTGTTCGGCGTCGCCGTATGATTGTAATCGACGAGCACCGTGCAATCGCTCTCGTTCGCGGCCTTCCAGACCTCCGCGCAACCTTTCAAATCCGGCGTCGCGAGCGGCTTTTCGACCAGGATCACCTTCGGATTCCCGCTTTTCAGCGAATCCAAAATCAGCTTCGAGTGACTGTCCGGCGGAGTCCCGATGATCACCAGGTCAGCATCGCCGATGTCCAGATTTCCGTCCGCAACCCGCAGCTCGATCCCCTCGTCCCAGCTTCCGTAGCGCTCCGGATAAATTTCCGTCCGCGTCCGCTCCAAAGCCGCCGGATCGAGGTCCGACATCCGGACGCTCCAGCCCTTGTTCCGGCAAGCGTGGGCCAAGTGATTGCCGATCGATCCGGCACCCAGAACTTCTACTTTAATATCGTTGCTCATGAAATTTTGATTCGCGAGTCCTCGAAACGCTGCCGCCCTTGGTCATTCGGGGCCGTTTTGCCGCCGAAACCAATCAGTCGAGTTTGAATCTGTTGCAGCTCCCAGATCACGAGATCGGGCTGGTTGTCCGGCGAAAACCGGAACGTGTCACGAGGAAAATTCCGAAAAACCCTGAACCAACGGCATCAACTGGCGGGCGTTGCGCTGCCAACCGGTCAGCATCTTGACGCGCGCCATCAGAAAGTCCTTTTCTTCAACGGCATCTGCGTCGCTTTCGGGCAATTCTTCGCTCATTTCGTTCAGCGTTTCGAGATCGCCGTTGCGCTCCTCGATAAAGGGTTCGACTCGCTCGCTGAGGAACCCGAATGCGAGCTTCCGCACGGAGGTTTCCGCTGTGAAAAGGTCCGAGCGGTTGCCGAATTCTTTGCTGACAGCGATCGCGTTGATGTTTCCGAGAAAGCGCAGCGCGTAGCTGGCCGTCGCCTTCGAAATCCCGAGTTTCGTGGTGATTTCGGCGACCGAAAGTGGCTTCTGAGAAGCGAAAAGGATGCCGTAAATTTCGCCGACTGATTTCGGAATCGCCAGAAGCTTGGTCAGCTGCACGAAAAAATCGACGATCTTGGTCTCGACTTCAGAGATCACCGGCTCCGAACTCCGAGTCGCCGGACCCGTGTCCGCGATTTTTCGAGACTCGTCTGAAGCCGTCGGCATAGCCGCTCTCGGTATCGCAGGCGGCCTCTCATGTCAAAATGAATTGAATAAAGTTCAAAAAAAATTGAACCAAGCCGTTTCCGACGTTTATCGGTTCTGAGGAACATGGAAAAGCCGAAAATAGTCGCCAAAATCTACAAAGAACTCCGCAGTCAGTTCGAGCGGATGCTGGCAGCTGCTCAGTTGGCTGAGTCCTACGCGACCGACCAGGACAACCAAGCGGAAAGCAAGTACGACACCCGCGCGCTCGAGGCCTCCTACCTTGCGTCCGGGCAAGCCGAAAAGGCGCGCGAACTCGCCGAAGCGGTCGAGTTGTTCGAAACTCTTGAACTCCCCGCTTTTGAAGAGACCGACCCGATCGACCTCGGTGCCCTCGTTGAAGGTGATCTGGACGGCGAACTCGTTTTTTACCTCATCGCACCGCGCGGCGGCGGTCTCGTCACCGAACACGAAGGCTGCGAATTGACCGTGCTGACTCCCGAGGCACCGCTCGCTCAGCAGCTGCTGGGAAAACGAGCTGGCGACGAGCTGGAAATTCCGAAATTGAAGATCTACGAAGTCAGTTGATCCGTATGCAAAGAAATATCCTGACATCACGAATATCCCCGCGCCCAATTCTCTTGAAATGGTCGACGCGCTAACCGAGTAATCCTCTTTTCACCCTCTCATGGGCAAAGCCACGAAAGCCAAACCGGATTCCGCGCCGGAAATTCCCTTCGAGGCAGCAATCGAAGATCTCGAGCGAATCGTCGGCCAGATGGAGTCCGATCAGCTCCCGCTTGACCAGCTTATCCAGAGCTACGAACGCGGAAACCAACTTCTTAAAACCTGCCAATCGCGCATTGACGAAGCCGAGCAACGCATCGAACGGATCGCCTCAGGCGTAAGCTCCAAGGAGGTCGAACTCGAAGACTTCGATGCGTCCGAGGTCCCAGCAGCTGCTGAGGCCGCCTCCAAGCCCAAACCGAAGACTCGCAAGTCGGCTCCTGCCGCCGCGCGCCCAGACCAAGATGAAGAAATCCGACTGTTCTGAAGCAGACCCAGACGATTTTCCAATAATCGATAACTCCAAGGACCTGAAGGAGTTGCCTTCGGAAGATCTGCCGAAGCTCGCTGCCAAAATCCGGAAAACTCTGATCGATTCGCTCGCGCGGACCGGCGGACATCTCGGGCCGAATCTCGGCGTCGTCGAGCTGTCGATCGCGCTTCATCGCGTGTTCGAAACACCGAAAGACAAGTTCGTGATGGACGTCAGCCACCAGGGCTACGTTCACAAAATGCTGACTGGCCGCTGGAAACAGATTTCGACGATCCGGACTTATGAAGGGCTGAACGGATTCCTCCTGCGGACCGAAAGCGAGCACGATTGCTACGGAGCCGGCCACGCGGGAACGGCGGTTTCGGCTGCGCTCGGAATGGCGGCGGCGCGCGATGTCAAAGGCACTGATGAGCACGTCGTTGCGGTCGCTGGCGATGCGGCTTTCACCTGTGGACCGACTTTTGAGGCGCTGAACAACGCTGCGACGACCACGAAAAAATTCATCGTCGTCCTCAACGACAACGAGTGGTCAATTGACCGGAACGTCGGCGCGATCGCTCGCCATTTTAATTCGCTCCAAACTAGCTCAGCATATTCGTGGCTGCGCGAGCGAGCGGCGACGTTCGTCGAAAAAATCATGGGCAAACGCGTCCGTCAGCTCGTCCACAACGCGGGCGAAAGCGCGAAAAACCTGATTGTCCCGAGCATGATGTTCGAGGAATTCGGGCTCCGTTACTACGGGCCGATCGACGGCCATGATTTGCCGCTGCTCGTCAAAACTTTCGAGCATCTCAAGGCTCAGGAGGACGGTCCGGTGATTCTCCACATCGTCACCGAGAAAGGCCGCGGTTACGATCCGGCGCTCGGCAATCCGATGAAATTTCACGGACTCGGGCCCTACAAAACCGAGACCGGCGAAACCCCGCCGTCCAGCAAACCGACTTTCTCCGAGCTCTTCGCCCGCACCGTCACGGATTTCGCCAAGAAAGACGAAACGATCACCGCGATCACCGGCGCGATGCCGAACGGAACCGGCTTGATGACGTTCAAGGCTGAAATTCCCGAGCGTTACTACGATGTTGGGATCGCCGAGGAGCACGCCGCGCTTTTCGCTGCCGGTCAGGCGACGATGGGCCTGAAACCGTTCCTCGCGATCTACTCGACCTTCATGCAGCGGGCCTACGACATGCTGATTCACGACATCGGCATTCAGAACCTGCCAGTCCGACTTTGCATGGACCGCGCTGGCCTTTCCGGAGACGACGGCCCGACGCACCACGGCCTTTTTGACATCGGTTACCTGCGGCACGTCCCGAATTATATTTTCATGGCACCGAAGGACGAGGACGAGTTCATCGACATGCTTTGGACGATGACGAATCACGAATCTGGCCCCAGTGCAATTCGTTATCCACGTGGAGCCGGCGTCGGCGCGAAGCCAAAAGAAAATCCGCAGCTGCTGGAAATCGGGCGCTCGGAAGTCGTTCAGGACGGAACCGATATCGCGCTGTTTGGGCTCGGCAACATGTTCGAAGTCGCGGATGACGCGCGGAAGCAGCTGGAAGCGCTTGGATTTTCCGTTGCGCTGATTAATCCGCGCTGGATCAAGCCGCTTGACGCCATGGCGATCGAAAAATACGCCCGCCAATGCAAGGCGATCTGCACATTTGAGGATCACGTTCTCGCCAATGGATTTGGCTGCGCGATCATGGAGCATCTCAACACGGTCGGCATCCACACGGCAGTCGAGCGAATCGGTTGGCCGGACGAATTTGTCGAACACGGCAAAGTCGAGATCCTGCGGGAAAAACACGGGATCACTTCGAAAGCGGCCGTTGAAAAACTGCTCCGGCATCTCCCGGCACCGGCTTACGTTGAAGTTGCCTAGCACAAGGTCATGACCACCGCCGCATTTGAAGCACTCAAACGTCTTCGCGAAGGCAACCGGCGTTTCGTCGACGAGATTCCCAACCATCGCGCGCTCAACGCGACCCGCCGAATCGAAGTCGTCGACGGCCAGAATCCATTCGCGATTATTCTGGGCTGCTCGGACTCCCGCGCGCCCGCCGAAATCGTCTTCGATCAAGGCTTAGGCGATCTCTTCGTCATCCGCGTCGCCGGAAACATCGTCGCTCCGTCCCAGGTCGGCAGTGTGGAATTCGCCGCGGAGGCTTTCGGGACGCGTTTGGTGGTCGTGTTAGGGCATTCGCGTTGCGGCGCGATCCAGGCCACGCTGGAACAACTCGAACGACCCCAGGAGAGCCGCTCAAAGAATCTTAGCTCGATCGTTGACCGGATTCGTCCATCGATGGAAGGGCTGTTGTCCACGGAGCTCCGGAATGATCCAGAGGCTCTGATGCACGAAGCGGTTCGGGCAAATATTCGGGCTTCAGCCAATCATCTTCGCCACGGGTCGCCGATTCTTGAGGACCTGATCGCTCGTGACGGTTTGGTGGTCGTCGGCGCGGAGTACTCGCTCGAAACCGGGCTCGTAGAATTCTTCGACGGCGCTCCAGCGGCCTCAGCTTAGAATTGGCGTCACGACATCGCCGTAGACATCGGTCAGGCGGAAATCGCGGCCGGCATGTCGATACGTCAGGCGCTCGTGATCGATACCGAGGATGTGAAGAATCGTTGCGTGCAGATCGTGGATCGAAACTGGGTCCTGCTTTGCGTAGTAACCGAATTCATCGGTCGCTCCGTGATGAAAACCGCCCTTCACGGCTCCTCCAGCTAACCACATCGTGAAGCCGTGCGGATTGTGATCGCGGCCGTTGTCTTTCCGTCCCATCACGCCGTCAAAAAGCTCACGGCTCGGCGTCCGACCAAACTCGCTGCCGCAAAGAACGAGGGTATCGTCGAGCAACCCGCGACCGTCGAGATCCGCGAGCAAACCAGCGATCGGCTTATCAACTGCGCTCGCATTTCCGCGGTGACCGGCCTCCAGATCGGCGTGCTGATCCCAGAGATTTCCGTAGCGAGTAGACGAGTGCGTCGCCGTCACGAAGCGGACGCCTGCCTCCGCAAACCGCCGCGCCAACAACAGAGTCTGGCCGAATTCATCGGTATGGTCGTCGCCGATTCCATAGCTCGCTCGCGTCGCTTCGGACTCGCGGCTCAGGTCCATAATCTCCGGTGCCTCGGTCTGCATCCGGAATGCCAATTCACGATTCCGCAGCTCCGTTTTAAGCGGATCATCGCCGTTCAGCGCGCGGATGAAATCCAGATGCTCGCGCTGCCCGCGTTCGAATCCAGATTCGAGGTTATACCATTTCAGACCCTCCCCTTTTTTGCTCGGCTTGACGATCGGCGCTCCGCGATAAACCGAAGGCAAAAAACCAGTCGCGGGCGTCTTTGAATTCTTCGGCGTCAGGTCGATGTAGCCCGGAAGATTCCCGTTGTCCGATCCTAAGCCGTAGATCAGCCAGTTTCCGATTGCCGGCCGAACTTCACGCGGCACACCGGTGTTGAGCATCGACATCGCCGTCGTGTGATCCTCGCTTTCGTGATGCAGCGAGTGGATGAAGCTAAGCCGGTCGATCCATTTCGAATTAATTTCCGGAAACAGGTCGCTCGCCCAGGTTCCGTTCGCGCCCCACTGCTTCCAATCGAAAGGCGAGCCTATGATTCTGCCGCGTTCGGCGAAAGTAAATTCGGGCGGTCGAATCGACTGCGGGAGCGTCTTGCCGTGATCGGTCTGGAGCCTCGGCTTATAATCGTAGGAATCGACCTGCGAAAGCCCGCCGTCGAGCAAAATGAAAATCATCCGTTTCGCTCGTGCTGGAAAATGCGGAACCAGCAGCTGCTGATCGTTGGCGAGCATTTCGGCCAGCGTGAGACCGCTCAAGCCGAGGAAACCTCGACGGCCAAGATGTGGGGAAGGCGTGATCACGATTCTTTTGACGGCCCGAACCATCGCAGCCCGGCAATCGCGCCGCAACCGAAGCCGCGCAACGTCCAAAGAAAAAGTAGACCACCTGACCGGGATTTCTCCTGGCCATTTCGGCCCAACGCTTGATCTTTGCCGCCCTCACCCGGAGATTTTCTCCCCCTCCCGAATGATTTCCCGAAATATCACGCTGAACTACGAGCATCGAGCGCTCTTCACTCGTGACGTTTTCGATCCCGCCAACTCGACGTTGCGGAAGCTGATCGAAGACGCTCTCGACGAACGAGAACGATCGAAGGTGCTGATTTTCGTCGACGACGGCGTGCTTCAGGGAGCTGGGAAGTTGCTCGAACAGATTTCGGCTTACTTTGAGGCGAACGCAGACGTCCTCCAACTCGTGGCCGCGCCGATCTCGGTTCCCGGCGGCGAGGCGTCCAAAAATCAGTGGGATCTCGTTAAAAAACTCTGGGAGGCGATCAGCGACACCGGGATCTGCCGGCATTCTTACGTGATTGGGATCGGCGGCGGCGCGGTTCTGGATCTGGTTGGATTTGCGGCTTCGACGGCGCATCGCGGCGTTCGTCACGTGCGGATGCCGACGACGACTTTGAGCCAGGGTGACGGCGGAGTTGGCGTGAAGAACGGGGTGAATTTTTTCGGGAAGAAGAATTGGGTCGGCTCGTTTTCCGTGCCGTTCGCGATCATCAACGACCTCGATTTTCTGAAAACGCTGCCGGAACGCGGACGGCGGGCCGGGATTATCGAAGCGATCAAAGTCGCGTTGATTCGGGACGGCGAGTTTTTCGAAGCGATCGAAGCGAAGGCCGACCAGCTGGCGAATTTGGAAGACGACGCGTTGGAATTTGTGATTCGCCGAAGCGCCGAGCTTCACATGAACCACATCGCACTGGGTGGCGACCCGTTTGAACTCGGCTCATCGCGACCGTTGGATTTCGGGCACTGGGCAGCCCACAAGCTGGAGCAAATTTCCGAATTTCGCGTCGGTCACGGCGAAGCGGTCGCGATCGGAATGGGCATTGACCTGCTCTACGCGGCTCGGACGAGACAGCTCGATCCAGAAGACGCGCAGCGGATTTTGAACCTGATCGAACGCATCGGTTTCAAGCTCTGGGACCCGGATTTGCGCAAGTCGGATGGCGAGCAGTTGCTGGTTTTGCGCGGGCTCGAGGAATTTCGCGAACACCTCGGCGGCGAGCTGACGGTCACGCTCGTTACCGGCATCGGTCACGCGGTCGAGGTCCACGAAATGGACGTCGCGGAGATTTTGCCGGTGTTCGATGACCTCGAAGCGCGGGCAAGGCGCACCGAAAAACAGCCGGTAACGGATGCTAAGCCGATCCCGGCCGGGCAACCCGCTTAGGCCGGCCTACTGAGTCATCTCAGCCGTAATCGAATTCTTCTTGAGCCACTTTTTCAGCTCAGGAACGCCAGCGTCGGCAAGAACCAGCTCACCGAGTTTCAGGGTCGGTGTCAGGGTCTGGCCGGACAACGATGTCATTTCCTCCATCGCCTTTTCACTCGCGAGAACGTCGATCTCCGAAAATTCGAAGCCCTCATTTTTGAGGTGACTGATAACCCCGATGCACCAGGGGCAACCCGGTTTGAAGTAAACCATTAACTCGTTCGGCTCGGTCATTTTTTTGTGCAGATGCTTAGCTGAGAATAATCAGTAGGATTTCGCGAACACAAGCCGCTTTGTGCTTGGTTTGCCCGTGTAAAAACACGTTCCCTCTTCTTCGATCGCTTCATTCGGGATGCAGCGGATCGTCACTTTGAACTCTTTCTGGAGCCGTTCTTCGTCCTCGGCAGTTCCGGCCCAATGCGCTTGAGCAAAGCCGCCGTGGATCTCGGGTTTGTTCGCGTTTTCCGGAGTGAAGAAAGCTTTGAAGTCCTCGAGTGAGTCAATTTTCTTCGTATGCTCGTCGCGATACGCAATCGCTCGCGCCAGCAGCTGCTGCTGGATGTCTTCGAGAATTCCTGGCAGCTGATCGACCGCATCGGTCATCGGAATGAAGTCTTTTTCCTTCGGCCCACGATCACGACGGCACAGCGCGACAGACCCCTTTTCCAGATCGCGCGGCCCGATTTCGATCCGGACAGGCACACCTTTTTTGATCCACTCCCAGGTTTTCACGCCACCGCCGATGTCGCGCTTGTCGACCTCGACCTCGAGCTCAAAGCCCCACGCCTTTTTCTCGCGTAGCTGCTTCGCCAAACTTTCAGCCGCTTCGAGCACCTGATCGCGGGTTTCCGGCTTCGGTGTAATCGGCAGAATCACGATCTGCGTCGGCGCGACTCGCGGAGGAATGATCACCCCATCATCATCGCCGTGAGCCATGATAATCGTGCCGATCATCCGCGTGCTAACGCCCCAGCTCGTCGTCCACGCGTGCTCCTCACCGCCCTCGCGGCCTGCGAATTTAATGCCTGCGGCCTTCGAGAAATTCTGGCCGAGAAAGTGAGACGTCCCCGCCTGGATCGCTTTCCGGTCCTGGACCATCGCCTCGACCGTCAGCGTCATGTCGGCACCGGGAAACCGTTCGGCCTCAGATTTTTCGCCCGGAATCACGGGGATTGCGAGGTGATCGCGCAGAAATTCCTCGTAAACGTCGTGCATCAGCCGGGTTTCCGTGATCGCTTCTTCCTTCGTTTCATGCGCTGTGTGGCCCTCCTGCCAGAGAAACTCCGTCGTCCGCAAAAACATCCTCGGCCGCATTTCCCAGCGCATCACATTCGCCCACTGATTGATCAAAATCGGCAAATCGCGATAACTCTGAACCCAACGCGCGTAAGCCGCTCCGATGATCGTTTCCGAAGTCGGCCGAATGACGTATGGCTCAGTCAGCTTGCCGGTTGGGATCAGTTTGACCGACCCGTCCGCCTGCTTTTCGCTCTCCAAGCGGTGATGCGTGACCACCGCGCACTCGGTCGCGAAACCTTCGGCGTGCTCGGCTTCCTTTTCGAGGTAGCTCAGCGGAATCAGCAGCGGGAAATACGCGTTTTTGTGCCCCGTGTCCTTGAACATCTTGTCCAGTTGCTGCTGAATTTTTTCCCAGAGACCGTAGCCCCACGGCTTGATCACCATGCATCCGCGCACGTCTTCGGCGTTCTCCGCCAGATCGGCGGCGCGGATCACTTGCTGATACCACTCGGGAAAATTCTCGCCGCGGGTGGGCGAAATTGCGTTTTTCTGCTGCTTGGCCATGAGCGGCGTATCTTCCGGGGAAAATCGACGGAGTCAACGCCGTTCAACCGCTTGCCCGCTCCAGCATCTGCTGGGCTAGGCTTGGAGCTGCTGCGAGAGAAACTGCTCGACCCAACCGATGTTGTAGTTGCCGCTCTTGAAGTCGGAATTCTTCAGAATCGAGTCCTGAAAGGGGATCGTCGTCTTGATTCCATCGATCCGAAATTCGCTCAGCGCCCGGGTCATCCGCGCGATCGCGATCTCACGCGTCGCGCCGGTGACGATCAGCTTGGCGATCATCGAGTCGTAGTGCGGAGGGACTTCGTAGCCGGAATAAACGTGGGTATCGACACGCACGCCGCGCCCGCCAGGAAGGTAGAAGAATTTAATCATTCCCGGGCTGGGCGTGAAGTTCTTGTATGGATCTTCAGCGTTGATCCGGCATTCGATCGCGTGATGGCGAGGGCTGCTGTTGAGAACGTGCTCGCTGAGCGGCTCGCCAGCGGCGATGCGGATCTGCTCCTTGATCAGGTCGCAGCCGTGCACCTCTTCGGTGATCGGGTGCTCAACCTGAATCCGCGTGTTCATTTCCATGAAGTAGAAATTGTGGTCGTCGTCGACGAGATACTCGATCGTGCCGCAGTTTTCATAGCCGATTTTTTTGCAAAGATCGACCGAGGCTTTGCCCATCCGTTCCCGCAATTCCGGCGTCATCAGCGGTGACGGACACTCTTCGATAATCTTCTGATTACGGCGCTGAAGCGAGCAATCGCGTTCGCCGAGATGCACGACGTTGCCGTGGCTGTCGGCGACGATCTGAAACTCGATGTGATGCGGGTCGACGATGAATTTCTCGATATAAACGTCCGGATTTCCGAAACAGGCCTCGGCTTCGGCGCGAGCGGCGTTGAAACCGGTTCGCAGGCTGGCTTCGTTGTTCGCCGGACGCATCCCGCGACCGCCACCGCCGGCAGTCGCCTTGATCATGACCGGGTAGCCCATTTGCTCGGCCATCTCGAGCGCCTCTTCCTCGGTGTGGATGATTCCATCGCTCCCGGGCGTTACCGGTACCCCAGCGGCGGTCGCCGTCGCTCGAGCCTGGTTTTTGTCGCCCATCGTCGAGATGATTTTGGACGAGGGGCCGATGAACTTGATTTTGCAAGCCTCGCAGATGTCGGCGAATTTCGCATTCTCGGAAAGAAAACCGTAACCCGGATGGATCGCATCGACGTTAGCGATTTCCGCAGCGCTGATGATCGCGTCTGCTTTCAGGTAGCTCTGAGCGCTCGCCGCAGGGCCGATGCAGATCGCTTCGTCGGCGAGCTGGACGTGCATCGAGTCGACGTCAGCCTCCGAGTAAACGGCGATGGCTTTGACGCCGAGCTCCTTGCAGGCACGGATGACGCGGAGCGCGATTTCGCCTCGGTTGGCGACGAGAACTTTCTTGAACATAGCGGCTCGGACGAAAGGGCGGCTTTCGGGAATTGCAACTGGCGAAAAGCCAGTCAGGTGAGCAGTTGCTCAGGCGGATTTGATGATAAAAAGCGGCTCGCCGTACTGAACCGGCTGGGCGTTTTCGAGGAGAATCTTCGTGATCACGCCACTCCGCTCCGCCTTGATTTCGTTGAAGACTTTCATCGCTTCGATCACGCAGAGCGTGGTGTCGGCGTCGACTTCCTGACCAACTTTGACGAATGCATCCGAGTCCGGCGAGGCCGAACGATAGAAAGTGCCGACCATCGGAGATTCGAACGGATCACCGTCAAATTCCGGAGCGGCTTCTGCGGCTGGTGCGCCGGCTGCTGATGCCGAGGCTGCAACTGGGGCGGCGGCCGGAGCGGCTGCGGGCGCTGCAGAGGCGGAAGGCATGCTCGCCAGCGCTGTCTGCAACGCATCAAAATCGGCTCCCTTTTTGAGCTTGAGTCGAAAATCATCCCTCTCAAGATGGAAGTAAGAAAGCTCATTCTTGTTCATGAGCTCGACAATTTGTTTAATCTCTTTGATGTCCAAAATATGTTCCTTCGGTTTGTGGTTCCGTTTGGCGCGTGCTGTTTGAAATTTGTGTTCCCTATTGGGCCGTCTTTTAGTCTTTTAACCTATCGAAAGCGGGCGGGGAAGCTTTTTTCGGACGAGCCTTTCGTCAAGTGAAAGGATGCGGGATTATTTTAGAATTCTTAATTATTTTAGTGGTTGTGTCAACCACGCTCCGCGAATGAGTCGATCGTCTCGAAAACCCGGTCAATTTCAGCGTCGGTGTTGTAAAAGTGAGGGCTGAACCGCATGTGAGCTCGGTTGCCGCGGTCGTGCCGGAGCGAGACGCTCACTGCGTTGGCGCTGAGGTGGTTGTGAAGCGCCTCCAGATCGATCGAATCGCTCGTGAAGGCCGTGATTGAAGACGCGTTCGGGCCGGATTCGACGCCGTCGAGCGCGAAATCCCGGACTTTGAGCTCGCTGACGATCCGCGTTTTGAGTTGTAGCAGCTGCTGGCTGATTTCGTCGATTCCGATCGCCAACATCATCTCCAAAGCGGCCTCCATCCCGAAAATCCCCGGACAATTCAGCACGCCGGGCTCGTAACGCCGCGCTGTCGCTTCGAACTCGACTTCGTCCCGCGCGATGAAGTTCGGCGACTTCACATTCCATGCTCCAAGCAGCGTCGGCCGAAGCAGATCGAAATGGTCTTCCTTCACGTAGACAATTCCAGCGGTTAGCGGGCCGAGCATCCACTTGTGGGAGTCTGCGCTGAGAAAATCGACGTGATCGACGTGGGTCTCGAACGCGCCGATCGTTTGAATGGCATCGAGGCAGAACAACGCGCCGTGATCGTGAGCGAGCTTGCCAATCGTGTTGTGATCGATTCGAAAGCCGGTCAGAAAATGGCAGCTCGCCAGGGCGACGAGCTTAGTTTTGGGAGTCAGCGCGTTTGCGACGAGTTCCGGCGTGATGTGGCCTGGCAGCTCAGGTTTCAGGTAGACGACTTTGACTCCGTGCCGCTCCAGATCCTTCCACGGATAAACGTTAGCTGGGTAGTCGTCGAGGTAACAAATCACCTCGTCACCGGCCTGCCACGGCAAGCCATTCGCGACAAGGCTCAATCCGAGTGAAGTCGGCCCTAACAAAGCTATTTCCTGCGGCTTAGCTCCGATCAAATCCGCGCAAACGCGCCTCGTGCCGTTCACGCGCCGAATCGTGTCGCCGAACGGAACCTCATCTTCGGTCGTCGCCGTCGTGTAGCCGTTCATCGCATCCGCGACGCACTGAGGAGTGACCGTGACGCCCGCGTGACCCCAGAAAACGCGCTTCTTCGCGACGGGAAATGCCTCAAGCCGGACGGATTCGTCCAGCAGCTGCTGAAGGGAGGTGATTTTCACTTCTGAACCTCTTCACCAAACCAGCGGAATGCTTTCAGACTCTCAGTTGCCTCGAATCGATTATTGAAAAAGTATCTACCGCCGGTTTTTGAATTGACTACGGCTCGCGCAAATCGAATGCGCGAATTGAAAAGCCCTTCCTGACGCCGGGGATCGGTTCCCCATTTCTCAAACGGCAACGCGTCGAAATGCTCAAAAGTCGTGACATCGGCCTCCGCGACTTGGCAAAATTTAAGAAATTTCGCAATCAGCTGTGCCGCTTCGTCCTGAGCCAACTTCACTGGTCCACTTTGGTGATTGATCTTGCTGAAACCAGTAATGAGTTGCCTCGTCAGCTCGACTTCGCCGTCAGGTTTCCGAACAAGCTTGAGTTCAAAGACTGTTCCTTCGGTGCATTCACAACGAACCCAGACTGAAAGCTCGATCTCGGTCCAACCCTCGCTGACCGCTTCCGTCAAATCGGCTGAGTTGCCGTAGTTTGGGCTAGCGAGCGTTGGCTGCGCCAAAAACATCGCCATGATCAGGGAGAAAATGAGCTGCTTCATGACTTGATTCAAACTCGGGCCGCCCGCTCGCCTTCTTCGATCAATTCCCAGAACTCTTTCGTTCCGCTCAACGCTTCGTCCTCCGAAACCTTCATCCCGCTGCGGTAACGAAAGTCCTGAAACGTGTTTTTGTGAAGCACCCGATGAACGACAACGCCGTCGGCCTCCATCTCGAAATAAATCCGAAGATCCCTGCAGCGAAACCGGTAGAGCGTCGTCCCCTCACGCTGAATGTGGCCGAAGCGCTCTTCATCCGGCTCATTCAAGTCAGCGGGCGTGACTTTGAATTCGGCGAGCAATTCCAGCTGCTCCGCTGTGGGCAAGGCAGAAATCTCAGCGGCGCTGATCTTGTTGAAGATGATTTGGGACACGGGAACCTGACCTAAAATGGGTTCGGCGCGATTGTAAACCCGTTATGACTCGGCAAGGGCACCGTTTCGGACGTCTCGACGAAGCGCCCAGCGTGCGAATCTCCGCGAAATCAAGCCCTGGGACGGGCTGAAGAGCCAGGCGAGCAGGAAAAGAAGAAAGCCGGTCACAACCATGCCTGCGGCGAATTTTCCGTTGAAGAGAAGCGAAAAATGGAACCCGGCGAACGCGCTGATGACGGCATGAATCACGCTGAGGGCAAGAACTCTCGGTAGGCGCTGGCTCAGGAGCGTGCCGGTCGCGCCAGGGAGAATCAGCATCGCGACGACCATGATGCTGCCGACGGCTTCGAACGCGCTGACGACGACGACCGAGACCCAGGCCATCAAGCCGTAGTGGACGAGTTGCGAGGGAATCCCCATCGAACTCGCGAGCGTAGGATCGAAGGAAGTCACCAGCAATTGCTTGTAGAAAACGACCACGAGCAGGGCGGTGACTCCGGCGATCACGCCGCTGATCCAGATTTTTCCGCCGTCCGTTCCGGCGGTCTCAAGCTGGCCGTAGAGCACGCAATCGGTGTCGATGTGGATGTTTCCAGCGAGCAGTTTCAAGAGGACGACGCCGATGGCAAACAAAGTGGTAAACGTGACTCCGATCGCGACGTCCTGCTTCACGATTGAGCTTTTGTGAATCCACTCGATGAGCATCGTGGTCAGGAGACCGGCGATGATCGCGCCGACGATTACCCAGAATCCGTTGCCGTTCGCGATCACGAAGGCGAGGACGATTCCTGGGAGCACGCTGTGGCTCATCGCGTCGCCGACCAGCGCCATGCGGCGGAGAATCAGGTAGTTTCCGGCGAGGGCGCAGGAGATGAAAACGAACGCAGCCAGGAGGCAGATCTTGAGCGTGGAATCGGGCGAAACCAGCCAGGGATCCGTGAAAACGATTCGGGCGTCGAAAGGTGGAATGATCTCGTTCATGATGCGCTGCCGCCAGCAGCTGCTGGAATGGTTTTGCCGTGAGGATCGATCGCCTCCGCGCCGAAACGCTGCTCTAACAAACGCACAACATTCTCCCCAAGGACGTGTTCGATTTTCTCCGCGTCGTCGTGAACGTGGTCGGCTGCAATGTCGGCTGAGTGGGTGAGGTAGAGCTCCCAGAGGCGGTGGTTGCGGACGATTTCTTTTGCACGTGTCAGGCCCGCGTCGGTTAGGCGAAGCGACGCGCCGTTCAGCTCGACCAGGCCGTGTCTGGCGAGGTTCTGAAACTCGCGGCGGACTTCCGATTCGCCGCGCCGGCGTCGAGCGGTCAGGTCGGCAAAAGTGACGCGATCGGACTCGAATCCCGCGGCCTCCAGGAGGTGGAAAATCGCCTTCAGCGTGTTCTCGCGCTGGATCCGGGCGGCCTGTCGTTTGCGTCGCAGCTTTCTGGGAAGCAGCCCGCGTTCAGGCGCAAAAATGAACGCCAGGCTGAACCCGAACGAACCGGTCAAGATCATCAAAGCGCCGGTCGGCAGGCCCTGATGGAGGAATGAAAAATACGCACCTCCGACCGAGGCGACCATCCCGAAAAGGACCGCGAGGAGGATCACAATCTCGAGGCGATGAGTCAAAAGCGTGGCCGTTGCAGCTGGGATGATGAGCATCGCCGTTACGAGGAGCGCGCCGACCGCCTGGATTGAAATCACCACGACGAACGAGAGCAAACCCATCAAAAGGTAGTGCATTCCTCGCTCCTTGATCCCGATTGTGTTCGCGAAACTCGGATCAAAACTGGATGCCTTGAATTCTTTGAAGAGCAGGCCGATCACGATCACTGAAACCGCCGCGACCACGGCAATCAGCTTGATATCGGCCGTCCGCATCGCCGCAGCCGAGCCTAACAGAATCTCGCCGATCCCGCTTTGATCGCCGAAATTTCCGTTCTGAATCATCGACATCAGAAAAATCCCGACCGCGTAAAATCCGCCTAACACGATCCCAAAATTCGTATCGTCTTTGAGTGTTGTCGTTCGTTTCAACCCGGTCGCGAGCGCCGCTCCAACCAACCCGGCGGTCACCGCGCCGATGAGGAGATGGACTGGATTCTTCGTCGCCGTCCAGAGAAATCCTAACACGATCCCTGGCAGAATCGCGTGCGAAAGCATGTCGCCCACGAGCGCGATTCGGCGCACCACGATGAACGCGCTCAGCAATCCGCAGCAGAGCCCGACCAACGCGCAGCCGATCGTCAACTCCATCAAATAGCGACCGTTGTGAGGATCACCCCAATCGAAAAACCGCGTCGCCTGCTCCCAGAAATCCGTATCCTGAACGTCCGAAACACGAGCCGCGAACGCCACGGCTGGAAACGCGAAAATCGCGAAAACCAATCCAGCAGCTGCTGACTTCGATCGATTCATCAGTGCTTCGTCACAGCCGCCAGGCCTTCGTCTGCCTTCAACGCCTCAGCCACTTCCGCCATGATCGAAAGTCGGCCGCCATAAGTTTTCTGGATCAAATCCGGCGTGAACACGTCAGCCGTCTCGCCGAAAGCCACTAGCCGTTGGTTGATCAACGCGATCTGGTCGAAATATTCGTCTGCAGTCGACAAATCGTGATGCACGACGAACACCGTCTTGCCCGCCGCGCGAAGCTCGCGCAAAAGCCGAATGATGCTCTCTTCGGTTGCCGCATCCACGCCGGCGAACGGCTCGTCCATAAAATAGACATCGCTCTGCTGAGCCAGCGCCCGCGCCAGAAAAACCCGCTGCTGCTGACCCCCTGACAACTGCGAAATCTGGCGCTTCGCGAATTGGATCATCCCGACCGATTCGAGGCATTCCAGTGCGAGGTTTTTGTCGCTCCGTGAGGGCCAGCGAAAGAGTCCAACATGCCCGTAACGCCCCATCAAAACCACATCGTAAGCCGTGACCGGAAAATCCCAATCGATCGACTCGCGTTGCGGAATGTAGCCGACTCGCTTGAGGTTTTTCTTAAGCGGTTGCCCAAAGACCTCGACCCAACCGCTGCTCAACGGCAGAAGCCCCATGCAAGCCTTGATCAGCGTCGATTTTCCGGCTCCGTTAGGGCCGATGATCCCGACGAGGGCGCCAGGCTCGACCGCGAGATCGATGCCCCAGAGCACTGGCTTTTTTCGGTAAGCCACCGTCAGGTCGTGAATTTCCAAGGCCGGCTTGCTCATCATTTCAAGGCCTCAACGATCGTGTTCACGTTGTGCTTGATCATCCCGATGTAAGTTCCGACGTCGTAGCTCTCGCCGCCAGACTTCTCGATCTCGCCCGCCGCGCCCAGCGCATCCGAAAACAGCTCGCCGCCCGTCTTCGCGCCCGTGTCCGAGGCCAACCGCTGGATCGTCGCCGGGTTCACGCTCGACTCCGTGAAAATCGCGCGAACGCCACGTTCCTTGATCAGCTTCGCCGTCTCCGCGATGTCCGCCATCCCGACCTCGCCTTCAGTCGAAATTCCCTGCGGCGCCAGCACCTCCAGGCCGTACGCGCGGCCGAAATAATTGAACGCGTCGTGACTCGTGATCACCACGCGATTTCCCTCCGGCAGCTCGGCGAACCTGCCCTTCGCCCATTCGTCGAGATCCAGCAGCTGCTGGCGATACGCCTGTCCGTTTGCCTTAAGATTTGTGGCTTTGTCAGGAAGCTTGCCGCTGATCGCCGAGACAACCGAATCGATGCAACCAGCCCAGAGTTTCGGATCACCCCAGATGTGCGGATCCGGATGCGCCGCGATTTCAGCGCCGAGCAAATCCGCTTTCGCGATCGCATCGCCAACCGCCAGAACGACAGCGCCGCCTTCGCTCAGCGGCTCGTAAACCTCTGAAGTGCGCCCTTCGAGATGGAGCCCGTTGTAAAGAACCACGTCCGCCCTACGCAGATCCGAAAGCGATCGAGAAGGCAGGTTGAAAGTGTGAGGATCGACGCCTGGCCCCATCAGAGTGATCACCTCGACGTCCTGAACATCGCCGACGATCGCCTTCGCCATGTCCGCGATCATCGTGGTTGTCGCCACGATCCGGACCTTGCCGTCGTCGGAATCGGGGTCCGAACCGCAGCCGACCAGCCCGATGAGGCTCGCGACGGTGAGAAAAAAAGAGAGAGATCGCTTCATGAATGAAATATAGGTTCGCCTATATTTCATAGCCATAGCTTACTTTCCAAATCCCGCAAGCCGATTTATCGGCAACTTGACCTCTCAAATCATCTTTAGCCCGTCCATTGGCTTCGTGCCGGTTCCGAACGAATCCGTCTCCAGCCCAAGCCGCTGAAGCATCGAAACGAAAAGATTCGGCAACGGATAATTGTCGTCTCGGTCGAACGCCAGGTGCTGCCCGTGCTCGAATCCGCCGCCTGCGAAAACGATCGGCATGTTCTTCGTATCGTGGCTGCTCGCGTTGCCGAGATTCGAGCCGAAAACCACCATCGTCGAGTCTAACAGATCATTATCGCTGAGCTTCTTGAGAAATCCGCCGAACTCCCGCGTCACCGTCCGTTCCACGATCGTCAGCTGATCGATCTTCGCTGGATCCTTGCCGTGATGCGAAAGATTGTGGTAGTCGACATCGACGCCCGGGATCACCGGCACCGCGTTCATCCCGGTGAAATTGTAAGTCAAAAACCGGGTCGAATCGCTTTCCAACGCGAGGTGCATCATGTCGTAAACCAACCGCATGCACTCGACAATTCGCTTGCTGTCGGCCTCATCCCTCGGCTCTTCGCGATCCGTCTTCGGCTTAGCCACGTGCTCCCAGGACTCGGCCTTCACCAGCCGCCGCTCAGCCTCGCGAACCGCCTCAAAATACTGATCCAGCTTCTCCTTGTCCCGCCCGCTCAGACGCGAATCCATCCGCTTCGTCTTCTCCATCACCACATCCAGAATGCTCTGCCCATCGCGCAACCGCTCCAGCTGGCGAGCCTTTTCCGCATCCGTGCCCTCGACGAACATCTTTTTGAAAACGTAGCTCGGCCGCGTCAGCGTCGGGATCTCCACGCCGGAGCGCGACCACGAGAGGCCTGGTCCTGAGCTGCTCAAAGACATCGAGCCGAACCGCGTCTCCGTCCCCAGTTCCGCTGCGGCGAGTTGGTCGATCGAAATCGTATTCCGGAACCCCGCGCTATTCGGGTGAGGAGCGCAGGTCAGGTAAGATTTGTAAGAACTGTGCCCGCCGCCGACTTCGGGATGCGCGACGCCGGACAGCACGGTGAAGTCATTACGGAAATCCGCGATTTCCTCAAGATACGGGGTGATCTCGTAATCTCGGCCCGCGGCAGTTGGCAGAATGTTAGGCCCATGCAGACCGAGCCCGATGTTGATCGCGACGATCCGGCGTTTGGCCGCTTCCGCGCCAGCAGCTGCTGATGCGAACGATTCAAGAAACGGCAGGCCGATGGAGACGCCAGCGCCTCGGAGGAAATTTCTGCGGGTGGTGGATTTCATGGAATTAGCGAATAAATATTGGGGCAGAATTTCGCCCCCGCAATCTCCGAACTACGGTCGTAGGAAAAGCTCGCTCTGCGCCACGGCGTGGACCAGCGAACGGAAGCCGTAGCCGTCCTCTTTTACCTCGGCCACGATCGCTTCAACCGCGGACCGATCTGAAAACCCGATCTTCCGGCCGAGCGCGTAGGTCAGCAGTTGGCGGGCGAGATTTCGCGTCAGCTGATCCGGATCGCGCGCCAGCAGCTGCTTAAATTCTCGGACATCGGAAAAGGGCTCTCCGGTCGGCATTTGGCCGGTTGCGTCGACTTCCGGACCGATGCGGTAGCGGACCCAGGCCCAGGTGTGCGGGGCGCGCGAAATGCCGGGGCGCGCGGCGTCTTCGTGCATCGTTCGGTAGGTTTCGCGGAAGCCGCCGATCGGGTTGAAACTCTCGAGCGCGAAGCCGGGCGGATCGATTTTGTCGTGACACGCGGCGCAGGATTTGACGTTCCGATGGGCAGCGAGTTGCTCGCGGAGCGTGGTCGCGCCGCGGATGTCGGGCTCGACGGATCCGACGTTGTCCGGCGGCGGTGAGGTCGGCGTGCCGAGGATGTTTTTCAGAACCCAATCGCCGCGCAGGATGGGCGAGGTGTTCGTGCCGTTGGCGGTGATTTTGAGGATGCTGGCCTGGGTGAGCAAGCCGCCGCGGAGGCTGTCGGCGGGCAGATCGACTTTGCGAAATTCCTGGCCCTCGACGCCGTCGATTCCGTAGTGGCTCGCGAGTCGTCCGTTGAGAAACGTGAAATCCGAATCAACGAAATTCACGAGGCTGAGGTTTTGAGAAAGGATTTCTTCGAAGAAGAGTTCGGTTTCGCTGACCATCGAGATTCGAAGGAGTTCGTCGAACTCGGGGAACAGGCCGGCGTCGGGCTCGGTGAAATTAATGTCGCGAAGATCGAGCCACTGGCCAGCGAAGTTCGCGGCGAACGCTTCGGCCTTCGGGTCGGTCAAGAGCCGCTCGATTTCCGCCTGCAAAGTCGTGGAGTCGCGGAGATTTGATTTGAGCAGCTGCTGGTCAGGCATCGTACTCCAAAGGAAGTAGGAGAGGCGTGAGGCGAGGGCGTGATCGGAAATTTCCGCGTCGCCGGGTTCGTCGAGAAAGAGGAATTCGGGCGAGCAGAGAATCGCTTTGAGAGCGACGCGCAGCGCAGGTTCGAACTCGCGACCGTCGGCGATCGCAGCGTCGAAAAGCGCGCGGTAAGGCTCAATCTCGATCGGCTCGATTTCACGCCGGAAGGCAAGCGGCAACACGCGCTGAATAATCGCGGATGCGTTCGGTTCGCCTTCGCCTAACAGGCGCGCACGACTCGGCGGCGGCCACTCTTCGATCGGGCCTTCGATCACGATGTCGCCGATTTCGACACCAGGCTCAGGATACGTGTCAGCGTCCTTTCGCGTGTCCTGCGTCCCGTAAAGTTTGGGCAGGTACGTGCCGCCGTCTTCGACTAACCGATCCACAAACTCGATCGTCGTCCACTCGCCTGGCGGCACATCGTAGTAGCCGACGAGGTGCTGCTCGCGCCGGTTCACGATCGTGTCGCCGCCGTAAATTCGAAGCGTGACCGGCCGATCGCTCTGGATCGCGCGAACTCGGATTTTTCCAACGTAGGTTCCGGCCTGCGGCTTCAATCGGGCGAAGTTGACGAGGTTTGTCGGGCAGTAACCGGATTGAAAAATCACGAGGCCGCCGTCCGTCTTGCGGAACATTTTTCCAAACTGAGCGTCGACCAGATTGCCTTTCCAATCGAGCTGTGCGTTCAAATTCGTTTCGTGCCGGATGCGCTTCGGCTCCGTCGCCGGACCGAACGCCGCGGCGAGGACCTGGTCGGCCGCTTCGAGGTAAGCCTGCATCGCTTCGGCCGACACCGCGAGCCCCTCGCCGACGTTGTCGAATCCGTCCGTCGAACTGTCATCGGGCAAACCTTCGACCTCGACTTCGGTCAGAAAAAGATCGCGAACCGTGTTTTCGTACTCGCGCTTGTTCAGCCGCCGGAGCACGACGTCTGCTCGCTTCTGCTCAGCCTCAGTGATCGCTTCCGCCAGCAGCTGCTGGACCGCTTTCGACTCAGCTGCATCCGGCTGCTTTTTCTTGGCAGGCGGCATTTCGCCAGCCGCAACCCGGTCGTGAACCAGCGTCCAGCGCCGGGCATTTTCTTCGTTTGCCAGGTTGAATTCAAGATCGAAGAAATCCAGATCGCCGTCTGAGTCCGGGCCTTCGTGGCAGCTGAAGCAGTGCGTTTCCAGCAGGGTTTCGAGCCGCTCAGGGCGTTCGGCGAGCGCTGGCGCGGTCAAAGCCAGGATGAACGATGAAGTGGTCAGGAAAGGCAATCTCACGATCACACTTCAACCGCCGAACTCGCCAATCTCAAGTCGCGTTTTGAAAATGCCGACCTTCAATCTTCGTCTCTCAGGACTTCGTAGACGCGGGTGTCGTCTACAGACCAGTTTGGTTTTGGGACCGCTTCCATGATCGCTCCAAGCATTGCGAATTGAGAATACAGGAAAACAACGGCCGATGTCCAAATCAAAACTTGATCGCGTCGAGCAAAGTGATCATAACTCTGAAATGGATCAATCGCCGCCGCCCCTTCCGCAAAATTCGGACCCCGAACCAGAGCCCAATCCCTACGCCGCGCCAGCCACGGATCCAATTCAAAGCAAAGGCCAAAGCCATGAAGTTTCCGATTGTGGAAAAAATGCAAATCACCACTAACGCGATCACGTTTTTGTGATCGTTGCGGAAAGCCGTCAGCTGTTTTGTGTCCATGTCAGCGAACGCGATTCGACCCTGCGGATTGGGATCCCCACAGACGAACCGCGCGTCGAGTTTGATTTGATCACCGCAGGAATCGTAGGAGGCATCGCTGCATTTTCGATCCTCATCGCAGTCGGCTTAATCGTTCGGACAACTTGGGGACGGGTCTTGGGAATCATCTTTTCCTTTCTGTGTTTCCTTCCGTTGCTCGTCGGCCTCGCGTCAGGAAGTCCCGCATCCGGAATCATTCAGGCGGTCATCGGAATATTCGGTTTGATGGCGCTCTTTCGGAGCCCACGCTTGTTTGGGCCTAACCGGGTCCGCGGTGCTGAAATCAAAGCGGAATTGAAACATCGAAAAATGAACCGAATCGCGTGATTCACGCAGTCTCGAATCCGGTCAGCGTGCTTTCAGACGAGCCAAACGCCTCGGCCTCGACGCCGAGATTTTGAAGCATCGAAACGAAGAGATTGCAGAGTGGCGTGTTGCGGTCGCGATCGAACGCGAGGTGCTGGCCGTGCTCGAACCCGCCACCGGCGAGCAAAATGGGAAGGTTCGTGTTTTCGTGCGTGTTCGCGTCGCCCATGTTTGAGCCGTAGAGAACCATCGTGCTGTCCAGCAGCCGATCCCTGGCCGCGAGATCCGTCAGCAGCTGCTGGAGCAAGCCCATCTGGCGGCGATCGACTTTTTCCAGCTGCGCGAGCGACGCTTCGGCCTGACCATGATGGCTAAGACTGTGGTAGCCGGTGTGCGAGCGCTCGTCCTCACCGATCTCGAAAACCGGAGTCGCAAACGCGTCCACCATCAGCGTGACGATCCGGGTTGAATCGCTCTCCAGCGCCAGCCGCGCCATCGAAAGCATCAGCTCGAATTTGTCGAAAAATCTGGCTCTATCAGGGATGTCTTCGGGCGGCTCGCGGTCCGTTTTCGGCTTCGGCTTGCGTTCCCATTCGCTGGCGATTTCGAGCCGGGCCTCCAGCTCCCTGACAGACGTAAAATATTGATCGAGCCGCTCGCGATCCGCCGTTCCGAGCCGCTTGCTGAACTGGCGCATGTCCTCGTCTACCGCATCGAGGATGCTGCCGCGTTGTTCGAGCTGATGCAGCCGGCGCTCGACCTCCGCGTCGTCGCCCTGGACGAACATCCGGCGAAACAGCGCTGACGGACTGTCCTCAGCCGGGAGCAGCGCTCCGTCGCGTGTCCACGAAAGACTACGGTTCGCTTTGTCGATGTTGACGCCGAGATTCAGCGTCGGAAATCGCGTCTGCTGCCCGAGATGCTCGACCGCAAGCTGATCGAGCGAAATCGTGTTTCGAAATCCGCTGCCGGTCGGGTCTTTCGCCGCTGTCAGAAAACAGTTTTCAGTCGAGTGCCCGCCCACGACCGCAGGATGCGAAAGGCCGCTGAAGATCGTGAAATCATCGCGAAAGCCGCTCAGCTGACCGAGGTAGGGCGATAGCGTAAACCCAGCTCCAGCGTTTGTGGGAAAAAACGGTTTCGGCAACACCCCGAGGTTGTTGGAAATCACGAGCATCCGCTTCGGCGGGGCAGTCTGGCCCATGCATTCGAGCGCCGGCAAAGCTAAGCCAACGCCGAGTCCACGCAGGAAGCGGCGACGTTCGATTGGTTTGGAGCGAAGGTTCATGAGCCAGCAAAAACGGAACTCTCGACGAACTCGCGAAGCAAGTCTCGAACGCCATACCCGTCCGGCTCGCAGGCGTCGAGAATCGTCTCGATCTCGGGCCGGTCGGAAAAGCGGACCGGCGTTCCCGTTCCGTAGAGCGTGAATTGATGAAGCAGGTTGCGCGCGAGCTGACGCGGCTTCGAAACAAGAACCGTTTTCAGTTCGCGGATGTCCGCGAACGACTCGCCCGTTCTCAGTTTGCCGGCGGGTTCGACAGGCAGGCCGATGCGAAATTCGAAGGCGTGGCCTGCGCGATCGATCCCAGTGATTTTTTCGCCCGTCTCCAGACTCCGATAGCGCTCGCGCCAAGCTCCCATGATGTCGAAATTCTCCAGCGCGAAGCCGACCGGATCGAACCGCGCGTGGCAGTTCGCGCAGCTTTCGTCCGCCGTGTGTTGCGCCAGCACCTGCTGGATCGTCGTCGCGCCGCGCAGGTCGGGTTCGATCGCGGGGACGGTTTTCGGAGGCGGAGGCGGCGGGTCGCCGAGGAGTTTTTCCATGACCCAGGCACCCCGGATCACGGGCGACGTTGAGGTTCCGTTCGAGGTGACTTTGAGGATCGAGGCCTGCGTCAACAGCCCGCCGTACGGGCTCGAATCCGGAAGCTCGACTTTCCGCATCGCCGAGCCGTCGACGGGCGGCAAATCGTAGTGGCTCGTCAGCTTGTCGTTCGCGAAAACGAAGCCCGAATCCACCAGAGTCGTTACCGGCAAATCCTCCCGAATCATCGCCGTGAAAAGCGCCCGCGTCTCGCGCTCCATCGATTCAACGAGGTAGTCGTCCTTCCGATATTCCGGGTAGAGCCGGATGTCGGGCAGGTCGCGGCGGAGCTCACGAAGGTCGAGCCACTCTTCGGTGAAATTCCTGACAAAGCGCTCGAAACGCGGGTCAGCGATCATGTCGTCGAAGCTCGGCAACGGGTCGTCCGGGCGCGAATTCCAGAGGAAGTGCGAGAGTCGCGAGGCGGTGTCGGAGGTCTCAAGGTAGAGAAAATGGCCAGAGCAGAGGAAAGCCTGATAGCCCTTGATCATCGCTTCCTGGAAATCCGTTCCCTCGCTCAATTCCGCTTGGATCAGATCGAGAAATCTTGCGTGAGCCTCCTCTGGAATCGGCCCGCGCGCCGCGAGCCGGGCAAATCGCCGGAAAAGCTTTTCGGCGTCTTCCTCACCGAACAACAATTCATGCGCTGGCGGCGGCGCGAGCGGGCCTTCGACTTCGAGCCACTGAATTGCAACGCCCGGATGCCCGTCTTCCGGCATCGGCGGGAAATCGTAGTAAAGTGGGCCGCCGTGACTCGTGATCGGATGCGGAACGGGCAGGCCGAGCAGGCTGTACTCGAATGTCTCGCCCGCTTTGAGAAGAACCGTCGTCTCGAATTCTTGTTGCTCGGGCAGGATGTCCGCCCAGCCCCCAGTCGAGCGGACATCGCCGGAAACGTCGGGGCCAGACGGCTGGCGCGCGCGAAAGGTCATCGCAAGCGGCTTGTCCGCCGGGACGAGCCGGAAATCTTGGACCTGGCGCACAGCGCGCGCGGAAAACCGGACCCGATACTCGCCGTCGTGCTTCGCGCGGAATCCACGCGGATAACCGTAGTAGGGCCAGGTCGCCGAGCGGAAAATCGCGAGTTCCAGATCTGGATCCGGCTGGTCCGCCTTCTTGAGCGGAACCATTTTGTCGTCCCTCGCGAAAAACATCGCCTCGCGACCACCGAACGTGCTCAGGCTGCTGAAGAGGTCCGTCCCGACCGCTCGAAACGTGGTCGATTCCGGCGGGTTGGCTGTCGCCGCCGCTTCGCGTAACGCCGCCTCCGCAGCATCGAGATACGCAGCCAACTGGACTCGCGACATGTCGAGCGTCTCGGCAGCTTTGGTGTATCCGTGAGAGCTGCGATCCTCCGGCAAGCGATCGCGGACATCGAGATTCGGCAAGCCGAGGAGATCGCGAAGGTTGTTTTGATACTCCTCGCGCGTCAGCCGCCGAATCGGCGCTCGGCCATTCGCCTCGACGTCCGCTTGGTCCAATTTCAGGAGCGCATCGCCGAGTTTCGAAACCAGCAGCTGCCGGTCCGCGTCGCTGAAGTTTTTGGCCTTGTCAGGCGGCGGCATTTCGCCCGCTTTGACACGATCGTGGATCTTGATCCAAGTCTCCGTCAGCCCGAAATCGAGCGAAGTCAGATCGAGATCGCCCTTCGCCGTGACGTCGTCGTGGCAGCCGAAGCAATGGGTTTCCAGCAGGCCCACAACCGGCGACCCGAGCAGCACGATGCAGGCCTGGGCCTCGGCCAGCATCAGCTCTTTTTCTTCTTTTTCGGCGCAGGCCGCGCCTTGTAATCGATGCCGAGGTCGTTGGTTCGAACTTCGGCGAGCTTCGCCGTCATCTTCGCTCGAAACTCATCGACGACAGCCGCGTACTCCGGATTCTCCACCAGATTCGTGTACTGCTCCGGATCCTTCGCCATATCGAAGAGTTCAATCCCGCCTGCCGCGTCTTCGCCGTATTGAATGTAGGCGAATTTCTCTTCGCGAAGGAGAAAACCCTTTCGCGAAGGAGCCGTGCTGAACGCGGCTTTGCGAACCGAGTGAGCCGGGTCATCGAGCATCGGCGAAATGTCTTTTCCTTGAATCTGTTTTGGAACTTCGAGACTGCACAGGCTCGCAAGCGTCGGGTAAAGGTCTAACAGCTCGACAAACGAATCGCAGACCGCCGGCTTCTTGCCTGGAACGCTGATGATCAGCGGCACGCCTGACGACTCGTCGCGCAAACTCACTTTCGCCCAGAAATCGTGCTCGCCCAGGTGGTAGCCGTGATCGCTCGTGAAGATCACAATCGTATTATCTTCGAGCCCAGCTTCCTTCAGCGCCGTCATGACTTTTCCAACCTGGGCATCCATGTAGGCAACCGAAGCATAATAGCCGCCAACAGCCTTTTTCTGCCGCCGGATGTCCATTTTCATGTTCACGCTGGTTTTATAGTTGATTCCAGCTTTCGGAATGTCGTCCCAGTCGCCTTCGATCTTCGGCGGGAGTACCATTTTATCATAAGGAAGAAACGGCTCGTAATAATTCTTCGGCGCGACGAACGGAACGTGCGGGCGGACGAACCCGACTCCAAGCCAGAACGGCTTGTCTTTGTGGGCGTGGATCAGCTCCACCGCTTTTGCCGCCGCCTTGCCGTCCGCGTGGACGAGATCGTCGCCTTCGGCCTCGACAACGACAAACGTGTTGCCGCCGACAACCGGCCTTTTGCCGTCAGGATTTCCTTCAAGCGTTTCACCTTCGCCCTTCGCCTTCCACTCCGGCCCAGGAGTATTGAAGCGCTCAGTCCAGGAATGTTCGTCGTCTGCTCCGTTGTAACTGTTGTGGTCGCGGCCATCGCCGCCAATCTCGACGCCTCCGGGAACGCCCATGTGATAAATTTTGCTGACCCGCGCTGCATAATAGCCGTTGTTCTTGAAATGCTGGCTCCAAGTGACCCGGTCGCCGATCTGCGGCCGCATATTCTTATAGCCGAGCTGGCCGGTCGCATGTGGATAGTATCCGGACATGAACGAAGCTCGCGAAGGCCCGCAGTAGGTTCCCTGGCAAAAGGCCCGAGTGAAGCGCGTTCCTTTGGCGGCGATGGCGTCGATGTTTGGAGTCTGGCAGACTTCGTTTCCGTAGCAGGAGAGAGCGGTGTAGGTCAGGTCATCGGAAATGATGAAGAGCACGTTCATTTTCCGATCGGCATCTTGGGCGAATGCCGAAGATAAGCCGAAAAGCGCAACCGCGAATTGGAGGAGTCGTTTCATTGGACAGATCACGAAGCGAGCGCTCGGTTTCCATCCATGAAATTCGCGAGAAATCTGATCATTTTCGCGGCGCTGAGTTTCGCGCCGCTTCACGCCGATGCACATCAGGCTACAGGCTTCAAGATCGGCGAAGTTACGACTGACAGCGCAATCATCTGGACCCGAATTACGAAAAATGTCGAGCCGAATTCCTACAAGGACGGAATCATGCCGACTTTCGTTGCGGCTGACGGCTCGGAACTGACGCCGGATGGTTTCAAGCGGCCGAAGAAGAAAGTGGATCCCAAAGAGATTCGCTGGCCCGAGGGCAAGGGGTTTGAGGACATCCGCTATGGCGCTCCGGGAGCCGAGGGCGAAACTCGAGTGCTTTATCGAACGGAGGATGGATCTGACGATTGGAGCGAGACGGCGTGGGGCGCAGTTGATCCGAAGGCCGATTTCATTCGGCAGATCTTGATTGACGGTTTGGAACCCAGCACGGTATACGAAATGAAAGTCCAAACGCGCTCAGCAACTGCTGGGTCGACTCTCGAAGGCGGATTCAAAACTGCACCGGCGGCGGACGATGAGGATTCGAAGGTTGTGTTCACGGTTTCGACCGGGCAAGCGTTCTGGGATCAGGACATCGAAGATTTCGGTTTCCAGATATATCCCACGATGCTCGCCAAAACGAGACCCGACTTTTTCGTTCACACCGGTGACATCGTCTATTACGATTCGCATGCGAAAAGTGTCGATCTGGCCAACTGGCATTGGCAGCGAACCTACAGCCGGCCGACGAATGTCGATTTTCATCGTCAGGTTCCGAGCTACTTCATCAAGGACGATCACGACACGTTGACGAACGATTGCTGGTCGACGATGAAGCCGAAGATGGGCTCGTTCACGTGGGACGACGGGATCCGGATTTTCAAGGACCAGACGCCTCAGCGCGAGAAGACTTATCGGACGTTTCGGTGGGGAAAGGACCTTCAAATTTGGTTAGTCGAAGGTCGCGACTTCCGCAGCCCGAATCCCGATCCGGATGGCCCTGACAAAACCATCTGGGGAGCGGAGCAAATGGCCTGGCTGAAGAAAACGGTCGCTGAGAGCGATGCGACATTCCGCATTTTGTTTTCGCCGACGCCGATTGTCGGGCCGGATCGCGGCGGCAAGCAGGACAATCACTCGAACAGCAATTTTCAGCACGAAGGCAAGCTCGTGCGGGAATTTCTGGCCTCGCAAGAACGGATGGTCGTGGTTTGCGGCGATCGGCACTGGCAGTACCACTCGATCGATCCGGTGACGAAGCTCCGCGAGTATTCGTGTGGTCCGGCGAGCAACGAACATGCCGGCGGCTGGAGCCAGAGCGATTACCGCGAGGACTTTCACCAGTTCCTGCGGGTCCAGGGCGGCTACCTTTCAGGGACGGTCGAGCGAATCGATGCTAAGCCGCGACTGACGTTTCAGTTTCACTCGGTTCACGGCAAGGTGGCGTTCGAGAGCGTTGTCGAATAGCCAAGAGGCAGCGCGGCCTGGCTGTGTCCTTCGGATACGAAAACCGCTATCGTATTCTTTTTTGTCGGCATCGGCGTCCTGCTGGCGGGGATGACGAACCGGCGCTCAAAATGACGGCTGAGCTGAAATCGGAAGTGACCCTTCGGAATCCAGCCGATATCAAAGTCGGATTCTCGATTCAGAATCGCTCAGAAGAATTTGTCCCGATCGTGATGCCAAGCGATGGCTCCGAAGTCGGTTGGCGCGAGCCCTACGTTTTCTACAAGGTCGAAGTCAAAACGGTGGACGGCTGGAAAACGATCGAAGCCCGTAGGATAGGGCGCTGCGTTCTCTACAATGCCGATTGGGCGAAAGATGTGGTGATGTTAGAGCCGGACGCGGTTCAGGATATCTCGAACGGCTGGATCGGCGGTCCGGGCCATCGCTTCGAATTCAAGCCAGGCGTTTATCGGATTCGCGGCGTCTACAAATACGGCGGAAACGACAAGGGTGGGATGCAACTCCCGACCCTTAAGAAGCCGAAATCGATGCGCGACGTGAAGTTGTTTCAAATCGTGTCGAACTGGATCGAGGTCACGATCACGGCTCCCTCATAGAGCCAGCAGGTGCTGACGAATTGGCTTGACTGCATTGGCCAGGCTAACCAGAATCGAGTTTATGAAACCCGCACTCGTTCGTTACTGCCTCATTGTCTTAGCCTATTTTTCGACACTCGTTTCGGCGAAAGCAGGAACGCCTGCTCCGGCTCCGCAGCTGAAAGATCCTCGTACGGTTGGCGCATTGAATCTTATCTGGGAGAACGACGCGTTTTTGCTGACTGGCGCGTCAGACAAGCACTACACAAACGGTATTCGACTCGAGTTCACGATGGGCAAACCGGCCAATCTCGATTCAGCAAAATGGCCATTGAACAAATTCGAGCCGCTCTTCAAACAGAGCAACCAAATCTATCTGACCGGCCACATCGGCCACAACATGTACACGCCGCGGGACACTTCGACGTCGCTGCTTCAGATTAACGATCGGCCTTACGCAGCCTGGCTTTACGGCGGCCTACGTTATGCGGAAGTCAACGATTGGGAGACCGGAATTTTCAAATTGGACGTCCGTGACTACACCAGCCTCGAACTCAATCTCGGTGTGATTGGGCCATGGGCGCAGGGCGACGGTCTGCAGAACTGGATTCACGACCAAATCGGCTCGGGGGACACGCTCGGTTGGGACCATCAGATCAGCAATGAAGTGGTCTTCGACCTGAACTATTTCCAGAGTCACAGCCTGAGAGTGCTCGGCGAAAAGGATGCGGTGTTTTCCATCGATGTTGAGCCGTTTCTCAACTTGCGGGCGGGCTCGGTTCACGTTCATGGAGGGCTCGGGCTCGGTGGTGCGATCGGCCTCAATCATACTCAGGGGGCCACGTCGCGACGGCTCGGCTACTCAGGTCCGTTGGGCACCCAAGATCCAGATCCGAAAGACCTGTCGATTGCGGTGTTCGGCTCGATCGAGGGGCGTGGCGTCGCTTGGAACACATTTCTCGAAGGCCCGATCTTCGGCGACAGCGTGCACACCGTCGATACTGAACCTTTCATATGGCATGCGGAGGTCGGGGTGATGGCCCGGATCAAGTCATTCAACATTTCCTACATGCAAGTGATGCGCTCAGACGAGTTTGATGGTCAGGAAGGCATCCACCAGTATGGTCAGTTTCGGGTCGGCTGCGAATGGCGGTGGTGACTTGCCGCCCAGCAGCTGCTGATAGGCACTCGTCGTGGGCGAAATTTGGCGGCCCGCTTTTCACCGCGCTCTCGCCCACTCCAATCTGTCACGCCAGCTCCGTCGCCAGGTGCTCGGTCACGTACTCCGCCACGGCCTCTTTCCAATCGCGTGGCGTCTGGCCGGTCGCGGTGGTGAATTTCTCGGTTGAGAAAACGGAATTCTGCGGTCGCTTGGCCTTCCAATTCGCGAGTTTGGCGAGATCTGCCATGCTCTGCTCGCCGAGCTTCTTCGCTTTGATCGGCAATCCCGCATCCGCAGCGCAGTCGATGCAGTGCTGAGCCCATTCCAGCCAGCTGCACTCGCCTGAATTACTGAAGTGGACAACTCCATAGTAAGGCTCCTCACAGAACACGAAAGACTCGAGCGCCTGAAGCAGATCCGGCGCGTAAGTCGGTGAGCCCGACTTGTCGCTGACGATACTAAGCTCGTCCTTTTCAAGCGCCTGACGAATCACCCATTCGGGGAAGCCCTGTTTGCCCGGACCGTAGAGCCAGGCGACGCGGACGACGAGGTGATCCGGGAAGGATTCGAACAGCAGCTGCTCACCGGCGAGTTTCGACGCGCCGTAGACGCTGATCGGGTTCGTTTCGTCGTCCTCTGTGTAGGGACCGTCCTTTTCGCCGTCGAAAACGTAATCCGTGCTGATGTGAATCACCTGCGCGCCGTCCTCTGCTGCGATCTCGCCGAGCACGCCGACAGCGTCGCCGTTGATCTGATGAGCGGCCTCCGGATCGTCCTCGCAGCCGTCGACATTCGTCATCGCGGCACAGTTGATGATCACGTCGTAGTCACCGGCTTTGGCCATGGCGCGGCGGATGTGTTTTTCATCGGCGAGGTTGATCGTCTTGCGCCGCATTTGAACGACTTCGCATCCCTGCTGGCTCTGAAAATGCTTGATGCAGAGTTTGCCGAGCAGGCCGTCGGCCCCGGTGATGACGATTCGTTTATCCATTCGCGCCGATGGTGGCGCAGGTTGGTTCGTGAATCAAATGCTGAAAATTTAGCATTTCGGCTTGCAAGCTTTCCGAAGCGGTTCAAAATGCGGCGTTTCCAATTCAGGAAAACAAAATCCAACAACCAAATTACCAAGACCCCATGAAATTCGCAAAGCTGATTGTTCTAGCCGTCGCCGCGATCGCCTTCACCCTCGGATCCTGTGCCAAGAATCGTCTGACCACGCATGACGGAGCAATGCCAGGTTACGTTGAGCAAGGAAAGTAGTCTCCTTCCATTACGGGGATGTAAGTTGCGTCGCCCACTATTTCAGTTCAGCTTTGACGCTCCTCAATTCCGAGGAGCAATCTTACTCACAACGAATCTATACCGAATCAAAAAATGAAATTTGCCAAACTTCTTGTTATTGCCGTCGCCGCTTTCGCTTTCACTCTTGGCGCTTGCGCGAAAAAAGGAGCTCCGGCTCCTGAGCCTGGCTACGTCGAATACGGCAAGTAATCGACTTTCGAAAGAAACGACTCAAGCGGCAATTCCGGCGAGGCTGGGTTTGCCGCTTTTTCGTATCCGCTTGGCACGCCTCACGGCTCGCTCTTCACGGAATCCTTCCGCTCAGGCATGATCGCGCAGGCGCCTTTGCAGCCGAAAAATTTGCTGAAAAACAAACGGTGCTTGCTGACGAATTTGTAGGCCAGCTCCGCCAGCAGAATCACACCGGGGAACCACAAAATCAGCGACATCGGAACCAGCAACGGCATCCGCATTCCAAGAAATCGAATCGCCCGCGCGCCGCGATGCACTTTGCCGTTGGTCGCGAGGCAATGGATCGCTTCCATCAAATCCTCACGCCCCAAATCGGGTGCGAGCTCGGCGGCCTCAGGATCCTTGATCGCGAGAAAGCGCACTTTGCGAAACCAGTCGAGCCACGTCAGAGTTTTCATCTGGAACGTGCACATCGAGCAATCGCTATCGTAGAGCACGACGTGCTTTGGCTTCGGATTCGGCTGGGTCTGGTCACTTTCGCTCACGGCGGCGAAGCTAGGCGTGGACGCAAATTGCGTCAAACAGGCAAACCGGGCTTGCCCGATGGCCCGAACGTGGCAAGTAACACGGATCGACCGCGCTAATGGTTAAGGAAGTCTCTCGAATTGGTTTGGCCCGCCGTGGAAACTCGGCCACCCCGGTCGCGCAGCGCTACGTCAGCCGCTTCGCGCAAATGGCAAAGGAACGCGGTTATGAAACCGTGTTCTACACGACTGATGATTGGCCTGGCGAGCCCGCCGAGGTTGCCGAAATCGTCAGGCTCCCCGACAACGGGCCGTTGGGCTTCGCAAACGCGTTGCGCGACGCGAAGCCGTACGAAAACTGCGATTTGCTGCTGAGTTTCGAGCGCGTCTGGGACTGCGATTTCTGGCGGTCGAGCGAGGGCGTTTACCCGGCTTGGCTCAATCGACGCCGGAAAACGATCGGCGGATTTTTGCGCAACGTGCTCGGAAACCTCCGGCCACGCCGCCAGCAGCTGCTGAAGCTGGAGCGCGAACTTCTCAGGCCGAGTTCGAAGACGATCGTGATCGCCAACTCGGAATTCGTGAAGCATGAGATCCAGGAGTACTACGAAATCCCCTCAGATCGGATCCGCGTCGTCTACAACGGCTACAAACCGCCTTCGCTTGAGGGCGATCCGCGCACCGAAATCCGCAAGCAACTCGGCCTGAAAGAGACCGACGTCATGATGCTTTTCGCCGGCAAAGACTGGCGGCGCAAGGGCCTGAAATTCGCGATTCGCGCAGCGGCGAAGTTGCGCAAACGCGGCGTGAAGCTTTTCGTGATCGGGAAGGGGAATCGGTTCGGCCTGCCTTTCGGACCTGTGAAATTTCTGGGCGAAGTCGAAGAGATCGCGCGCTACTACGAAGCCGCCGATCTGTTCATTTTGCCGACGTTTTACGATCCGTTCTCCAAGGCCTGCATCGAAGCAGCTGCTCACGGCCTCCCGGTCATCACGAGCACGGCTAACGGCTATTCAGAGATCATGCTTCACGGCGAACAGGGCGAAGCGGTCGAGCGGCCATCCGATGTGGGTGGGTTAGTCAAATCGATTGAACGTTGGCTCGATCCAAAGAGGCGAAAGGTCGAGCGCGAGAAAATTCGCAGCTGGGCACAGCTTTATCGTTTGAAGGAGACCGTCAACGCGACGCTCGACGTTCTTGAGAATCCGCCAGTGACGACGGGCGTGCCTTCGGGGCGGCTTACTTGATGAGGTGGCTCGAGAATCCGAGCGACACGAGTTCTTCGAAGGCGCTGAGGACATTGTCAGGAATTTCCTGCTCAGCCTGATAACCCAATTTCGGGTATTCGATCATCCGTTGAAGATCGCCAACGATCTCGTTGACCACTTCTTCTGGCGAATGGCCCTCAGCTGGGCTGGTCAAAAAATGCGTGTCGGGTGAACTGCAAATTACGCGGACTTCCGGCCAACGGAGCTGCCAGGTCGCCAACCCACGCCGGGTCATGTTCGGCTTCGCGACGAGGATGACCGATCCGACCGCGATTCCACGCGCCTCGCACATCGCCTTCGTCAAAAGTGCATTCTCGCCAGTGTTCGTCGCGCGAGTCTCAACCAGAATTTGGTCCGCAGGCGCTCCGGCTCCGCGAGCGACGTCCGCGAACATTTCCGCCTCGGATTTCGGCCACTTGCCTCGCGTGAAATTCCCCTCGGCCCCGGTGAAGGCGAGCCAATTCGCCCATCCGTCTCGAAGCAACTTTGCAGCGTGCTCGGCCACGCGCAGATCGTAACTTCCAAGCCCGACGATCAGGTCGGCCTTCTCCAGACTATCGTCGATTCTGTGAAAATCCCAGAGGACCTGCGCGAGTTCAATCTCCCTCGGGCTCACAAGCCGCCTTCGGTCTGAAACCGCACTTCGGAACTCGGCCCGGGCACCAGTTCGACTCGCAAGCCCGCCCGCTCTCGCAGCGCATGATCGATTCGAAAGGTAAAGATTCGTCTGCCGGGTTCCAATTGAATTGGCTCGGACAAATCCGGAATTTCGACGTCGTCGATCCAGAGCTGAAGGCCTGCCGATTGATTAACTTTCAGCGCGATCGCGCCAGCCGAAAGCACGTTCACGAATCCGCGTGCAAAAACCGTATCGCCAGCTGGAAAATCTTCGATTGGCAGCTCGCCGTTGACCATGCTGTAAGCTGGAATCCAGGCCGACTCGGACTCATTCGAATCCGCGACGCGCCACTTTCGAATCACAGGACTCTCGTCATTTGCGTAGGGGCCCGGCTTGCCTAACACAGCGAGAAAATTCGAGAGGTCGAGGAACTCCTGCCGATCCCGAAGTTGGTCTGCCAGACCCGCCGGCATCAGCGAAGGCATCGTCTGCTGCCGCCTGATTTCCACAGTCGGAATCCGAATTTCGCGGCCGGCCTGAGTCGAGTCTAGAACCACGATTTCATCATCCGTTTTGCTCGTGATCACGCCGACACGAATCGAGTCATCCACGAGGGTGAACATCCGCGTTTCGAAATGCTCAGCGATCGACGTGTTCGGCTCAAGGATCGATTCGACCATGTATTCCGGGCCAGCAGCTGCTCCCACGGCGACGAGGTTCGGCCCGATCGCTGGACCCGCTGGCCCGATCGCGTGACAGGCCGCGCAGGCCAATTTCTTGCGTCGGAAAATCAGCTCACCCCGCGCTGGATCGCCGAGTTCGATCACAGCCGTCGTCAGCGCTTCGCGATTTTCTTCGAGCAAAGTCGCGCTCAAAGATCCGCCCGTCTCCGGCTGGAAAAATCCGGTTAGCCGACGAGGAACCCGGCCTGTCTGCCGATGAAACTCAGCCACTTTAGCGATCACGTCAGGATGAATTTTTGCGCCGGCCAACGCTTCGGCCAACGCAGAGTCTCCCTGGCGACGCTGCGCAAAATCCAGAATCAACGCAGCCGGATCCGCCTTTCCGGGATCCTCGGCCAGCAGAACGCGAGCTACTCCAGCCGCTTCCACAACGTCGGCTTTGATCAAGCCGGAAACCGCGTGAAACCGGGTTTCGATCGGTCCTTCGAGCGCGAGCGCTTTGAGTTGATTGAAGAATTCGCTCCGATCCATTTCAGTGAGCGCACCAGCGGCCGCTCGTCTCGCACCCGCCGTGCGGTGCTGATCGCTGAGCAGCGAAATCAGGTCCGGCCCAGCCTGACGAACTTTAAAAATCCCTAACGCTCCAGCTGCCGCAGATGCGATCGAAACGTCTTCGTTTGCAAGGTAGGCGCGGAGGCCGACGACTTTCCGCCCGGCGTTGAATTCCCGATCCTTTCGCGCCTCACGCAGCGCCTCAAGCATCGCAGCCGTTGCCTTTGGCGAAGCCGCGTTCCGCTTGGCCGTCAGTGCGTTCACGATCGTTTGAAACTGCCTTTCCGTACCTTCGCCGATGAGCCGCTTTCGAACTTCAGCCACATCCGAAGCGCTGGGATCTTTCTGCTTCAGAAACTCAGCCAAGCGCCGATCGAACCCGATTCCCGCGGCCTGCTCTGCAAATTCGCGGTGCGCCGGTTTCGCAAATTCAAGCTCGCCGCTCTCCAGTTTTGGAACCCAAAGTGATTCGAGGGCAGCCACGGTTTGGGGCAGCGCAATGTCGATTGGGCCGTCTCGCGGATGATCGAGAACGTGCAACGCGGCGGGCAACGCCTCCGGCTGAGGAATGAAGCCAGCCGACAAGAGCGCTTCCAGGCGGACTCGCGGAAAATCGTCAGCGGCGAGTTTTGCGATCATCAAAATCGGATCGCTGAGGTCGTTGTGCCAGTACCGGATGACCCGTGCGCCAGCTGCCCGGGCGTGGCCGTCCTTCGCGGCAAGGACCCGAGTCAGAATTTCTTCGCTCACGCGCTCGACATTCTGACATGCCCACAAAGCCTCGACCAAATCGTGGTCATCGGTCGCTGTCGCCGCCCACTTTTCGATTTCCCGAAGCACCTCGTCGCCGTCACGCTCGCTCAATTCCTTCCGCGCCTGATGCCGGGTCCAGCCTTCCGGGCTCTTGAGATGATTCAGCAGCTGCTGGGTTGACGCGCCAACCAAATCGGGCTTTTCCGCGAGCGGCCGCGTTTTATGGGTGATCCGCCAGATCCGCCCGTGCTCGTGATCTCGGCGAGGATCGCGAAAGTCGTGCTGACCGTGGTTAATAATCGAGTTGTACCAATCGGCCACGTAGAGCGCTCCGTCAGGCCCGACTTTGCAGTCGACCGGTCGGAAATTCGGGTGACGAGATGAGATCAGCGGCTTTTGAACCGCTGCGCTGAATCCCGAGTCGTCGTCGACCAAATCGTAGCGGACAATCGCACGGCTTTTAAACCGGCAAGTCAAGAGCTGACCACGAAGCTCGTCGCCGAGATGCGTGCCACTTGCGATGTCGCCACCGCACTGCTTTTCGGTGCTGATCAGCGGATTAAGCGGAACCTTCCGGCCGCTGTTTCCGGTCGAGGGCGTGAGCCAGGTGACGCGCGGATTGTTCACCATGAACGATTGACCCCAGCGATCAAAAACGTGGCCCCACGGGTTGCCGCCCTGACCTGAGCAGAAAACGCGAAGCTCCTGAGTCCTTGGATTGAACTGGTAGACGCCGCCGTTGTAATTCCTGACAACGCCATATAGAGTTTCGACCTGCGAGTGGAGAAAAATCCCTTCCTGAAAATAAATCCAGCCTCCCGGCCCTCGTCGCCAGGCGCTGATCGAGTGGTGGCTGTCCTCGATTCCGAAGCCAGTCAGCGCTAATTCTTTTACATCAGCCACGTCGTCGCCATCGGTGTCTTTGAGGAAAAAAACGTCCGGCGTTTGGGCGACGAAACAACCACCGTTGGCCAACTCGATTCCAGTCGGCATGTAGAGGCCGTCAGCGAAAATCGTCGATTTGTCCGCCACGCCATCGTCGTCGGTGTCCTCAAGAATGATGATCTTGTCGTCGGCGACTTCACCCGGCTTAAGTTGAGGGTAAGCCCAAGAACAGGCGACCCAAAGCCGACCGCGCGAATCCCAGACCATGTGGATCGGATTCGCCAACATCGGCTCCTGCGCGAAGAGATTGGCCTCGTAACCTGGAAGCAGATTGAAGTGCTCACGCTCGACATTCGGATCGTGATTCCGCATCAATTCAAGATCGGCACCGGCGATGTTTGCGGCTTTGATGCCGCTGGCGTCCTGAGCAGCTGCTGGCAGGATTCCAAGTCCTGACAGAATCAAAAAAATGGTCTTCTTCATGGTTTTTGAGGGACGAGCTGCCAGGTCCGAGTTTTCAATTCGCTACCTTTTCGAAGGGCCTCGTCGCGTTCTTCGGCAAGTCGGTTGAATTCGATGACCTCGGCGGGAAGCGCCTGGCCGCTGTTCGATTTTTTGCGTTCGCCGACGATGTGGACCTGGTTCAGCGCTTTCCAGCTGTAGGTGAATTGAAGATTCTTGTCGTTCACCGCCTGCCGGAATTCCTCAGCTTCCTGGTGGATCGGTGAAGAATCGATCACGACTCCTTCGGACCATTCTTCGTGAGTCGCGCTCGCAACGGCCTGCCCATCGATCTCAAGCCGCCAAGCGCCGGGGTCAAGATTCTCAACGAGGAGCGTGTCGCGAAAATTGGCGAGTTGAGGTGGTAGGCTTCCGTCGACTGGAGGGCTGAGCGTTGGTCCGGCGGGATCCGTGATTTCGAATTCGAGCGCGTTTTCAGCATCGAGGGAAAGACGCCAGGGTTGACTCTTGGCTTCGGTCAGCTGGCCGTAGAGAATTCGGCTGACGGCCCAGTACCCGTAAGAATTGAGGTGGATTCCGTTCGTCGTAAACTTCTGAGTCGCCGGCTCGCTCATGTGGTAGCGCGTGGGCTCGAAGAGGTCGATGAAGGGAATTTTCGCGGCCCTTGAAACCTTGCCCATTTCCTTGGAGTAGGCTTCCAGATTGCGGTTTCGCTCCGCGTTTTTCGGGGTTCGATCGCCGTGGTCTTCGCTGGCAATCGGCGAAACCAGAATGAGCCGAACTGCCGTCTTGCCGTTGTAGATTTTTCCGCGATGCGATTCGATGAACGCCTCCAGATCCGCGTTGAAATTGGCCAGACCGGCTTCACCCGCGAAGGATTCGCCCATCCCGAAACAAGCGATGATCACGTCCGTTTCGTGTGCTGTCAGGGTGGATTCTTCCGTCGCGAAATTGGTTGGACGGTCACGCGCCGAAAGCATGTCGCCGCCCCACCCGAGATTCCGAATCGAAACCGGCTTTCCCTCGGTGTGATGGAGCAGGAGAGTTTCGAGGTACCCGTGAATCCGGAGTTGATCGGCAAACGTGTTGCCGACGATGGCGATGCGGTCTCCGGGCCGAATCGCCGGCTCAGCACCTGCTGAAGCGAGCCCCGCCAGAATTAGAAGAGTTGCGAGCTTCATAGTTATTCAGATCGACGGAGATCGTAGCAGAGCAAACGCGGCGTCGATGAATCGAACAGGCCTCGCGAGTTCTGGCAGATGTAGAGCAGGCCCTTGCTGACCGCTGGCGGTGTCCACGAACTCTGAGCAGTGAACAGATCAACTTGCTGGCGGATTGTTCCTCCTTTTGGCGAGAGATCGAGGATTCCAAGCGTCCCCATTTCTCCTAACGTGTAAATCGTGTCGTCGGCTTGAAGAAGGCTACCGCGAAAGAAGCTGAGTTTGAAGCTCTGGCCATTGACCTCCACCGGCCACATGAATTCCTCGCGCCAGGCGCGTTCGCCGCTATCGAGCTTCCAGCAATCGAGTCCCGCATCCGGCTCGTTGCGACCGGTGAATGCGTAGAAATGATCATCGATCAAGAGCGGCTGCATCCAATGGAGTTTGAACTCAGGCGCCTTCCAGACTTCTTCAAATTTGAACGACTCGTCGACTTCGAGGAGCACCGCACCCTCCGTGTAAGTCTCGGAAATCAGCACGCGATTGTTTCCGATCGCGAAGGGCGAAGAACCGGTCGCCGATTCGAATTTTTTACCACGCCAGGGAAACTCATCGTGGAGTTTGCCGGTTTCGGGATCGATCAAAAGCAGGCCTCCGATTGGCGGATCACTTTCGCCGCCCGCAAAGACGAGGATCTGCTGCTTCCCATGAAACTCAGCTACCTGAGGCGAAGCGTAGCTCGCCTGCCACACGTGTTTGGTTTCCCAAATCGTCTCGCCCGTGTCCTTGTGAAACGCGCCAACGCAAACTCCCTTTTCGCCGCCGATATTCATGATCACGCGATCGCCAACGATCAACGGCGTGGGGCCGTGGCCGAAAAAATACTGCGGAACTTTGTAGTCAGTCGCGAGGTCGCGTTCCCAGATCAGCTTACCGTCATCCAGGTTGTGGCAGCGAAGCCAGCTCGTTACCGAGAGGGTGTAAATCTTGCCGTCGACGACTGTCGGGCTCGCGCGTGGGCCGTTCGCGAATCCGTAACGGTCGCGATATTTGTTCGGAATCTGCACCTCCCAGAACTGCTTGCCGGTCACCGCGTGGAGACATTCGAGAACATCGACGTCGTCCAGATTGTGGTAGTGCAAGAGTCGATCGCCAACGATGGCCGGTGCCGCGTATCCTTGGCCGCGAGCAACCTCCCAGAGCAGGGTTGGACCTCCTTCGGGAAACTCACGGAGCAGGTGCGTTTCGGCAGAAGTCGAGTTGTCGTGAGCGCCGAGAAACCGCGGCCAATCTTCGGTCAAGGCACCCTCGGCGAGCGGCTTTGGAGCGGCGTGAGAGGTTAGCCGGTCAAACTCGGATTGGGCCTGAGCGCCAGCAGCTGCTACGGCAAGGAGGAGGATGAGAAACGTGTTTCGCATGCCCAATCGTAGAGCGGCGGCATCCCGGCGCAACCGACTTGCGGCGCGAGTCATTCTTTCGCCCAGTTTTTCAGCGCTCGGAAGAATTTCTCCGACGACTTGAGCTTTTCGCAGTTTACGCGCAAACCGAGATCGTCGTCCGGAACGATCCCGCTTGCGAAGATTCCGCCCTGGATCCGGCAGTGATCGTCCATAATCGCTTTGTTGTGCTCGACCGCCGCGACCCCGCATTTCGCCGTCCAGAAAACTCGATGCCGATGGTAATCGTCGAGTTCGAGGTCTTCGCGAATCTCGACCGCAACTAACCGCGTTGCCGTTCCGATTAACCAGCGTGTCGAGCTGCGCCGCTTCTGGACGGCTGAGGGCGTGGCGACTTTTCCGTAGACGAACAAGGGAGCCTCCTCCGGCTCGAGAACCCGCGGGAGCGCCAGGAGCAGCTGCTTGTCGAACTTCACTTTCGGTGCGTCGTCGTCAAAAGCTTGGGTGAAGTGAATTCGGTAGGCGGTCTGAAGCTCTAGATCGAGCGAAGCCCAATCCTGACGGCAGTAGGCGGCGACGTCCTGGATCGCCCAATAGCCTTGAAGATCGACCGGGCGATTTGTGCTTTCGAACGCGACGAGATCGTGAAGGTACAACGTCAAAACTGCGCCGTCCGGCTCCAGGTCGGCGTAGTCGAAAAACATTGGCGGACTCTCCAGCACCTGCTGGATCGCCTGCTCTCTGGCCTCAGCCGTCGTGTGGGCCGCGACCTCGGTTTTCTCGAGCGGGGCCCGAACCTGGTCCGGCTCCATTTCTTTGACCGCAATCAGGAACGCGCCTAACGATTGAAGCGCGCTGGCGGCCTCAGCTTCTGGGGTATCCGGTGTCGAAAGTTCCTGAGCCCGGATCTGAACCCCAAGCCGCTCACTCGCGCCGGTTACCCATTCTTCGACCCGTGCACGTCGACGACCGTGGACGTGAACGCGGAAAAATCGCTCAAGCCGTTCGGCAATTTCGCGGCGCTGTTCCGAGCCAAGCGCGTTAGCGCGAACGAAGTCATCTGGCTGCGGACTTTTCCCGGTCGCCAGGCAGCGATAGAGGAAAATCCGATCGTAGCTGCTTCGAAGCGGGAGCGTTCCGACCTCGCAAAGCGCAACCTGAAGCGTTTCGCGCGAAAGCGGAAATTGATAGACTAGCTCGGTTAACTCGACTCCGTAAATCCAACTCGGATCGCGGTAACGATAATTTTGATCAAACGTGATCGCCGTTTCGTTCGCGACGATCCGAATCGCGTCAGCAGCCAGTTTCAGCGAGTAGCGATCGATGTAATGCCTCGAAAGTTTTCGACCGGCGCGCTTGAAGATTTCCGACCCTAACATCCAGCCACCCATCGTGACCGGGTTCGCTCCGAGCACGAGTCGACCGACCTGCCAAGTGTAACTCATGTAAGGCAAAATCGGACTAACAGACTGATAAGCCTGGTAAACTTTGCCGGCTTTGCGGATGTGATCGTAGGCCTTGGAAAGGCTGTAATCCTTGAGGTTGAGCGGGAGCTGCTCGATCTGAAACATCAACTGAAGCGTGATGTGGTTGATGGACTTCAGAAGCGATTCGATACTCGTCTCCAAAAGCGGGTGCTCGGAATCGGGCTGATAAATTCTCGCGATCGTTTCAATGAATTCGATCACCTCATTCAGCAGAAGCATCGGGCGGAACTCGCCGTCCTCGCTGTAGCGATCGTTCTGGAAATTGTCGATGATCTTGTCCGCCGCGTCCTGGACTCGCTCGAGCACTTCGCGGTCGCGCGCGCTGACTTCCTCGGGTTCGTCGTCGGGCTCGGCGAACTGCTCGACGGTCGGGAATTCAGCCCACTCATGATAGGTCATGAGCCGAGTCTCGAAGCCTTGTCGTTGCTTTTCGAAAGTCAGCATGTCTTCCTCGAGCGTTTGTTGCAGACCCAGCAGCTGCTGGCGGTCCTCGAAGACCTCTTCGCTCAGGGAAGCGGCCTCTGCTTGCTCGCGGGTGAGTCGATAGCGGTAAAAACAAGCACTCCCGAGGGTCAGCGTTCCGATGACGAGAAACGCCGTTCCGTAGAGCCAGCCGATGTCTTTGAAGGCGAAAAACGCGAGAGTCCAGCTCAACAACACGGAGCCGACCGCTAAACTCAGCGGTAGGAGCAGTCGTTTGGCTCGAATTTTTGAGAGGAGGCCCACGCCGCGAGCCTACGAGAAACGGGCCGGCAATCAACCGAACAAGATGAAGCTGTCAGGGCACTTCCCTCTTGATTTTTCCGATAATCTCAACCAGCTCGACCGCCAATTCGGCCTTGGATCGTCGCGGCAGCAATTGGGATTTGCCGCCTGCGAAAAACAGGCTTATTTCGTTGAGATCCGAGTCGAAACCGATGTCCTTCCGGCTGACGTCGTTGGCTACGATCAGATCGCAGCGCTTGCGTTCGAGCTTGTCGGTGGCGTACTCGGCGAGCCGCTCAGTTTCCGCCGCGAACCCCACTAACACGCCCCCAAAGCCCATTGTCTCCCGCGCGGAGCCGAGGATGTCTTCGGTCTTTTCCAAGTGGATGACTGGGTTGGCGTTCTGCGTTTTTTTGATCTTGTTAGGCTCAAAGTGCGTCGGCCGGTAGTCTGCGACCGCGGCTGTCATGATCGCCACGTCCATTTCGCGAATTCGCGCTTCGACCGCCTCGTACATCTGGCGTGTCGTCTCGACCGTGATCACGCGGACGTGAGGCTGGATCGGAGCCGGAATCGCAACCGGCCCGGAAATCAGCACAACCTCATGCCCGGCCTCAGCAGCAGCTGAGGCGATCGCGTAGCCGAACTTGCCACTCGAGCGATTGCTGAGGAAACGAACCGGATCGATCGGCTCACGCGTCGGCCCGGCGGTGATGAGGAACTTCATTGCAGGGGACTGCTCCGTCGCTGCTCCTATAGTCATAGCGGATTGCGAAGACTTCACTTTTCCTTGGTTTCGAGATCATCGTCGATTCGATCCAATTGTTCAGGAATCGCCATGACTATCGCTATGCCGGCTAGAATGGAACTTAACAACCCTGACAATCCAGCCACGAGATAAAGTAACGAAAAGTTGAGTTCGAATTTAATTAGGAAAAAATTTAATACGAAATACGGAATTGCGAGAAGTACGGCACTCATAAATAGTAGGTTTGGGATTTTCGTTTCTCTAACAAGCCAATTTGAAAGCGTGAGCAGAACTATGAGGGCTACGCCCCAACTATTGAGAAATTCAAAAGCCAAAGTTGTGGGATCCGGTTTTTCATCTTCTCCACAACTTGTTAGAGCGAAAACGAATAGAAAGAGGCAAGGACTTAATCGGGCGTTCATAAATTTTCAAAAACTGCAGTAGGCCAGCAGTCCTTGAACGCCGCCCTCGCGACCGAAGCCGCTTTCTTTGAAGCCGCCGAACGGGCTTGTCGGATCAAACTTGTTAAACGTGTTCGCCCAGATCACGCCGGCTTTCAGATCCTTCGCCATCTTCAGAATCCGCGAACCTTTCTGAGTCCAAACTCCGGCGCTAAGCCCGTAAAATGTGTTGTTCGCGCGCTGCACGGCTTCGTCTGGAGTCCTGAACGTCATCACGCTTAAAACCGGGCCGAATATTTCTTCCTGGGCGATCCGATGCGACGGCGTGACGCCAGTGAAGAAACTCGGCTTGAACCAGAAACCGTCGTTCGGCAAGTCGCAGCTCGACTGGACCAACTCCGCGCCTTCATCGACGCCGACACCGACTAACTCTTGAATCCGGCTCAGCTGCTCGGCCGAATTGATCGCGCCGATATCCGTGTTTTTGTCGAGCGGGTCACCCACGCGCAGGGTCCGAATCCGGCTTTCGAGCAGACGAACGACCTCGTCGTAGATTCCCTCTTGGACGAGCAGCCGACTGCCAGCACAACAGACGTGACCCTGGTTAAAATAGATTCCGTTGACGATCCCCTCGACGGCCTGGTCGAGCGCGGCGTCCTCGAAAATGATGTTCGCCGCCTTGCCGCCCAGCTCGAGCGTCAGGCGTTTCGGCGTGCCTGCGATCGACTTCGCGATCCGCTTGCCAACTTCTGTTGAGCCGGTGAACGCGATTTTGTCGACGCCGTCGTGATTGACGATTTGCTCGCCAACCTCACCCGCTCCGGTGACGATATTCACAACTCCATCGGGCAGGCCAGCGTCGCGAAAAATCTCCGCCATGTGCATCGCGGTAACCGAGGTCGTCTCCGCCGGTTTGAGCACGACCGTGTTTCCGCAAGCCAGCGCGGGCGCGATTTTCCACGCGAGCATCAGGAGCGGGAAATTCCACGGAATGATCTGGCCAGCGATGCCGATCGGCTTCGGACTCCGACCAGGGAACGCGTAGTCGAGCTTGTCTGCCCAGCCGGCGCAGTAGAAAAAATGCGCAGCGACGAGCGGAAGGTCGACATCGCGGCTTTCCTTGATCGGTTTGCCGTTGTCCATCGTTTCAAGAATTGCCAACTCGCGGGCGCGTTCTTGAATCATCCGGGCGACTCGGAAAAGCAGCTTGCCGCGATCGCGCGGGCTCATTTTTCCCCAACTGCCTTCGTAAGCCCGCCGAGCAGCTGCTACCGCGGCGTCGACGTCCGCCTGGCCGGCTTTCGCGATTTTCGTGTGCGGCTTGCCGGTCGCGGGGTTGATCGAATCGAACCACTCGCCGGTGCTGGGATCGACGAACTTTCCGTCGATGAACAATTGATAGGATTCCTTCAACGGAACCGGAGTCGTTTCCGGAGCAGGGGCGTAGTCCCAAGCGTGGCCGAAATTCAGAGTTCGAGGTGTGTCAGCGGTTTGATGCACTCGGTAAAGTCCAGGCGGGGAGGCGATCCGTCAACGGCGACGTTTCAGCGTCGTGAGAGTTCGAGCTCGATCTCAAGAGGATCCTCCCGGCAATCAAAAACGCCGTAGACCACAAGATCGTCGTCTTCGATATCATAGAATACTTCGGCGGAAAATCGCTTGGTCAGAAACCGGCGGAAGTCGCCCAAGCGTCTCGCGTGCCTGTCCGATGTCGCCAGTCGAGTCAATCGCTTCAACTCCGAACGAAGGTGCAACAGGTACTCTCGTCCGAGGCTGGCCTGCCGTTTTTCCCAGAATTCGGCCCTCAATTCTAAATCCCATTCCCCTTGTTGGGTGACTCTCAGGTTCACGAGTACCGAGCGAGGAGACGATCGAAAACAACTTCGGCGGAATCGGCCGACATTTCTCCAGACTGGAAAAGCCGCCGCCGTTCGTTCAGGATTCGAAGAAGGGGGGCTTCGTCCAAATTGGCGCGCAACGCGTTAAAGATGTCGCGCTTTTCATCCTCCGGAAGGGAGAGAACCTTTTCCTTGAGGTCAGTCACGACGAAAGCTAGCACGGTCAACCCGCAGTCGCCAATTCCTTCTCGGCAGGCTTTTCCACTTCGATCTTCACCTCCACCTGCGATGCTTCAAGCGCTCGATCGAGAGGGATCCAGTGGTCAGGATCTTTGTCGTCGATTTTTTCGGCTAGCTTCCTTCGTTCCGCTGGGTCTGCTTCATCTTCGAGCGCCATCAGAAAAGCGCTGAGTTTACGGCGCTCGTCCTCCGACCACGTCCTGATCTCGGCTTTGACCTCAGCTAAACTCATTCGCGATTATCGCATTAAATTGGCGCAGTCGCCAATTCCTTCGCCGCTGGCTTCTCCTCCTCGATCTTCACCGCGACATCCGCCTTTGGCTGGACCTTGCGGAACTTCGCCCGGGCACTGTCCCAGTTTTCAAGAATTTCCTTCGCGCGGTCGCTGCCGGTGTATTCGAAATGACGGCGGATCAGCGCTTTGACCGTGTCGATGTCCTCTTGATCGACGAGATCGCGGACTTCGACCATGCCAGCGTTAAGCTTGATGTCGAAATGCCCGTCTTCGTCGTAAGCGAACGCCAGACCACCGCTCATGCCGGCTCCGAAATTTTTCCCGGTCTTCCCGAGAATCACAACAAGGCCGCCAGTCATGTACTCGCAGCAGTGATCGCCGGTGCCTTCGACAACAGCGACGCCGCCGGAGTTTCGGACGCAGAAACGCTCGCCAGCATGGCCGTTCGCGAAGAGGTGGCCCGCCGTCGCGCCGTACATCACGGTGTTGCCGATGATCGAGTTTTCCCAGCATTCGAAGCCGCGCTCAGTCGGGGCTTTGACGATGATTTCACCGCCGGACATGCCTTTGCCGACGTAGTCGTTCGCCTCACCGGTCAAAGTCAGCCGAACACCGCCGCAGAGAAACGTGCCGAGGCTCTGGCCGGCGCTTCCGGTGAGCTGGATGTCGATCGTGCCGTCTGGAATTCCGTCATTCGCCCATTTTTCGGCGATCGCTCCGCTGAGCATCGTGCCGACATTGCGATTCGTGTTTCCGATTTCGTAGCTCTTCGAAACCTTCGAGACACCGTCCTCGATCGTGCCGCGGACGTCCTCGATGATCTGCTTATCGAGCGGCGGATCCTGCTCGATCCGGTTGCGCTCCCACTGACGAATTCTCGGCAGCTGCTGGCCGGCTTCTTTCGCGACGTCCTTCAAAACCCGGCTCAAATCGACCGTGTTCGCTTTCGGATGGTCGATGATTTCGCGCTGCTTCAAAAACTCCGGGCGACCGATGAGATCGTCGAGTTTGGCAATGCCCAAAGCCGCCATGTGCTCGCGAACTTCGTGCGCGACGGCGTTGAAGAAATTCACGACGTGCTCAGGCTTGCCGGTGAACTTTTTGCGGTACTTCGGATCCTGCGTCGCGATTCCGACGGGGCAGGTGTTGAGATGACACTTGCGAACGTAAACGCAGCCCATCGCGATCATCGCGATTGTGCCAAAGTTGAACTCCTCAGCGCCGAGGATCGCGGCCATTATGATGTCCTTGCCGTTGCGCATTCCGCCGTCGGTTCGGAGCGTCACGCGGTGTCTCAGGTTGTTGAGCATGAGCACCTGCTGAGTCTCGGCGAGGCCAAGTTCCCAAGGCAGACCGGCGTGTTTGATCGAGCTGAGCGGCGATGCGCCCGTTCCGCCGTCGTGGCCGGAAATCAGGATCGTGTCGGCGTTCGCTTTGACCACGCCAGCGGCGATCGTGCCGACACCAGTTTCGGCGACGAGCTTGACCGTTACGCGAGCCTTCGGATTGACCTCTTTGAGGTCGTGGATCAGCTGGGCGAGGTCCTCAATCGAATAAATATCGTGGTGTGGCGGCGGCGAAATCAGCGTCACGCCCGGCTTTGTATTCCTAAGCCGCGCGATCAGTTCGTTGACCTTGTGGCCTGGCAGCTGCCCGCCTTCACCGGGCTTCGCGCCCTGCGCCATTTTGATCTCAAGCTCTTCAGCGTTCATCAAATAATGGGTGTTCACGCCGAAGCGGCCGGAGGCGACCTGCTTGATTTTGGAGTTCGCCCAATCGCCGTTTTCATACGGCTTGAAACGCTTCGGATCTTCGCCGCCTTCGCCGGAATCGGACTTTCCGCCGATCCGGTTCATCGCGATTGCCAAAGTCTCGTGAGCCTCGGGACCGAGCGCGCCAAGCGACATCGCAGCGGTCGTGAAACGGCGTCGGATGTCTTCAATCGGCTCGACTTCGCTGATTGGAATAGGACTTCCGTTAGGGACGATTTCCATCAAGTCTTTGAGCGCGACCGGGTGATGCGCTTTGAGATCTTCGACGTATTTTTCGTACTTTTCCGGGTCGCCGTCTTTGACGAACGTGTGGAAATTTTTCAGAACCGAAGTCGGCATGCCGTGACGCTCAGCGCCTCGGCGAAAGCGATTGTAACCCGGATCACCGAGCTTGAGCGGCTTGGCGTTGTCCGCTTCCGAATCGGGCAGACCAAAACCAGTATCGTGACGGCGAAGGCAATCGGCTGCGAGCTCCCAGAATCCGACTCCTTCGACTTGCGAAGGCGTGCCGGAGAAACAGCGGTTGATGACTTTAAAATTCAGACCGATCGCTTCGAAAATCTGGGCACCCTGGTAGGAACTCAAAACGCTGATGCCCATTTTGGACATGATCTTGAGCACGCCCTTTTCGAGGCCGCTAACGTAATTATTGACCGCTTGTTCGTAGTCGACGCCGAGCTTGCCGTTTCGATCGTTTTCCACGATCTCGCGAATCGATTCGACCGCGAGATACGGGCAGAGCGCCTGGGCTCCAAAGCCGAACATCGTGGCTGCGCTGTGAGTGTCGCGGACTTCGCCGGTGTCGGCCACGATCGAAAGCCACATCCGCTTGTGAGCGCGGTTCAAATGGTGGTGGACCGCGCCGACGGCCATCAACATCGGGACCGGAACGTGCTCGTGATCGACTTTGCGATCGCTCAAAATCAGGATCCGGATTTTGTCGTCAGCAGCCTTCTCCGCGAGCTCGCAGATCCGGGCAATCGCCGCTTCGAGACCGGCCTCGCCGTCAGCAGCTGCCCACGTCGTGTCGATCGTCCGCGCTGGGAAGCCCTGCTCTTCGAGATCGCTCAATTTCTCCACCTGATGATCGAGGAGAATCGGACTCGTGAGGTGAACGACTTTGGCGTGCTTCGGTGTCTCAACAAGAAGGTTACGCTGCCAGCCAAGATTGACGTTAAGCGTCATCACGAGCCGCTCGCGGATCGAGTCGATCGGCGGGTTCGTGACTTGGGCGAAGAGCTGCTTGAAATAGGTCGGAAGCGCCTTCGGAAGCGTCGACAAAACCGAGAGCGCGGCGTCGTCGCCCATCGAGTAGGTCAGTTCCTCGCCCTTCTGGATCATCGGAGTCAGGATCATGTCCATTTCCTCCTTGTTGATGTCGAAAGTGACCTGCTTTTGGGTCAATGTCAGGATGTCGAGATCGCCCTCTGGCTTGCGCGGCTTGGAGTCGGTGATTTTGGAGAATTCAAGACGATGCTCGTCAAGCCACTGGCCGTACGGGCGGCGCGCGGCGAGGTTTTTCTTAAGCTCGGCGTTTTCCTGAAGACCTGTGCCGTTTTCGATGTCGATCGAGATCATTTCGCCCGGCGCGAGGCGGCCTTTGCGAATCACATCGGCGTCGTCGAAATGCGCGGTGCCGACTTCAGAGCCGAGAGTGAAAATTCCGTCCTTCGTCAGCTTGAAACGTGCTGGGCGAAGACCGTTTCGATCGAGCGTCGCCGCGACTGTCCGGCCATCGGTGAAGACCAGCGCGGCCGGTCCGTCCCATGGCTCCTGGAAGCAGCGGTTGTACTGGTAGAATGCTTTTTCCTCTTCGCTTGTCTCGGGATCGATCCGCCAGGCTGGCGGCACGAGCATCGCCATCGCGTGAGGCGCAGAACGGCCTGACAAGACGAAAAGTTCGAGCGCCGAATCGAGACTAGCAGAGTCAGAATCCTCCGGGTTGATCACCTCTTTGAGCAGATTGACGTCGTCGCCCCAAAGCTCGCTTTGGAAGTCCTTTTCGCTCGAATTAAGCCAATTTCGGTTGCCCCGCAGCGTGTTGATTTCGCCGTTGTGGGCGAGCATCCGGAACGGCTGCCCCAGTGGCCAGGAAGGAAACGTGTTTGTTGAGAATCGCTGGTGGTAAAGGCAGATCGCGGTCTCGTAATCCGGGTTTTGAAGGTCGTCGTAAAACGCGATCAGCGCGGCTGGCAGGGCGAGGCCTTTGTAGGAAATCGTGCGGTGCGAAAACGAGGCGATGTAGAGCCCATCGACGTCGTCTTTGACGCCCTGCTCGATTTCGCGGCGCGTCATGAAAAGAGCGCGCTCGAACTGATCGTCGTCCATCGCCGGCCCGCGCGAAACCAGCAGCTGCTGGATTTCGGGCATCGTTTTGCGCGGCAGCTCGCCGAGTTCGTCCGGATTGATCGGAACTTTCCGCCAGCCGATCAGGCCGATTCCGCGGCGATTGAGAATGGACTTGGCCAAATCTTTGACCTTCGTCTGGCCAGCTTCGTCGCCGGTTGGCAGAAAAAACACGCCGACACCAAGATCTTTTTCTGCGACTTCTGCACCGAACTCAGCAGCTGCCGGAATCAGAATTTTGTAGGGGAGCTGGGTGAGGACGCCGGCACCGTCGCCGGTCTTGTGATCAGGATCGATCGCGCCGCGATGGACGACGTTGCAGACGCTGGTGAGGCCGGATTTGAGAATCTCGTTGCTGCGTTCGCCGCGGATGTGCGCGACGACGCCGACGCCACACGCGTCGCGCTCCAGCTCCGGACGATGGAGCGTGCCTTGGACCTGGGGATAGTGCTGATTCAGATGCTTGTGCTTCTGCATGGGTAGGTGGAAAGCCGTTGGTTGTCGGGTTTCGGGGTCGGAGCAGCCTTTTCTGAGCCGATCCAACCACGAATACGAGCCCTGCGATCAAAGGGCGTCTCGGCTTCTCCGAAAATCGCCCGCCGGATCGCGGGCCGCCTAATTTCGGCAGAGTTGGCCTTTCGTCAAATTTCAATCCGAAGGCGGAGAGGAAAATTTTCTCAAATTTGAGAAAACAGGCAATCACGAAGTTCCGAATCCGCTTCTGCGCGGTTTTCCGGCCAGCAGCTGCTGACCTCTGCCGATTCGGCTACCGCCGGGTCTGGGCCTGAGCCATCGGGCTATTTGCGATCGCCTGTTCGATCATCCCGGGGTCCCGGCAGTTGGCCAAGGCGTCGTCCACCCCGATCTGCCCCTGCTGAATCAAATGACTGAGGTTTTCATCGATCGTGTGCATTCCTTCCTTGGAGCCAATTTCCATCAGGCCGAGAATCTGCTCGAATTTTTTCTGCCGAAGACAGGTTCGAATCGCGTAATTCATCATCATCACCTCGGATGCGAGAATCCGGCCTTCGCCGCTGGCGTGCGGGAGGAGCCGCTGGGAAATCACGGCTTCGAGGCTGTTGGCGAGCTGTGCGATGATCTGGCCCTGCTGCGCCGCAGGAAACGCATCGACCATTCGATCGAGCGCTTTCGGGGCGTCGATCGTGTGGAGCGTGCTCAGGACGAGGTGGCCGGTTTCCGCAGCGGTGACGGCGGCCTGCATCGTTTCGAGATCGCGCATTTCGCTGACGAGGATCACGTCCGGGTCCTGGCGAAGGGTGTGGCGCAGCGCGGCGGAAAAGCTAAGCGTGTCCTGGCCGACTTCGCGCTGTTTCACGATGCTCCGGCTGTGTTTGAAGATGAATTCGATCGGGTCCTCGATCGAAATGATCACTCCGCTTCGGACTTCGCTGATGCGTTTGATCATCGAGGCGAGCGTGGTCGTTTTTCCGGATCCGGTGATGCCGGTGACCAGAATCAGCCCGCGCCGCAATTCGCAAAGCTGCTCCACGATCGGTTGATGGCCGAGAGCCGCCAGTTCGGGGATTTCGTCCGGAATGAACCGGAAAGCAGCCTCCACAGAGCCCCGATTGTAGTGAGCGTTGCCTCGAAAACGTCCGAGTGAATCGATGTTGATCGCAAAATCGAGCTCCAGTTTTTCTTCCAGCACGGATCGTTGCCGATCGGACAAAATCGCCATCACCAGCTGGTAGACCGCGTCTCGATCGAGCGGTTCCCGAGCGATCGGACGCATCGTCCCATCGACCCGTGCGTTTGGCGGAGCACCGACGGTCAGGTGGAGATCAGATCCCCCGATGGAGACCATGGTTTGGAGATATTCGACGATTTTAGACATGGCTGAGGATCGATAAACTGGACCCTTGCGGGAGGCGATTACAACCAGATAATCATCGCTAACGAAAGGCACCAACCAGTGCGTTGAATTCTTCTTCCTAAGATCCGCCCCGGCTGAATCGTTTGAAAAATCAGAGAAAACGTGATGTTTTTGAGGGATTCTACTTTACAGACCCGCCCTGATTGCGCCAGAACTGACGTCTTCAACAAAATCCAACCTCTTCGGAAACCTCAAACTACCCACTCTCACTCATGCTTGTGAAGAATCCCTCGAATCGAACCTGGTGGCTCATCGGCCTTTCCCTCCTGGTTGTCACCTTTTTCATGATGACCCCAGAACTGGCCGCTCAGGCCGACGGGGCAGATGCTGCGGCCGCGACTGACGGTGCCGACGGCGACGGCGAAGAAAAGAAAGATGGAAGCTTTCTCGATGAGATCAAAAAAGGCGGCCTCTGGATGGGAGTGCTCGGATTGCTCTCGGTTGTTCTGGTTACGCTCATCGTGTTCAACCTCCTGCAGATGATGGGCGGCAAATTTACGCCGAAAGTCCTGCAGATGCAGATTCTCGATCTGATGGCTCAAGTCCGAGTCCGCTCAGCGATCGAGACAGCAGCTGCTAGTCCATCTTTCCTCGGACGGATGCTCGCAAGCGCTCTGCCGAATGTCGACGCGACTGACCCGGAGACTCTGGGCCGCGAAGATGTCGAAGACGCAATCGCGGACTTCACGACTCGCGAAACCGGCTCTTACATGAACTGGATTTCCTACATCTCGGTCGTCGCGCAGATGGCGCCGATGGTCGGACTGCTTGGAACTGTCTCCGGTATGATCAAGGCGTTCGCCACTCTCGGAATCGGGAAAGGCTCGAACGCATCCGCTCTCGCGAACAACATCTCGGAAGCACTTTACACCACGGCTGGCGGCCTCGTCGTCGCACTCCCGGCTCTCGTGTTCTACGTGATTTTCCGTAACTGGCTCGCCTCAAATATCGGCAACGCCCACAAAGCAGCCTCTGACGCGATGGACGCGGCTCTGGCAACCGTTAACGCTGAGAGCCAAATGGCTAAGGTCCCTGAAGGACTCGCCGAATAGCAATCGATTGAGCGGTTGGAAAATCGCGATTTCGACGACAAACCCTCCGCGCCCGTCTTGAGCGAGCGTGGAGGAAGACTGGGCGCTCGCGCCCGAACTAAACCCTGAGAATCCCCTACCATGGCGTCCGCAAAACTCCGAAACGCACAGTCTGGAAAGCTGGAAGACCTGAAAATGGACATGTCGCCGATGATCGACATGGTTTTCCTGCTGCTGATTTTCTTCATGGTCGCTTCGACGATTATCATCGTCCCGATTGACCCGAAAGTTCAGCCGCCGATTGCGACGGCCGCGAAAAAGCAGAGTGACGCCCGAGGGCGAATTCTCGTGAACATCCGACCGGACGGCACGGTCACTGGCGGTGGTGGCGAAGATCAAATCCTGGCCTTACCGGGTGTGGGAATGGGAGAAGTCGAAGCCTATATCGGTTTGATTAAGGACGAAAACGACACCGCGCCGAGTCGGCCTGAGAGCGTTCTTCACGTTCGAGCAGACAAAGGCGTCGAAGTGAAGCGGATTCGCGAAGTGGTTGAGGCCGGCGCGAACTCACAGGTGATCAAGGTGGTTTTCGCCGCCTTCGCTGATCCCAACAAACAATACGACCCCGTCGATTAACCTTTTTTGAGAAGAAAACCCCATGGCTAGAAAACGAAAATTCTCAGGTCTCGATGCCGAAGAGCCCACTTTGGACATGTCGTCGCTGATTGACGTCAGTTTCCTTCTTTTGATCTATTTCGTCGCGACTTCGACGCTCCAGCCGGCCGAGGCCGACATTCAGATGACGCTTCCGACGACGGATCAGGCCAACAGTTCCAAAGTACCGATCGACGAGGCGCGAATCCAACTGACTGGAACCGGTATCGTCAAGTACAACGACGATATTGTGGATTCCGATCCCAGCCAGCGGGAACTTCCGGGGTTGAAGGTCGCGCTCGAGCGTTACAACGCTGTTGCCAAGAGTTCTGGCGACAAACAGCCAGTCGTTATTATTTCTGCGGAAGATTCAGCTAAGAGCCAACGCTTTCTGGACGTCTTGAATACACTGGCTGAAGTCGGTTTGACGAACGTGACGTTGTCCGGATTTGCGGCAGCTGCGGGAGGCTGACTCAGGCCCTAAAGTCTGAATTCAACCGCTGAAAATCCCCATGACCGCAAGGAGACCGAACCGAGTATCGAAGAAGAGGCCTAACTTAAAAGCCAAGTCAAAAACCGGCGCTCTATCGGTTCACGACGACAACTCAGGCGTCGACCTGTCCTCGTTGATTGACGTTTCCTTTCTCCTGCTGATTTTCTTCATCGCAACCTCGACTCTCCAACCGGAAGAATCCGATATTGGATTGACTCTTCCGGCGGGAAAGAGCCAAGGAGTCGATATTGATCTTTATGCAATCGAACTCCAAGCAGATGGAGCCGTCATTGGAAATGACGAACCTCTCGATACGGATACAAACCAGCGTGAACTACCTCGGCTGCTTGAACGTCTAAAGGTTTTGCGAGCGATTGCCGATGCGACCGATACTGAGCCGCAAGTTGTTTTTGCGGCAGCCGACGAAGCCCGCGGTCAACGATTTCTCGATGTGATGAACTGCCTGGCGACTGTAGACATTTCAAACGTTACCCTGAAGTTTCCTTCAAATTTTTAAATCGCCTGACAAACCCGCGACGATTTGTTATTCAGAACAAGGCCCAGCAGCTGCCGACGGCGCAGATGAGCCCAAACTTTCCCGACTACTTAAATTTACCATGAAATCGAATCGATTCCGTAACCCGATTTTCTCGTTCTTCGTCGCCATCGGCGGCTTGATCACCGCATTCTCTGCCAACGCGCAGGAATTGGAGCAGCTCTACTTTCAAGCCAGTGAAAAGGCTCAACAGGGCGACTTCGAAGGCGCTTTAGTGATCTACACTCAGATTGTTACCGATCTTGGCGAATTTGGCTGGTCCGATTTTGGGCCGGTGTTTGGTGGAATTTATTACGATAAAGGAATCTGCCATCTCCAGCTCAAGCAGTACGCAGAGGCGCAGGAGGCGTTTCGGGTTTGCCACGAGGAGTATCCGAATAAGCCGAATGACAAGAAGCCGGACAAGCCAACAGTGGCGAGCTCAAATATGCGCTGGGAGCTGGCGGTGTTTCAGCAGGGCTACTGCGAGCAGGTTCAGGGCAAATTTGAGGAGGCACTCGCGTCGTATGAAAAATTCAAGGAATTGAACCCGGATCCTTCGGTTCTTCAGCCGATTCACGCGGCCTATGTCCTGCGTAGGGGCGTTTGCCTGATCGGGGTGGACAAGCTGGATGAAGGTGAAAAGGAGATTCGTCGGCTTTTTGACGAATTCTCGACGACTTTCCGCGGGACGAGCGGGCAGCTGCTGTTTCAAGCGATGCTGGACCTCGCGAATGGCTGGATCGGCAATGCTGAGGAGAATGGCGAGAAGGTTCGCGATTCGGCTCACAGTTTCCTCGATCAATACGGCGGTCTCTTTTCGATCAGCCCCTACGACAAGGCTAATCTCGGGTTTGTGGAGCGGCTCCGTTTGATCGGCTACCAGGCGCAGGAAGCACAGCTTTATGATGTGGCTCTTCGTTTCTTCACGATGGTGCCGACCACCGAGTCGATCCTCGAAGATCTGGTCGCGAGAGCCGAGCAATCCGGCGGCAACCAGCGTGCTGCCTATGACAAGCTCATTGCAGATTATCAAGGCCTGATCGATTCCCCTGATCCGCCTGAGGTCGACACTTTGCGATTGATTGCCAATTGCTACGAGCAAATGGGCAACCGTCGCGCTGGCTACGTTCTCAACCGTTTCCTCGTCGAAAGCTATCCGGATACCAAGCACATGCCGGACATTCTACACGAGACCGCGCGCTACGCGTTCGCTCTTGGAGACGGAGCGGCTTCCCAGTATTTCGGTGACACCTTCATGGAGAAATACGGCGACAGCAAAGACGTCCGGATTGTCAAACTTCGGGACAACGTCGCCACGTTCATGCTTCAGGCGCTGTTTCGGAATCAGAAATACGCAATCTGCGCCGATGTCGCCCAGCGAGTCCGCGATGAGCACGAAGTTGGCGCGCCACAACGCGATATGGCCGACTACATTTATGGAGCGTCGAATTATTTCATCGATCAGCAGGAAGAAGCTCAAGCGGCGCTCGATATCCACGTCGAGAATTATCCAGACAGCGGAAACCGCGAGGCTGCCCGCTTTTTCCAGAGCAGCAACCGTATCGTGCAGGGCAAATATGATGAAGCCGCTCCGATGCTGGATACTTTCGAGCAGGACTACAGCTCTTCCACATTTCTGGGTCAGGTCAGGTTCGATCGCGCGACCTGCTATTACATCGCGAGCGACTACGTCAGCGCGCTTCAGTATCTGGAAAAAGTTTTTGAGCACCACGCCGGCGCTGACGTTGTTGATCGGGCCTACCTCCTGAAGGGAGATACGATCAAAGTTATGTCCGGTACGCCTCTGGAGGGCAAGGACCCCATGGAATATTTGGCTGAGGCGAAAGAGGCATTCCTGGCCGGACTCGACAGTGCGCGTCGACTCGATCACAAGAACTTCATCGAAGAAGCGCTCTTCAAGACGATCGATGTGGCAATGGAGTTGGAAGAATTTGATGTGGCGATCGAGCATTACGACGACTTCATCGAGAATCACAAGGGATCGACCTGGGAGGCGCAGGTCAGCGTCTTCGCCATGCCGGCACTGGCCAAAGCGAACCGGGCCGACGATGGACTTGCTCAGCTGGAGCGGATGATCGTCCAGCTGTCGGAGGGTGACGATTCCAAGCTCCTTCAGCAGTCGATTGGATCTCACATGACCGCATCGATCGAGCATCGCGGGCATGATGAGACCGTAAAGGTTTACGACGGGATGATCGCTGCCGGAGGAAACACCAATCTCCAGACCTGGCTGATGATTCACAAGATCATGGTCTTCCAGCAGAAAGTCGCGGGTCTTGAAAAGGACTCCCCCGAACGCGAGACGGTTGCCGGGCAAATTGGCGGTGTTTTTGAAAAGTTGACCGATTTTGGGCCGACCAATTTGTCCGACATCGCACTCAGTGCTGTGGGCGAGTATCTCGAGGAAGACAATCCGTTCAAAGCCAAGCCATTCTTTGAAGAGCTCCTGCTTAGGCCGGATAAGACCTTCCAGGCTCCCGCCGAAATGGCCTTGGGCCGGATCGATTCACGAAGTCCTGAGCCAAGCGTGGTCGAAAAGGCGGTCCAACGTTTTCGCCGCGTGATCAAAAACAACGAAGATAAAGTTTACGATGCGAAAGCCTTTCTGCCGGAGGCGCACATCCAAATCGCCCGCATTACCGTTGGCCAGAAGGATTGGATCTCGTCTGAAGAAGTGCTTCTTGATTACGCCAATCAAAAATCCTGGGATGCCGGAAACAAGGAACGTCGGGCTGAGGGAATGTATCTGCTCTGCTATACCTTGGAAATGAAGGGCGAAACCGACGAGGCCGTCTCCGGCTATAACAAGGTTTACGCTGCCTTTCCAGCTCATATCCAGTGGGCTGCTCTTTCAATCGAGCGAGGATTTAATCTGGCTCTGACCGGCGAATACAAGGAGGAGGAAAAGGAGGCGAAACGACTTCAGGCTTATGTTTTCCTCCGTCAGGCCCTCTACTCCTGGCAGAAATTTGACGCAGGAGTATCCGATGCGCTCGACCGCCTTCGCGGGGAGGTTGGAAACGTTGAGGCCGAACTTGGACTTACAGCCGATAAGATCAAAGAAATCGAAGCCATGTATGGGCTCGATCAAGAGCCAAAATAACGAATTCTTGACTGAACGAATCCAATTTAATTTCCTGAACGACTGATCAGAATAATGAAACTTCATCACTTTTTTCATCCTGCGACTTTGTTGGTCGCTTTGGCCTTTTTGCTGCAGGGCGCTGCGTTTGCTGAACCCGTCGCCGTCACAGTTTTGAAAACGGATGACACCCGCCTCGTCGGGTTCATCGGCGAGACCAATGACAAAGGAATTAAATTCCTTTACACTCCGGGCGACCGAACTGGCCTTGGCCTTCCCCATGCTCAGGTCAAAGCCGTCAGTTTTACTGATGAAGGCGATATTATGGGCCCAGCTCGGCATGCCTACAGCCGATCACAATTCGTGGAAGCCGAGCAGCTGTTTCGGGCCGTCGCGGACGAATATGATTTCCTCTGGGGAATCAGCCGGGCTCAATTTGGCAACTTTGCTTCCGAGGCTCGATTCTACCAGATCGACTGTCTCCGGCGGATCGGCCGCTACTCCGACATGGGCGCGGCCATCGACACGAATACCGGCAAATCTCTCTCCAACACGATTACTGAAGCGTTGCTTCCGAAGCTTGAGCTTTTTTCGCTCTGGGGAAACTACGCGAATGAGAAATGGGACGAGCTTGAGGCTGGCTTGAAAGCTTTTGAGACGGAGCCGGATGAGCGGGCTGCCGAACTTCTCACGACACCGGGATTCAAGCCTGCTCCGCCGAGCGAAACCGTTCAGCTGGCGTTTATGCGCGGCAAACTTTTCGCTTCGAAAGAGGGGCGCACGGAAGACGCGCTTCGGGATTTTTACCTGACGATGACTCTCGATTATGGCTCCGACCGCGTGCTGACCAAACTTGCGATGGAGTCAGCTCTCCGCCTCCAGGCTGCCGAAGAAGGGCTGGACAAAAGCCACCACATGAAAAAAGAGATTCATGCCTTGGCGGTGATTTATTCCCGTGGCTTCAACGAAGGAAATGCCGAGACTTGGTATAACGATTTTCTCAAGCCTGTCCCGGATCCAAAGCCAAAAGCAGGTGCAGCGCCGCCAGCTGAAGAGCCCGCCGCTGATCCAGCTGAACCAGCAGCTGCTGACGCTCCCGAACCTGCCGCCGCCGATGCTCCGGACCCAGCCGCGCCCGATGCGCCAGCCCCGGATGCTGCTGCGGATGCCGGAACAAACTAATCGGAATCCCAGACAATTTTTCAAAACGCCGCCTCGCCTTCTGGGTCAGGCGGCATTTTTTTTGGGCAGGCGTCAGAGCAGCTCTTCGATCTCGAATCCGTTGTGGCTCAGAGACATCGGACGGCCGACGGGCGACATCAGCTCTTTTTCCGGATTCAAGCCGAGCGCTGTCTGGATCGTCGCGTGGATATCTTCGACTCCAACGGGCTTGTCCGGCTTTTCCGCTTCGCCATCTGGATCGGTCTCGCCGACAACTCGGCCTCCGCGAATTCCGCCGCCTGCGATTGCCACGCTGAACCCGTTTGGCCAGTGATCTCGGCCCTCAAGCCCGTTCAGCTTTGGCGTTCGGCCGAATTCGCCGCCGCAAAGCACGACGGTCGATTCAAGCAGACCGCGTTCTTTCAAGTCGGCGATCAGGGCCGAAAACGCGGGATCGAGCGTCTTCATCAAGCCGGTGTGAGCTTCGTGATTATTGATGTGTGAGTCGAACCCTTGCAGCGTGACTTCCACGCAGCGGACGCCGACTTCAATCAGCCGCCGAGCCGCAAGGCAGCCGCGTCCGAATGGGGTGTCGCCGTAATTTTCGCGAAGCGACTGGGATTCTTCGGCGACGTCGAAAGCTTTGAGCTGATCGGAGGTCATCATCTGGCGAGCCTTGGTGATCGTCTCGTTGTGAAGGGTTTTTTCCGCCAGCAGTTGCTGGTCGCGGCCTTTCGCGAAGGCCTGTTCGACGACGGAGAGTCCCTTGTTTCGGCGCTGCTCGCGGTCGTCCTGAACGCGGGTGGACATGTCGGGTAGGCGCTGTTGCGGGTCGTAAATCTGGAACGCATCGAACTGCGCGCCGAGGAATCCGCCGCGGCCCGGCCACTGATTCGGCAGGATCGAAATGTGAGTCGGGATCTCCACTTTCGGCGTCGGCAGCTCGTGAGCGAGGATCGCGCCCATCGACGGATGAACGATCGAAGGGTTCGGCCGATAGCCGGTCTTCATGTTGTAAAAAGCGCGCTCGTGATCGCCTTCTTTGCTGACGACTGAACGAACGAGCGAGACGTCCCCCATCTTTTCGGCGAGCTGCGGAAGCGTGTCGGCAAGTTCGATGCCTTTGACGCTGGTTTTGATCGATTTGGTGCCGTGAGCTGTTTTCGAGCCTGCATGAGGATCGAAAGTTTCGAGCTGGCTCGGTCCGCCGGCGAGCCAGAGCAGAATCACGGATTTTGCCGGCTTCCATTTCGAGTCGGATGCTTCGGCTTCCTGAGCGAGGAGGTCGCCCATCGGCGTAAGCCAGCCGAGGCCGGAAAGACCGGCGGCACGGAGGAGCGTACGGCGTGCGAGGTGATCAGGGCCGTGGCAGGCACTTTCGGAATGCGTATTCATATCAGTGGTTCCAGGAAAACTCGGTTGAATTCAGAAGCGACCAGAGAAGGTCCTGCATGGTGGCTGCGACGGCAGCTTTGCCGGTGGTTTCTTCGAACTCGGAAACGAAGTGGTCGTTCTCAATTTTGGAAGGACGGCGAGACATCACGGTGAGATAGGCGATCTCCACTCTTTGCTCATTGGACTGGGCGAGTCGGCTGATCCGCGCCGATGCGTTCAGCACGATGTTGTTGTTCGTCCGCTCCTGAACGTAATTTCCGTTCATCATGATCAACCGCTGAGGAATCGTTCCGCCGTTGTCCTCAAACTCCTCGACTCCCTGATCGCCGTAGCGGCTAACGAATTTGTTTTCGTCGCCGAGGGCCTTGAGTTGGAGAAAGATCGGGGAATCCTCGTCGACGGTGCTGAGCGAACCGGATTGCGTGATGCTTTTGGCGACTTGCTCCGGGCGGAGGCGTGTCAGCGGAAAACTCGCCCAGTTTGAGTCGTGCTCCGCCGTCAGCAGCTGCTGGCCGTCCGGGCTGTGGCTGTCGAGCTGGAAAACGCGGGTCGAAGCGATGAGCCGCATCAGCCGTTGGAGGTCGAAATTGTGGGCGATGAAGTCATCGGCGAGAATTTCCAGCCCTGGCGGCCAAGGCCCGTCGAGACCAAGATTGTCGATCGGATCCACCAGTGGTCGACCGAAGAGAATCGCCCAGACGCGGTTTACGGTGACGCGGGCGAAGGCTTTGTTCTCGGGGTGCGTCGCCCAGATCGCGAGACGGTTTCGCGGCTTGCCTCTCGCGGGTAGGAGGTCGTGTTGGTAGGGGACCTCGGGGTCCGCCTGGACTTCATCGGCCTCGCCGCGATACCGAACCATGTGCTTAGCTCCCGCCTTGTCGCGCAGGCCGCTGATGGTGATCTCGGCCTTGCCGAAAAACGCTGCGAGCTGGTGAAAATCGACCTGCTTCCAGCGTGGCTCGATGTGCTCCTCGAGCTTCATTTCGTCATGGCACTGCATGCAGTCCATCCGAATCCCGAGAAACGCGCGGCTGAAACGGGCGGTGATGACTTCTTCGTCTAACCCTTTTTTATCGACGTTAGTGCTCGTGAAAAAATTGGCGGCGGGATTCGAGGTCCAAATTCCTTCGGCGGTGATCAGCGAACGAACCAGCTCGTCGTAGGGCCGGTTTTCGCGAAATTCTTCAGCCAACCAGTGGATCATCCGTCGGCGACGAGAAACCAGGGCCGCGTTGCTGGTGCTGACGAATGCGCGGCCGAATCGCTCAGCGATGAAAAAGCCGAAACGGCTGTCTTCGAAGATGTGGGAAAGGAACCACTGAATCCGCTGGTCGGCGGGCTGCGCTTCGATCGCGCGGATTTCTTCGAGTGAGGGGATCACGCCGGTCAGGCCAAGCGAAAGGCGGCGAGCGATCGTGAGATCATCGGCCTGAGAAGCGGGTGCCAAGCCAGCAGCTGCCCAATGAGTCTCGAAAGCTTCGTCAACCGAATCGACGGTGTCGCGGAATTCGGCTGCCTTGTAGACTTCAACGTCGAAAGAGGCTGGGTCGTCGAGCGATCGGCTCTTCAGGAGGGTCCCGATGACGGATGAAACGATCGCGAGGCTGATCGCTACGAAGAGCAGATTTGATTTCCAGCCTCGGGAATTGGCGGGAGGGGGAGCTTGGGTTTCGGTCATGGCGTCCGGATTCAAAGGAGAAGGACTCCTCGGCCGCCGAGTTGGTTACATTTCGGCTCGAACTCCGCTAGCTCCGCTTATAGTCGTCGAGACCCTGGGCAACGGATTCAGCGATCGCTTGGCGATACCAAGCTTGAACCAGCTTGTTGCGCTCGGTCGTGTTGCTGATGAAACCGCCTTCGACGAGGATCGAAGGATATTTGGTATTTCGCAGGACGGAGAAGCGGGCGCGCTTGACGCCGCGATTCACGCCTTTCAGCTTTTGAACGGTCCGCGTATGAACTTTGCTGGCCACCTTGTAGCCGGCATAGCTATAATAATAAGTTTCCAACCCGGTAACAGCCGTTTTCCAGGTGCTGTTGTAGTGGATGCTGACAAAGATCGAATCCCGATATTTGTTGCCGATCCTCGCCCGCGTCAGCAAGGGAATAAAAGTATCGTCGTCACGCGTCATCACCGTTTTGTAGCCGCGCCTCTTCAGTTCGCGTTGAAGTCGGCGCGCGGTGTCGAGATTGAGGTGCTTCTCGAAGACCTTGCCCTTGAGAGCGCCAGCATCATGGCCTCCATGGCCGGCGTCGATCACGACTGTGCGAAATCGGTTCGCGGCTGAGGCCTGGCTGGGTGCCAACGCTGCGAGCGCCGCTCCTCCGCCCATCGCAGCAAGCGTCATTTTGCTGAGAAAATCTCTCCGTCCGGTGATCGAGTTGGAAGGTTGCGCCACGAATTTCTGGATTTGTTAGAGACCGGAAAAAAACCAAAGAAAACACGAAATCCGCAAATCCCACAAGGATTTTTCCATTACTTATTCGTCATCCCCGCTGGCGTGAATCGCGGATGCCGTCCGCCAATTCAGCGGTTGTTGGTGGTCTGTTTTTTAACGTAGGCGTCTCGCTTTTCGCGAAGTTTGACCATCCGTGCCTGAGCATCGGTCGTTTCTTTATCGGCCGCGGCCTGTCGGTTCGCGGCCTCGTTTTTTCGGAGATCAACGAAAGGATTGTTGGCTCCGTACTTTCTCCATGGGCCGGTGGGAACTTCGTCCAGATCGACGAATCGCCAATCGCACTTCTGCCCACTCTTCATGCTGAGGAAATCGCGGACTGCGGGCGAAACGTCGAGGCC
>JBLHKS010000008.1:0-84237 GCA_047620505.1 Verrucomicrobiales bacterium | reverse complement strand
CCACGATCGAGTTCAGCACCCATGTTTTGAACCATTGCCGGGGCCTCGACGCCTGCGGCCCAGATGATGTTGGCCGCTTCAATCCGGATGTTGCCTGCGGCGACGAAATTTTCGCCGACGTCTTTCACAGCGTGATCGGTCAGGACGCGCACGCCCATTTTCGTCAGCTTGCGCTCGGTGTAGCGCGAGAGCCGCTTGGAAAACATCGGCAGCAAGCGCGGGCCGGCTTCGATCAAAACGATGTCGGCCTTGGTCGTGTCGATTTTCCGGAAATCCCGGGAGACGACCCGTTTGGCAAGCTCCGCGAATGAGCCCGCCAGCTCGACGCCGGTCGGTCCGCCGCCAACCACGACAATCGTCAGGAGCTTGCGGATCTCGTCTTCGTTGTCCGAGGCCTCGGCCTGTTCAAAGGCGAGGAGGATCCGCCGTCGAATCGCCATCGCGTCGTCGAGCGACTTCAATCCGGGTGCGTGCCGGGCCCAATCGTCGTGCCCGAAGTAGCCGGTTTTGACGCCGAGCGCGATGACGAGGTAGTCGAATTTGATTTCGCGCGTCCGGGTCGCGACCATTTTTTCCTCTGGGTAAATTCCGTGGACCTCGTCCATCAAAACGTCGAGATCGTCGCGATTCGTCAGAATCGAGCGAAGCGGCTGAGCGATCTCCGGCGCGGCGAGCCCGCCGCTGGCCACTTCGTAGAGCAGCGGCTGGAAGCAGTGGTGATTCTGTCGATCGATCAGCGTGATGTGGAACCGCTCCGGGTCGCAAAGCCGTTTACAGAATTCCAAGCCGCCAAATCCGCCGCCGAGGACGACGACACGCTGCAATTTTTTCCCGGTTTTTCTCCCAGGATTTTCAGCAGCTGTTGCGTCCGATTCTTTTATGATCTCACTGTCGCTCATGGCCAGTCTTTCGTTTCCGTTTAACTACCATCCGACTCTGAACGAGCCGAGGGTGCAAATTCTTTGAACTTCGACCTGTGTCATGGTCTTTTTGTCTAAGACGACAATGAAACTCCCCCAACTTTTCTTCACTCTCGGGCTGTTGTTCCCCGGCATCCCCATGACGTCGCTGCTCGCGCAGGCAGCGGAAGCTCCAGCGGCTTCTGATCCGGCAGCCAAGCCTGCGGCGTCGGAAGAGGGAAAAACGGAGCCCAAGCCGAATAAGCCGGCCATCAAGCAGCTTTCCGAGACGGAGTTCGAGCTCGGCCAGATTTGGTTCAACGGCAAAACGCGCGAGGTGCGGATTCCGGCGTTGGTGAATGCGACCGGCGACCGCGATATCATCGAATACGTGCTCGTCCATGAGGGCGGGAAGACTCATGAGAGCCTCTTGAAAACGCCGATTTCACCGCTTGATCTCCAGGTGGTCCTCAAGCTTCTCAGTTTCAAAACCGGCAACGGCAATCTCTTCGACAATTTCAATCCGCCAGGCGCTTTACCCGACCCTCAGCCGCTTGGCGACGCGATCGACGTCTTCGTCACTTGGCCTGGCGCAGACGAGAATCCAATTTGCTCACTGATCCGCGATTTTGGTCTGGATGAGACGATGGAGAATATTCCCTGGAACTACAACGGCTCGGAAATTATAAAAGGGGTTTTCCAGGCGGAGACGGAAGGCTCAATTATCTCACTTTATTTGGACACGCTGGCGATGTTCAACCTCGGTCATCCGCGTGCCGGCGATGACGAAAACTGGTTTCCAATTTCCACGAGCATTCCAGCTTACGAAACAGCAGTAACCGTGATTTTGCGTCCAGCAGCTGCTGAGGTGGACGCGGACTAAAACTCTTACCAATCGAATCGAAATGAAACTCCCAATTCTGACTGCGATCCTCGCCTTGGTCTTCAGCGGCCTGACATTTGCCCAGGAGGGCGAAGTCAAACGCGTTAAGAATCCGAACAACGTCTCGCTGAAGCTCGAAATCGAGCGACACATCGAACGCGGGATCGCCTGGCTGCTCGAGCAGCAGACCGAGACCGGTGCGTGGGGCGATGAAACTTACCCGGCGCTGACCGCGCTTCCGGTTGCGGTGATCATGGGCGACCCGACTCGCGAGGCGGACGTAACGCCTGAGGCTGCGCTTCGCGGTTATAAATTTATCCTGACAAAGCAACATCGCGATGGTGGGATTTACGGAAAAGGTCTCCACACCTACAACACCTCGCTTGGAATGATGGCGCTGATCCACTTCGTTGGGCAGGAAGAGGCAGAGGTAGCGATTCGTCAGGCGCGAAAGTTTCTGATCAATCAGCAAGCGGATTACGATGTGCGCGGCGAGACCGACAGTCCCTACGATGGCGGAATCGGTTATGGTGGAAGTTACCCGCATAGCGATTTGTCGAACACGCACCTCGCGATGGAGGCTCTCTATTGGTCGAAAAAGGCGTTAGGCGACCGGCCTACCGGCGAAGTTGGCGTCCAACTTAACTGGGATGCGGCGATCGAATTTGTCTCACGGTGTCAGAATCTCGACACGAATGATCAGCCCTTCGTCGAGGTGACGCCTGAGAACGAAGGCGGTTTCGTCTACTTTCCGGGCGACAGCAAGGCAGGCGAGGAAGAAGTCGATGGTAAGCCCGAAAAGGTCGCATTGCGCTCTTACGGAAGCATGGGCTACGCGGGTTTACTCAGTTTTGTCTACGCTGAGATGGGCCCAGACGACAAGCGAGTCGCTGCAGTGTTGAAGTGGCTGAGCCGGAATTATTCGATCGATGAAAACCCAGGCATGGAAGCTCAGGGCCTCTTTTATTATTATCATACGATGGCCAAGGCGCTGGCGCTGACGGGTAAAACCGAATTGGTGCTGGCGGATGGGAAAAAGATCGATTGGCGCGAGGATCTGGCGCTCAAACTCTTCGATCTTCAGGACGAAAACGGTTCCTGGATCAACGAAGCCTCAAGCCGCTGGTGGGAAGACGATCGCGTGCTCGTGACGAGTTACGCGGTCCTGGCGTTGCAGCAGATTCATCGGAAGCTGTAGCCTTACTTCTTCTTTTTCTTCTTCGGAGCACCGGGCTTCTTTCGGCTCTTGCCTTGGTGCTCGTAGGCGGCCAGTTCGGTCGCCTGACCCTCGTCGCCCTGAGCGGTCATCCAGGAATCGAGCTGAGCGCGTAGCTTTGCGATCTCCGGAGCGTACTCGGGATTCTCAACCAGGTTCTCCCATTCTAATGGATCTTTGGTGATGTCGTAGAATTCGATCCCTGGCCGCTTCTGATATCGGCGAACCCGCTCAGCAGCTGCTGGGTCTCCGGCCTCGGCCTTCTTGACCCACGAAACAAATTCCTGCGATTTCGTGCATGCGTTCGTGAAGGTCACTTCTGGCGTTAAGTTTACGATCAGCTTGTACTGACCGGACCGGACCGAGCGGATTCCGTAGTGGCCTGGATGGTTGATGACGCCGCGGGTCGTCATGATTCCGTAGACGAATTCTTTGTGCTCATCCACTTCGCCCAATAAGACGGGTAGAAAGCTCTCGCCGTCCAGATTCGCCGCCGGTTCGCTGCCTGCGACTTCGACGAACGTTGAAACGAGATCGACGTACTCGACCATGGCGTCCGCAGTCGCTCCGGAGTCAATTTTCCCAGGCCAACGCGCGATCAAGGCGGTTTGGAGGCCGGAATCGTAGAGTGTCCATTTGGCGAAAGGGAAGCCGTTTCCCTGCTCGCTCGTGACCATGACCAAGGTGTTCTCCGAGAGCCCGTGTTTCTCTAACAATGCCAGAATTCCGCCGACTTGCCCGTCGTAGTAGGTGATTTCGGCGAGGTAGCGCGAGTAGGCATCCCGCATCTCCGGCGTATCGACGATGTAGGGCGGAAGCTCGATTTCTTCCGGCGGGTACTGCGAGGCATCGCCCAGGTTCCACGGCGAGTGCGGCTCGTTGGAACAGGCGAAGAGACAAAACGGATTTCCAGCTTCCTTTGACTCCGTCATCAGCTTTTCGATGGCGGCCATGGCAGGATTATTCTTCTTACCAGAATATTCGAACGGGAAAACTTCCTTTGGCGAAATATGCGTCTTTCCGCTGAGCGCAACGCGGTAGCCGAGCGGCTTGAGGAAGTGGACGATGCTCTTGGTGCCGTCCTTCGCGAAGGTATGGTTTGGGTAGGCTCCGCTCTTAACAGGGTAGAGGCCGGTATAAATATTATGCCGAGTCGGCGAGCACATCGGGGCAGCCTGAAAGCATCGCGTGAAGCGCATGCCTTCGGTCGCAAGTTTATCAATGTTAGGTGTGAGCGCCTGCCCGCCGTAGCAGCCGAGATCGCGGTGTGTCAGGTCGTCCGCGTTGATAAAAATGATATTCGGCGGGTCAGCAGCTGCCAGGCTGGAGATGAGGCCGAGGAAGGCAAAAATTCTGATCATGGCAGAGTCAAAACGGCTTCGCATGCAACGCAAGCTCGGAAAAAGTGGAGCTCACCGATTGCCCGATCTTGGGATAAATCGAACCAGCGCGAGGCCGGCGATCACGATGCAGACGAGCGCGAACATCGTTGTGCCGCGTGGGCCGAGCGAGGCGATTGCCCAGAAACCCAGGAAGGGCGCGACGACTCCGCGAATGCCGGTGAAGAACGTGTGGACGGACATGTAGTCGGCGACGTGATCGTGTGGGGAGAGCTTTGTGACCCAGAGATTCCAGAGGATCTCGCCGCCGCCGCGCGCGATGCCGAAGACAAAGGCACCGCAGGCGATGATCCAGAATTGCGTGCCCCAGAAGTAGAGAAAAATCGCGATCGCGAAGATGCCGTTCATGATCAGCCGCATCACGATCACGTTGATTCGATCGAAGAGCCAGCCCCAGAAAACGGTTGTGCCGAGGCGCGTCAGCGCGGGAATCGTGCTTGTGAGGAGCGCGACGCGGGTTTCGCTGAACGCCAGGCCGTAGCGCTCGTTGGCGACGTACTCGACTCGCAGTGCGTTCGTCGTCAGCACAGCCGCGCCCATCACCATCATCGAAATCAGCATCCACCGAAACGTCTTGTCCCGCTTGATCCAGACCATTGCCTGGAAAATTCCCGCGCGTTCCCGAGGCCGCATTGCTGGCTGAGGAACCTGGCTCATCGCCACCGAGGCGACCAGTCCAGCGATCGAAAACGCCGCGAGGACAAGCGGGTAACCAGCGATTTCAAATTCCAACAAAATCCCCGCACCCAGGCTGAAGATAATGCTCGCAGTTGCCCGGACCGCCATGCCAGCTCCGACTAACCGGCCACGACTTTCCACCGGATAATTGTGGCGCAGCCAGTGCGTTTGCAGCGGGATTACGACTGACGCCGAGAACAGGCCGAGGCTGATCCCGCCGATGTAGATGATCAGGCTACCTTCGGACATCGCCGCGATCGCGAACCCAAGCGCGCCGACCAAACTGATTTCCGAAGCGACGCGCGTCGCTGCCCTCCGAAGCGCCAAGACGAGCGGGACCAGAAACAGGCTCCCGATCAGGCCGAGCGGTCCGCTGGCGAGGATAAGCGCCTTGACCGAATCGTTCGTTTGGTAAACCTCGATCGCGATCAGCACCGCGAACGTCATCACCGCAGTTTCCTGTACGCCGACCGTCGCTGCACGGACAATTTCCCAGCGGAAGGTTTTTCGGGTGATTTCGGGGTCGGGCGAGATGGCCCGAACCTAGGTGGGATTTCCAAATCCCAAGCTCCTGAATCGAAGAAAATTCAAAACCTAGACCGCTTCCTTGATAGCCGTGGGCGCGCTGCCGGTGGTCAGAAACGCGATCGCCTCCTCTAGCTTCTCGAAGCAGACGGGTTTCGACATCGTCAGCCGCTTCGGACGGATCCCGGTTTCGAGTGGAGTGTCTTCCTTGGCGAGCCCGGTCAAAAGAATGATCGGAATGTGCCGGAGCTGAGAATCATCCTTCAAGCGCTGGAAAATCTGGCCTCCGTCCATGTCTGGAAGCATATAATCGAGAAGGACGATCGAAGGCTTCCAGACGCGGGCTGCGTCCAGAACACCTTTTCCGCGATACAAACAGCGGACTTCGTAGCGGCCGGTCCGCTCGAGATAGACCTTTACCAACTCGGCGAATGATTCCTCGTCATCAACAATCAGGACTCTTTCGCGGGATTGGATTGGAATGGGTGAATTGATTTCAGCCATGGATTCAGGGTGGCGTTGGTTTGGCACAGGAAACGAGAACGGTGAATTTCTCCTGAATCGACTCGGCCCGACACAAAAAATGGGCCTCCCCGATTCGAGGAGACCCATATTCTAGCAATTATGGAAATTACAGCAACTTAAAAGATCAAATAATCAGCTGTAGCTTGCCTGAGCGCCTTTGAGGTCGCGTTTTTTGATCCAAGGCATCCGGTCGCGAAGCCGCTTTCCGACTTTCTCGATCCCGTGATTCGCGCCTTCCTTGCGGAGCTTGTTGAATTCTTTGCAGCCGCCTGCGTATTCGGCCATCCACTCTTTCGCGAACTTGCCGCTCTGGATCTGCTTCAACGCACGCTCCATCTTTTTCTTAACGGAAGCGTCGATGATCTTCGGTCCGACAGTCACGTCGCCCCACTCGGCAGTCTCGGAAATCGAGAAACGCATGCCGCTGATTCCCGACTCGTTGATCAGATCGACGATCAGCTTCATTTCGTGCAAACACTCGAAATACGCCATCTCCGGCTGGTAACCCGCTTCCACGAGAACTTCGTAGCCGGCTTTGATCAGCGCGCTGACGCCGCCACAAAGAACGGTCTGCTCGCCGAAAAGGTCAGTCTCGGTCTCTTCCTTGAAATCGGTTTCGAAAACACCAGCGCGAGTGCCGCCGATGCCCTTCGCCCATGCGAGAGCGATCTTCTTCGCCTTGCGATCGGCGTTGTTGTGGATCGCGATCAGCGTTGGAACGCCTTTGCCTTCGAGATACTGGCTGCGAACGGTGTGGCCCGGGCCCTTCGGCGCGACCATGACGACGTTCACGTCTTCCGGAGCCTTGACGAAACCGAAGTGAACCGCGAGGCCGTGGCTGAACATCAGCGTCTTGCCCTTGGTCAGATTCGGCGCGACATCGGCCTCGTAGATCGCTGGGATCTTCGTGTCCGGAACCGCCATCAGGATGACGTCCGCCTTTTTGACCGCCTCGGCCGTTTCGTAAACTTTGAAGCCGAGTTCTTCGGCGACTGGAACGGATTTGCTCTTCGGGTAGAGGCCGATGATGACCTTGACTCCGCTATCCTTCAAGTTAAGCGCGTGAGCGTGACCTTGCGAGCCGAAGCCGACGACGCAGCAGGTTTTGCCTTTAAGCGTTCCAAGATCGGCGTCTTTGTCTAAGTAGATTTTCGCTGCCATGACAGTGATTTATTGATTCGTACGTACGAGTGCAGTGTGCGATTGCTTTGCGCGGAGCGAGAATTCACCCGGCAAAAAGAGCGCCCATGGTTGATGCGAAGAGGGGAGGCGTCAACTCGGAAATCCAGCGGCATTCGTCGGGATCAACCGAGCCGAATCCAGCAGCTGCTGGCTGAAATCCGCGGTCGAATCACTCGCTCACGTAGCTGCGATACGCCTTTGCCACGCCAGCTTCGTCCGGCTTTCCGCGATGAAGCAGAATCCGATATCGCAAAGTCACCTCCTCATCGGCCTTGATCGTGTGCCCGCCTTCCTCGGCATCTTTTCCCTCAAATCCACGTTTTCCGAACGGATTCGCCGCAAACAAACCATACCCCCGAGCATGCCAGTAAGTCGGATGATTCAAATTCTCCGGATGGTTGAACATCGCCGCCCCAACCGCATTTCCCGCGCGGTCCGGCCCGAAGAAATCGCACCACGGCGCTCGCTTGCCCCAGGCCGCCTTTCCGGAGTCGCCCTCTGAATTTACGATCCCACCCTTCGCGTGCTCGCCCTCCAGACGCATCGTCGGCAGCACTCGCAGCGCCATCGTTCCCTCCTTCGTATCGCCGAACTTCACCTCGCCAGCCGTTGCTTTCAGCGTAATCTCGAAGTCGATCGCAAAAAATCCCTCCGCCGTTTTTGTGAACCGATAAACCCGGCTGTCCTCGCAGATTTTCTTGCCGTCATTCGCCGTCCAATCGTTGCGGCATCGAATTTCCATCGGGCCCGTGCCCGCCTTCATTCCGCTGAACGCCGTGTGAACGATTTTGCCATGCGGCCTCGTTTCCTTCTTGCCTGGCGGCGTCTCGTGCCAGAAATCCACGCCGTTCACATCGCCATGCGCAAACCAGAGCGAGCGATGATGAATGTGATCGGTCTGCTCATCATCGTGCGGATTCATCGGATACCCGCGTGTCATTTCCTCGCCGCTCGGACCGATGATCGGATAGAAAAACGGCTTCGGAACATCCTGATAATGATATTTCGTCACCAGCTGGCCATCGCACAAAATCGCCATCGTGGGATCGCCGCCTTGTTTGGTCATCGACCAGCCTTGGGCGAAACCTGCCGTCGTCAGTGCGGCCCAAAGGAGACTCGTGAGAATTCGGACGTTCACTTTCATCAGGTTTTGTCGTGGCGAATCGCTGGAAAGTAAAAATCAAAAGCCAGCCCAGCTTGGCGGGACCTCGAGAGTCCAAACTTCACTGCTGAGCGGCTTAGCATGTCCGCCCGCGATCCAGATTTTGTCTTGGAAAACGAAGGCTGAATGCTCGTGCCGTTCTTTCCAGCTGACATCAGATTTCAGCTCGGTCCAATCCCTGCCATTCTTCGAAAACCAGACGTCCGCCCAGTTCTGGCCAGGATTGTTCGACCAGCCGCCAAGCACCCAGATGTGATCGCGGTAGACCACGGATGAAAACCAGATTCGCGGACTAAACGGGGCTGCCTCGGTCTCCTGCGTCCAGTTCACGCCGTCTTCCGAACTCCAGACATCATTTTTCGCCGAGTACTCCGGAACATAGTTTCCGCCCGCGATCACGTAGATCTTATCATTGAGAACAACAGCCTGTTGGTAGGCGCGCGGCGACCATCCGGCGTGCTCCGTTTCGAGCTTCCAAGTCTTGCCGTCTACGGACGACCAAACATCATTCTTGAGGCTGTTCTGATCGCCAAAGTAATAATTCTCCGTTCCGCCGAGCAGCCAGAGCTTGTCTTTGAAGACAACCAGACCGCCAGCGATTCGCGGGCTCCAACCCGCGTTGTCTGTGATTTGATCCCAGTTTGATCCGTCAGTCGATTCCCAAACCTGGTTACTCGCCGAATGATCCGGGAGCCGCCCGTTGTGCCAGCCGCCCATGAAAACCATCTTGTCTTTTAAAACAGTGGCCATGGAGAAATCGCTGTGCTTCCAAGCGGCCTCTTTCACGACCAGATTCCAAGCCTTGCCGTTGGTCGTGCTCCAGACATCGCGAGGCGGCGAGGCGAAAGAGCTGAACCAACCGCCCATGATCCAGAGCCGGTCTTTATAGACCAATTCGACTGACGAATCACGCGGCTGCCAATTGGCTTCGCCTGTGACTTTGACCCAATCGAGTTTGGGTTCCTGCGCGGTCGTCGAGGCGCAAGCGAGAGCGATGATGAGGATTGAAGCGAGATTCGAGATCTTCATAAGTTTATCACCTTGTCCGGCAACCGAACCTTTCCGCCGCCCGCGCTCTCATCGGTAGACGTCCCTTCGATGGCCAAGCGTGATCAGTTGAATTTCGTTCTTTTCGGCGTCGAATTCGTAGATGATTCGGTAATCGCCAACCCGCAGGCGGAACTCGGATCGCCCGGTCAGCCGATGGTGATTGAAGCCCGCCAAATCGGCACCGATCTCCCAGATTCGCTTCTCGATGCGATCCTGCAATCGATCCGGCAGGTCGAAAAAGACCGCGTCGAACTCTCGCGAAAAGATCTGCGTCGCGAGATTCACTTCGGCTCGATTCTCCGCGACCGGCCTTCCTTGAGGTCAGCTTTTCCGCGCTCAATGCTCGCCACGAACTCGGGGCTGACCTCAAGCTGGTCCTCCAGGTAATCGGCCAGCCAATCTTGAAGTTGCTCGGCTTCGTCAAGCGGAAGCGTCCGAATCTGGTGTTCGATGGTGGATATCGCGCTCACGCCTTGAAAATGCATCGCTGTTGGGATTTGTCGAACTGGTTTAGCACGCGTTCGGCCAACTCCGCGTGGAGGGCGCGCGGCTGCTCAAGCCTTGAGCAGGTCTTCGCATGCGAAAGGGCGCTTCGAAAGGCTCAGGAATGGTCTTTCGCATGCGAAAGAAGGCAGCGAGGCATTCCTGAATGGGCTGTCGCCTGCAACGGGTGCCGGGTGAGATCTTAATTCTATATTGGTAGACTGCAGAGTGTCGTCGTTTCGTAGATTCGACTGGCAGTCGAATTCAGGGCCTCCGCGACTTCGATTGCCAATCGAAGCTACTTCGGCGCGCCTGGGCGATTTCGAAGAAAGCGGACGCTTCACTTCCTCCAGCAGCTGCTGAAGCTCTGACTCAGCGTTCCCAAACGGCTGGAAGTTTCTTAGAGGCCTCACCATAGGTTTGCGAAACGACAAACCCGCTGGCTTGCGAGATGTAGAAAATCCGGCCGTTGGAAACCACGGCACCGAGGCATTCGCGCGAGTCGATCGCTGGCCCGGTTGAAACGAGCTTACCATCATTAGAAAGGTCGATCATGTCCATGTTCGCGCCGAGAACGTAGGAGCCGGAAAGGGTAAATCGACAGCAGGCGTAATTGTGGCCGATGCTGGAGATGACCTTGCCGGTCTCTCGATCAAAGACGTTTCCTTTGCCGCGGAGGGCGTTGGAAAAGATGTATTTTTCGCCAACGGTGACCACGTTCAGGGCGGAAGTCACGGGATCGGATTGCCAAACTAACGAACCGTCCGTCGCGTCGAGACACCAGACGAAACGGTCGTCCGTGCCTTCTTGAGCCCGGTTGAAACCACCGATGAAAATCCGGCCATCGCGCGCGCTCAGCGTGCATTTCGAGGTCACGTAGAAATCGTTCGTTTTCCAGATTACCTCGCCGGTTTTTGGATCAAGGCAGGCGGTCAGGCCGTTGTTTTCGACCAGCAGGCCACGGCGTTTTTTCTGGCTCGCCGCGTAACCGAAAAAGACCGAGTAGAAGAGTTTGCCGTCGAGGATGCAGATCCCGCAGTCGTTGCCGCCCGCGCCTTCGCTGGAAAAATCCTTTTCCCAAACAATCTCGCCTGTTTCCAGATCCCAAGCCCAGATGCGCGGCTTGTGATCCTTCGGATAATACGGATTATCATTCGAGTAAATCCAACTCATTACCTGGCTGCCGTCTTCGGTCGCTGCTGGCTCGCCTTTGAAGGTGAAGTACTTTTCGCTGCCCTGCGCCGCGTAGTCGCCGGAGCCCGAAGCGTAGATCGCGATGCCGTCGTGAACGACGGGCGGAAACTGCCGACTCCAACTGGGTGACCCAGTGAATGGGGCGTCCCAGATCAACTCGCCAGTCGCTGCGTCGAGACAACGCATTTTTGATCCTTTCATGCCGGCTTGAGGCACGAGCAGCTTACCATCAATGTACAAAGGCGAGACGAAAGAGAGATAAACGTCAGGCCAATAACGCCTCCAGAGCAGCCGACCGGTGTCCTGCTCAACTGCGATGATCTGGCCCTCAGCAGTCTGGGTGTAGAGCCGGCCACCGCCGCAAACGGGCAGGTGTTTGACAGTTCCTTCGAGCCGACGAGCCCAGCGCATCCGCAGCGGCGGTTCGAGGCCCTGGTCGTTGGCATTGGTCCCAGCGAAGTCGCCGTAATTCGTGTACCAGTCGAATTCCGGGCCAGCCAGCTTGCCTGTAAGCGGGCTGCGGATCTTTGCCACGCCAAGATCGGCTGTCGGCAGCGGCTGGCTTCCGCCGGGCGCGAAAATATAGAGAAAACCGTCCTCACAAGCCGCGAAAATCTTGTCGTCGGCAACTGCGAGCGGAGCGGAAATCGGCGAGCCAAATCCAGTTTTCAACGCCCTCGATTTCCCGCTTTTGAGTGGAGCCAGGTGGACGTTTCCATCGAGCCCGGCGTAAACCGCGTGGTCGCTTGTCAGGATCGCTGGACTGATCGACGGCGCTTCGCAAACGACCTCCGGCTCCTTGAGATCCGGGTTGTGCCGGCAGAGTCCAACGCCGCTCTCCGGCCGGACGCGAAAGACGTCGTCGCCGCGCGTGCTAACCGGGGCGAAACTCAGCAAACCATGAATGCTGATCATCGTTTCCGTTCCGCCCACGAATCCCATCTCGAGTTCGTCGCCGACTAACTTCATGGTGTCGAGTCGGCCCGAATTGTCTCGGCGATGCCATTGAATGTAGACACGTCCAGACTCATCCGCGCTCTGGCCGAACGTTGCTGGGAATTCGCTCCCTGCGTATTTCGGAATCTCGCCGATCGAACGGACTTTGGGCTCGCTCCCGGCATCTTCGACAAAAACCGTTCGCCCGCCCGCTGGCATCACCACGGTGTTTCCGTTGATCACGCAGATGTCTCGCGAACACACAAAGTGATCTTTCCAATTCACGCGATCACCGCGGAACGCGACCCAGTCCTCGCCCTTCCAACGATTGCCTTCAAAGCCGACGACCTCCCTGACAAAGTCCCAGGTCCAAGCGACCTCGCCGTCCGATTCCACCGCGTAAATCTTCGCGCCGAGCGTCGCAAAATAGACTCGGTCGTCTCCAACCGCCGATGCTGAGAAAATCGGATCCGCGCAGTCGATCTCGTTGACCACCTCGCCGGTCTCGCGATTGAAAACGTAATAAAATCCGGCCGTCGTCCCAACATGCAGGTAGGGCCCGACGACTGCGGGCGTAGCGACGTTGTTGCAATTTCCTGCTCCTCCCTTCGTCGCGAATTTCCAGATCACTTCGTGCGTTTCCGCGTCGATCGCGAAGACCATGCCGGAGCCGTCGATCACGTAAACGACGCCGTCGCTGACGACCGGAGCCGCAAAAATCGCGTCCGTCAGGGGAATCGCTGCGGCGAGTCCGATCGAGTCGTCGACCTTGAAATCGGGCGCGTTTCCGGTTCGATGGGCGTTTCCTTGAAGCTGTTGCCAATCGGCGGTTTCAGCAGCTGCTGGGATCAGAGCCAGGGCAAAGAGCCGGGCGAGGGTTTGTTTCGGCATCATGCGTGAACGATGCGGGGTGGAGCGGTTGCCTGGCAAACTTGTTTTTGCGGAAAAGAGAAAATATAAAGAAGATCGTGGGGCAGCCAGTTCGAAAGCTGAAGCCGTCGAAGCTCGTGTTTGCTGGCATGCGATTGTTCTGTTTTCTCACGATCTTTTTTTCCGCGTTCGCGCTCGCCGAGACGCCGGAAGAGAAGATCGACGCGCTGATCGAGGCTGACCTCAAAAGACAGGGGCTTCAGCCGAACCCCAAAATCGATGACGCCGCTTTTCTTCGTCGTTCCCATCTAAATATCGCTGGGAGAATTCCTACGATCGAAGAGGCCGAGGAATTTCACTCGAGCGAGTATCCGAATAAGCGAGAACGGCTCATCCAGCAGCTGCTGGACAGTGACGCTCACGTCAGCCACTTCTATAATTATTGGGCCGACGTCCTTCGCATGCAGGATCAGGGGCCGAGCAGGAACGCGTTTCTGAATTACCAACTCTGGCTGAAGAAGTCGATCAAGGACAACTTGCCTTACGACGATTTTGTGAGCGCGTTAGTCAGTTCGCGTGGCAAGACCTGGGAGAGCGGCGCGATGGGCTACTATTTTCGCGATCGCGGGATGCCGCTGGACAACATGTCGAACACTGTCCGAATTTTTCTGGGTACTCGGCTCGAATGCGCGCAGTGCCACAATCATCCTTTCGATAAATGGACCCAAATGGACTACTACCAGATGGCCGCGTTCAGCTATGGGATGGACGCGCGCGATATCTATACCTATACCCCTTTACGAAGGGCTACAGGTGAGGATTTCAAGCAGCGCGTGCGCGACGCGTTCGCCGAAGCGGTCGGTCCGGATAAGAATATTCCGATGGTTCGGCCCGAGAACATGGAAAAGCACATTTCCGTTCACGCAGGGCGGCCTCGCAGCGGGCTCGGCGGCGAAGATGGGATACCGGTCGAAGAATTTAAGACGTTAGTGATGAAGGGCTGGGAAGCCGTGAAGGAAATCGATGATCTGCGCGAAGGTGCCTACTGGGCAAGCGTCGATCTCTACTATCCACTTTTGAATTATACCGTCGCTGAAAATGAGGTCGAACTGAACCTTCCGCACGACTATCAATACCAGGACGCGAAGCCGGGAGACGTGATCGAAGCGAGTACGATGTTCGGCGGAGAGATCGATCTGGCGAATTATGACGGTAGCCCGATTGAGGCCTACACCGATTGGATGACTTCACGGGACAACCCTACTTTTACCCGCGTCATCGCTAATCGTCTCTGGAAACTCGCCTTCGGCGTCGCGGTCATTGAGCCGGTCGACGATTTCACGGACCTCGCTCAACCGTCAAATCCCGAACTCATGGCCTACTTGGAAGACCTGATGCGCGAACTGGATTTCGACATGCGGGCCTACCTCAAAATCGTCTTCAACACCGAGGCCTGGCAGCGCTCCGCGAATCGTGAGCAGCTGCTGATGGGCCAGCCTTATCATTTTGCCGGTCCTGCGCTTCGCCGGATGAGCGCCGAGCAAATCTGGGATTCGATGGTCGCTCTCGCTGTGCCCGAAGCCGATCTCTATCGACCTCTGCTCAAGACCCAGCTCCAGTCAGTCGAACGCGAACGGCTCCTTTGGGAAAGCCTCGAAGGTAGGTCGATCGAAGACCTTACGGAGCTGTTGGAGACCCTCGCGCCGCTGACGCTTGCCCGCCGTCGTGGACGCGAAAAGGCCGCTCAGGAAATGATCGTTGTTCATCGCGCTGGCGATAAAGAAAAGCTCGCCGCGATCCGCCAGGCGGAAAAAGACGCCGAAACTGAGCTGCGAAACACCTACCGAGAGGTCGGCTACATCGAGCTCGTCAAAGCCAGCTCCGGCGAGCAGCTGCTGGGTTCGATGATGGGCCTGGCTGAAGCCAAAATGACTTCGATGGACGGCTCCGTCGCTGGCGGCGCGGTTCTGACATCGCTCCCGGAAATCAAATTGCCTGAAATGCCGGCGGATCTGAAGCCGGGCGATCAACACGAGTGGACGAAACGTCAGCAGGCCGACTTGCGAACTTTTAAAGGCCTGATTTATCGGATGGCGCGTGCCTCAGAGCTGGAGACGCCGGCCAAGCGCGGGCATTTCCTACGGGATTTCGGTCAGTCGGATCGTGAGGTCATCGAGAACGCCGCGGCCACTGCGTCGGTTCCTCAGGCGCTGAATCTGCTGAATGGCCCGATGATTGAGGCGCTTACGAACAAGTTCGCCGTCTTCGGAAGGCGCTTGGCCGGAGCGGAAACGCAGGAGGAGAAAACCCGATTGATTTTCGGCGCAATGCTCACTCGCGAGCCGACTGAGGCGGAGCTGGAACTCGTTGCGGCTGAGGTTGAAAAGTTTGGCGACGAGGCCTACGACGGAGTTGTTTGGGCGCTGCTGAACACGCAGCAATTTTTGTTCGTCGAGTGAGAAGAGGCGGGCGCGAGGCACGGCACAAAAAAAACGCGAACCGCTGTCGGCTCGCGTCTGCAGAATTCGTTGAATTCGCGTGATCAGCCCTGCGCCTGAGAAGCAGCGATCGCTGCGCCGTTTTTCTCACTCGTCCGAATGCGGATTGCGCTTTCGATCGCGGATACGAACACTTTGCCGTCACCGATTTTGCCGGTGTTGGCGGTCTTGACGATTGCAGCCACGACTTTTTCTGCATCCTCGTCATCAACGACGACTTCGAGCTTCACTTTCGGAAGGAAATCGACGGTGTACTCGCTTCCGCGATAGATTTCGGTGTGGCCCTTCTGGCGGCCGAATCCCTTAACTTCGGTCACGGTCATGCCTTGCACGCCGACTTCAGAAAGGGCGTCTTTCACGTCTTCGAGTTTGAAAGGTTTGATGATGGCTTCGACTTTTTTCATGTGGATTTGATGTGTTTAGTTTTAAATTAGTGAGTCTAGGCAATCAAAAGCTGGATGCGTGCCAAGAGCGTTGGAAATTCATCCCGACGGGGAATTTTGAGCGAAAATCGGCAACTCACCTGAGAAACGGAGCAGCAGTTGACCCCGAGGTGGTAAGAAATTTACCACCGGCTCGACCAACTATTGGTTTCGGCCCCCAGTTCCTTGGCTAACATGGCAAAAATGCGCACCATTTTTCTTATCCTGATCGTTTTCGCGCCGCACTTGAATCTGGCGCAGGAGCCCGAACCGGCTGCCCATCTGGATCGGCCTGCGTTTGAGGCGGGACGCGAGTACGTAACTCGGCATTCGCAGCACACCGAAGTTACTCTGGAAAATGGTGAGGGGGCGAAACAGGTCGTCGATTTGACTCTGGTTCTGACGTCGGCCTGTCGAAAAGCAAAGGGCGAGGCCGATCGAGAAGTGGTGACCGCGATCACTTCGTTGAGCGTGAATCTGAATGTTGGCGGAGCGGAGCTTCGGTTCGATTCAGGCGATCCGACGAGCGCGCGATCGCCGCTGAAAGCGAGTTTCGGCGAACTCGTCGGGCGCAAGTTCACGGTGCACTTGGACGAATCCGGAAAAGCGATCAATCTCGGTGGTTTGGATGAATTCGCGGCGGGCGAGGCGAATCCGCTGGGTCAACAATTTGGTCAGGAGCAACTCCAGCAGCTGCTGGCGGAGTCGGTCGATCTCGGGCTGGCTGCTGAGGGGATTTCGGCAGGCAAGCAGTGGCTTCACGAGGCGACTACGCAACTCCCGCCAGCTGGCGTCGTTCGGACGGCTTTCCGCTTTCGATACTCGCGCGATGAAGCGATCGGCGAAGCGGAATGCGCCAGGCTCGATTGTCTCGGCGTGCTTTCGTTCACGCTCGAATCCGGCGGTTCCGGCGAAGCGATCGAAACCGAAGACGGCACTCTGCGTGGAGTCGTCTGGATCGACAAAGATCTGGGATTTCCACGCAAAAGCTCGGCCAATCTGAAGATGACGGTGAAGATGCCGAATCCGGTCCGACCCGGCGAATTGCTGGAAATGCCCGTCGCGCAGAAAATTGAAATGGAACTGATTTCGACTCGAAAGCTCGGCTTGCTTGGAAAGTGATTTCGGCGGCGACCGAAAGATCTTCTTCAGTGAGAGGCGAGGACGCTGGATCGAGCGGATAGCAAAGCAGTCGGTTTTCGCGATTGCCAGACTGCCAGCGAACGGTCAAGATCACCGGTAATCACTCATGAAAAACCCCAAAAACTTCTCGGTGCTGGCGTCTGCCGTCGGCGCCTTGGCGCTCTCGCTTGCCCCGGCAGCTGCTGACGACTGGCCCCAATTTCGCGGGATCAACGGCAGCGGTGCCTCCACTGAAAAAGCGGCCTTGCCGGTCGAATTTTCCTTCGAAACCGCTGCCTGGTCGGCCAAAATTGGCGACGGGCTCGGCTCAGCCGTGATCGTCGGCGACCGCGTCTTCTCTACCGGCTTGACCGACGACCAAACTTTTTCCGTTTTCTGCCACGACGCAGCGAGCGGCAAAGAAATCTGGCGGAAGGATTTTGAAACGGGCGAGCTCCCGCGAATCACGCCACCGAACAGCCACTGCTCGTCGACCCCGGCGGCGGACGACGATCGCGTTTATGTCTATTTTTCCACGTTAGGCCTGCTCGCGTTCGACATCGCGAGCGGCGATGAGCTCTGGCGGCACAAAATTCCGATGCCGGCCTACCTCATGGACTGGGGTCCGGGCGCGTCGCCGATCGTTTACGACGGGCGCGTGATTTTCTGTCAGGACGACGATCTCAACCCATTCGTCAGCGCGTTCGACGTCAAAACCGGCGAGGAAGTCTGGCGGACGAACCGGCCTGAGATGCTCGCCGGCTACGCGCTGCCGGTGATTTGCGAGGCCGGCGGCCGAGCTGATTTGGTCATCGCGGGTTCAGGCAAACTCAAGGGCTACGACCCAGCGACTGGCAAGGAACGCTGGACCTGCAACACGCTGCTGCGGACGATCATGACCTCGCCAGTTGTCGCCGATGATAAGATTTACGTAGCCGTCCAGAGCTACGGCGACGCGACTCGGACGCTGAAATTCGCGCTGATGCAGTGGCTCGACACGAACCAGGACGGCCTGCTCGAACGCGCCGAGGCGCCGGCTGAGTTTTACGAGCGTTTCGATCTCTCCGACAAGAACGGAGACAAGAAAATCGATGAGGAGGAGATCGAGACTGCGTTTCAGCATCCGGACAACCTCGTCGGCGGCGGAAACTCGATTCAGGCGGTGCGCGGCGGCGGGACAGGCGACGTGACCGAGACCCACCTCGTCTGGAACATCGACAACAAATCGCCGTCGAATTTGACCTCGCCGCTTGTCGTTTCGAACCGGCTTCATGTGGTTAAGTCAGGCGGGATCGCGAGCTGCTTCGACGCAACGACCGGCGACGAAGTCTGGGGCCGAACGCGGCTGCGAAACTTCGGCGATTATTACGCTTCGCCGATCTACGGCGACGGCAAAATCTACTTTGCGGGCCGCAACGGGTTCGTGGTCGTGATCGACGATTCGGCAGAGCTGAACATTCTCGCCAAAAACGATCTCGGCGAAGAAATCCTCGCAACGCCTTCAATCTCGAACGGCCGGATTTTCTTCCGGACTCGCGAAAGCCTCATTTGCATCTCGAACTCGAAATGATCATGAAAACGATTTTCACTACCATTTTTCTGGCTTTGTCAGGATGCATTGGACTCGTCGCCCAGGAAAAAGTCTTCTTCGTGACCGGCGAGGACGCACCGCCGCTTGAAACCAAAGCGGCCGAGCAGCTTGCGAGTCAATTCAAGGAGCTCTTCGGTGTCGAAACCGCGATCGTGGATTTCTTTCCGGATGGCGATGGAGCGACCGTGCTCATCGGCAGTCCGAAGACGAATCCGTTTACCAAAACCGGCTGGCCAGAGGGCCTCAGCGAGCAGGGCCACATTCTCAAATCGATGGGCGCGAGCAACCTGATCGTCGGCGGTGAAACGCCGGTCGCGACCTACTGGGCGGCTTGCGAACTCGGACACCAGTTCGGGATTCGTTACTCGCTTCATGACGATTTCATGCCGATCGAAAAACCGAAACTCACGTTGGCGGATTTCGACCTCGTGTTTGAGCCCGTCCTCAGAACCCGAGCTTGGAAAACGATTGGAAGCGGGCCTTTCAGCCAGGAGTCGTGGAGCCTCGCCGAGCACCAGCAGCTGCTGGGTCAACTGGCGAAGCTGAAGTTCAATCAGGTGATCCTCGCGCTCAATCCGGATCAGCCGTTTGCCGAGTTTGATCAGAAAGAGGAGAAGGGAATCGTCTGGGGCGGCGAGGAATTTCGGGTAGACGGCGAAACGGCGGGTCGCTCCGTTTTTGGAGGCGCGAAGGTTTTCGAAAATCCTGATCTCGCGGGAAAAGCCACTTACGAAAAACGAATTGAGGCCGGCATGAAAATCGCCAACGGGATCATTAGCGCGGCGCATGATCTTGGGATGAAAGCGAGGATCAAGATCGACAAGGAGCATGTCGAGGCCGCGCGGAATTCGCTCCCTGACGCGGACACCACGGCATTCCAGCTGATCCCGATTCATCTTGGCCCGAAAGACGGAGGCGTGCTTCCGCATTTCAATTCGAGTCTTGCGATGCAGCTCTCCAATTCCCGTGAAAACGCCGAAGGCTTCGTTGTCGATTGCTCCGTTCCCGGCGACCACACGCCTGACGTTTTTTATCTCTCGCGAGCGAGTTTCAATTCGAAAATTTCGCCGGAAGAGGCGCTGCACAACTTGTTCACGCCGATTTGCGGCGAGGGCGTTTCCGATCGCCTCGTTCTCGGATTCAACGCCATCAAGAAGGCCTCGGCGGCGATCGCAGCGGGCGGACCGGAGCTCTCGGCATCGGATCCCGGGATGCTCATGAGCAACTACCGAACTGACGAAGCCGCGCCGGAGTGGTGGGCCGAGGCCAAAGGCAGCTACGGCGAAGGCGTGAACGAAATGTATCGCGCCAACACCCGGGCACGCGGCGGGGCGCGTGAACTCACGCTCTACCACGCGAAGCGGTTCACTTTCGCGCTTCATTATTTCACAGCGATCGAATCCACTCGCGCCGCGGGCATCGCCAAAGCCGCTGGAGACATCGATGCTCAGATCGAAAACCTCGAACTCGCCATCGAAGCGATTCACAACGCATTGGCGATCTACGCGGAAGTCGTCCGAGACAACAGCGACCGTGGCGTGATCGCGCTTCTCAATAAATACGGCTACCGGCCGCTTCTCGACGAGCTAGACAAAATTCCTCTGCCATGAAAATTCGTTACGCCCTCGCTTTCACGCTAGCAGCTGCTGGCTTGGCATTCGCCCAGGACGACCCACCGCCAGCCGCGACCGAGGCTCCGGAAATCGCCCTCGAAATGGCTGTCGCTGCGCAGCGCTTCATCGACGCGCTCGATGAAGGGATGCAGGCGAAATACCTCTTCCAGGACGCCGAACGTGGCAACATCCACTTCTTCCCGATCATCCGGCGCGGCGTTCCGCTGGCGGATCTGTCCGATGGCCAACGCCAGCTCGCCTACTCGCTGATGATGACCGGGCTGAGCCACATCGGTGCGCAGAAAGCGTTCACGATCATGAGCCTCGGCGATCACCTCGAGGAGACTGACGAATCGCCGAACGTTCACCGCAATTCCGACCGATATTTCTTCACGATTTTCGGCACGCCTGAGCCGGAAGGGACTTGGGGCTACCGAGTCGAGGGCTTCCACCTTTCCTTGAACGTCACCGTGATCGAAGGCCGCTGGATTTCGGCGACACCGTCATTTTTCGGCGCGATCCCGGCCACCCTGCCGGACGACGGCCCGCGGCCTGGGCTTCAGGTCTTGAAGAACGAGACCGAATTCGCCCGCGAACTCGCTTCGAGCCTGACCGAAGCACAACGCGAAACTGGCATTGGCGAGATCCCCGAGTTCCTCACTGAGACGGTTGGCGGCTTGACGACTGGAAATCGACGCAAACTCGAGCGCGGAAAGCCGAATGGCCTCGCGGCTTCAGAGATGACCGACGAGCAGCGCGAACTCCTCATCCGCCTGATCCGCGAGCACATCGAGCGAATTCGCGGCGAGTTGGCTAAGCAGGATTTCGCGCGGATCGACGCGGCTGGTGTCGAGAAAATCCACTTCATCTGGGCAGGATCCCTCGAGCCTGGCGAACCACATCACTACCTGATTCAAGGGCCGAATTTCCTGATCGAATACGACAACACCCAGGACGAAGCCAATCACGTCCACTGCATCTATCGAGATTTCGATCACGACTTCGGCGACGCGCTGCTGCGGCACTTTCAGAAGTACCACAATTGATTGATTGGCCTCAAAAAGACGACCAGATGCGGCGAACCACGATTCCCGGCGGCCGCGGGAGGAGGCCGGTGGTGTAGAGGAAATCCAGCTCCGCCAACCTCCGGTTCGGGTACTGCGAGAGCGAAAGCGGATACGGCAGCATCTGCTGACCTCGGTTGAGCGCCAGATGGCTCGAGCCGCAAGGCCCAAACTGGAGTTGCGGCCGTCTCACGATGACGATCGTGTTCACCGGGCGAGCCCGTTTTTTGGGCGGCTTTGACTGGGATTTCGGTTTTGGCTTCGTGAATTCGGAAGCGGCAACCGGGTCGTATCCAAATCGCTCTCGAAGCGCCTGACTCAGATCATCAAAGACGATTTTGGCGAGCCCGCGTGAGTGCCTGAAGGTAAGGCCATTCGGGTCAACCCGCAGAACTTCGATCTCGAAGTAGGTGTAGCCGTCGGTCGTTTCGAGGACCGGAATATCACCGAAATCGTCCTCAACTTCGGGTTTTTCGGCGGAGATCGCCGTCGCGATCGATATTACCAGAATTATTGGCAGAAAATAGAATTTTGCGATCATGAGTCGCATAATTACAAGAATTAGCAGATTTGCCAAGCGAATTTCGCGGGCTGCGACACTGAGACGAACCAGAAAGCGGAATCAGCCGAAGTTTCAATCGCGACGAAATTTTGTCAGAAGTCGGCACGAAATTTGCTTAGCAAAAATTGATCTCCAACAAAAATGAGACTGAATTTTGCGGCCTGACATGAGTCTACCCGTAGCTAAACGCATGGCCCTTCTCAGGGATGATTTTTTCTTTAGAAAAGTCGATTTTGGTCTGGACAGACCCCAAGATATTGCGATAGAAGATCCCACCGCATCAAGATGTGGTAGTTTCAGGGAATGTTCCCCCTTTTCGACTACCAGCCGCTTGAGGCCTCCAAAATCCCCATCTCGGGCTCAAAACGCTCAAGATTACAGCCCGAAATTGTGTTATTCGCTGAAACTCTGAAAATTAACGATTAAGCACTCTTAACCATACCCTCACACTCGCACAAACCATGGAAAAAGCATTCGAAATCGGCGGCAAAACGTTCGTCCTCGACCAGAAAAAGGCCGAGGAGGCATTCGCCGCCAAACGCGTCATCAACGGTCGGGATACGATGGCCTTCAACTTGCTGCCTCTAAAGTATCAGTGGGCCTACGATCTTTATCGTACGATGAAGGCCAATCATTGGGAGCCGGAAGACATCCCGATGCAGAAAGATCTCGAGCAGTGGAATTCGCCGGCCGACGTTTCTGAGAACGAGCGCTGGATCATTCGGATGGGGATCGGCTATTTTTCAGCGGCTGAGGGGATCGTGGGCGACAACATTCAACACGTGATTCGCGAGCTGGTGACCGCGCCGGAGTTGAAACTGGTGCTTGGCCGTCACGCGCATGAGGAAAATATCCACGCGGACAGCCTGCTTTATATGATCAGCAGCCTCGGAATCAATCCGCACGAGTGCGAGGCGATGTTCGAGCAAATCGAAACGGTTCGGCGGAAAAACGAATTCGTCACTCGGATCTCGCACGGGCTGCGGCGCGATCTCGATTTGACCAAGCTCGAATCCCAGCAGCTGCTGGCGAAAAACATGTTCGCCTTCGGGCAATGCATGGAAGGCACTCAGTTCTACGGCCTGTTCGGAATGATTCTCAGCTTGTATCGTCAGAATAAATTCCCCGGCATCGGCCAGATGTTCCGCTACACGCTGCGCGACGAATCGAATCACATCGAGCTCTTGCGCAACCTGCTGATGGACCTGGTCGAAGAGAATCCGAAAATCTGGACTCACGAGTTCAAGCAAGAGTTGACCGACCTGATGATCGAGGCCGTCGCGCTCGAAAAAGAATTCATTCTCGACTGCCTGCCGGTCAATTCCATCGGCCTCAACGCTGAGGAATTCACCCAGTACATCGACTACATCGCCGACCGACGGCTCGCGGGAGTTGGGCTTAAGCCGCTCAATCCCGGCATCGCCAATCCGTTCCCGTGGCTGGCGGAGATGATGGACATCAAGATCGAACAGAATTTCTTCGAAGGCCGGGTGACCGAGTATCAGAAAGCGTCCTCGCTTGAAACGGTGGACGACGATGAGCTCTAAAAACCGACCTTCGTAGAGAATCCGACACAATCGAATTGACCCGCGCCGAAACCTCGCGACAGAAGAACACTAACATTCGTTCAAAAACGGTGGCCGTTCGCACGGCTCATCGACTAACAACCCCCTCTAAATAACCAGAAGACTCCGAACGATGATTGGACGCACATTCTTTGAAGAAGACCAGGCGCTGAAGCGCTTCGCAGCCGAACCCCCAGAGCGTAAGCCAAGCTTTGACTGGGGCCCGGAAACTGCTCCTGAGCAAGCCGGTGCCAACAACCGGCTGTTCGTTGAAAACGGTAGCGAACATCGCAACCTCAAACCCGCGGAAATCGCCGGCCTCGTCGGTAGCGCGCTGACTGACCTGCTGTTGTCCCGCAACGAGAAGGAGATTTTCACGGATCAGAACCGCAGCCTGGTTTCGGATGTTTCCAAGTCCGTCGTCCAGCAGCTGCTGGGTCGAAATGCGACCAACGGAGACGGTAAAATCATCCTGAATGAGTACGAGCTGACTCACGTGATTGAACGCGCGCTCGAAAAACATCAGGAATGGGATGTCGCTCGGAGCGTCGTCGCCCGACAGCGCGCCCGGCTGAACGGCGGCATGAATTTGAAGGTCACCGGAAACGGCTCTTCGCCGAAACCGCTGATCAGAGTCCTGCGTCGCAACGGCGATCTCGTCGCCTGGAACACTGCGAAAATCGAGATCGCAGTTCGCAAAGCGTTCCTCGCGCTGCACATGGATTCTGAGCCAGCGGTCGCGATTTCTGAAGGCCTCGCGCGGCTGATGACGGAGAGTAACTCCGAGACGATCCACATCGAAGAACTTCAAGACAGGGTACAGGAAGAGCTGATGAGCCAGCGCCACTTCAAAGTCGCTGAGGCCTATATTTTGTATCGCTCACACCGCTCGCTGGTTCGCGAAGCCGAGGTCGCCGCCGCTGCTGCCGCTGCTGATGATCCGGCTCAAGACTCGATGGTGCTCGTCACCCGGCCTAACGGAGAGACGTATCTCTGGGACGGCCTCGACCTGCGAAAGCGAATCGACTTCGCCGCGATTGGTCTCGAATTGTGCATCGGTCAGGATGAAATCGAGCGCGAACTCCGTCGCTCGGTGAACTCGGAGATGACCGAAGAGGGCCTGAAATCGACAATTCTACTCAACGCAAAAACGCTCATTGAGAAGGACGCCGATTTCGCCCGATTCGCCGGTCGGCTTCACGTCAGCTACATTTATGAGGAAGTGTTAGGCTGGAATATCATGCGAGACGGCATCCAGCAGCTGCCCGATTTCCACCGCCGCGCTTTCAAAGCGAATCTGCATCGCGCAGTCGAAATCGAGCGCATCAATCCGAAGCTCGAAGAGCTGGATCTCGACGAACTCGCCAAGGCGATCGACCCGGTCGCCGATCTGGATTTCGACTATCTCGGAATCGACACACTCTACTCGCGCTACCTCATCGTAGACAAAACCAGCGAGCAGCATCGCCGCCTCGAAACGCCGCAGCTCTTCTGGATGCGGGTTGCCATGGGCATCTTCAGCGAAGAGGAAAATCCGACAAAGCGGATCATCGATCTCTACCGCCTTTACAAGAGCCGCCGTTTTTGCTCGTCGACGCCGACGTTGTTCAATTCCGGCACGCTTCATTCGCAGCTCTCCTCCTGCTACCTCTACAAGGTCGACGACAGCATCGAATCGATCATGAGCCGTGGGATCGCGGAGAACGCCTACCTTTCGAAGTGGGCAGGCGGCTTAGGTGGAAGCTGGACCGCGGTTCGCGGCACTGGCAGCTACATCAAAGGAACCAACGGCGAAAGCCAGGGAGTCATCCCGTTCCTCAAATTGCACAACGATCAGCTGGTCGCCGTCAACCAGGGTGGTAAGCGCAAAGGCTCCGGCTGCGCCTATCTCGAAACCTGGCATAACGACATTTTCCAGTTCTTCGAGCTGCGGAAAAACACTGGCGATGACCGACGTCGGACTCACGACATGAACACCGCGAACTGGATTCCGGACTTGTTCATGAAGCGGATGGAAGCGCGCGAAAGCTGGACGCTATTCCGTTCGAACGAAGTTCCGGATCTCCACGAGCTCTACGGCCGGAAGTTCGAAGCGCGCTACGTCGAGTACGAAGAAATGGCGCGTCGCGGCGAGATTTCAGGCGAGGTAGTGCAGGCGATCGAAGTCTGGAAAGGCATGCTTCGGATGTTGTTCGAAACCGGGCATCCGTGGATCACGTTCAAGGATCCCTGCAACGTGAGAAGCCCGCAGGATCACGTCGGCGTGATTCACAGCTCGAACCTCTGCACCGAAATTACGCTGAACACTGGCGAGGACGAAACTGCGGTCTGCAACCTCGGTTCCGTCGTTCTCGACCAGCACGTCGATGAGGAAGGAAACATCAATCACGACAAGCTTCGTGAGACAATTCGGATCGCGGTCAGGGCGCTCGACAACGTAATCGACATCAATTTTTACCCGACCGAACCGGCTAAGAACGCGAATCAACGACACCGGCCGATCGGGATGGGCGTGATGGGTCTGCAGAACGCGCTTTTCAAACGAAATGTGCCTTTCGCATCGCCCGACGCGATCGAGTTCAATGACGAGATGATGGAGGCGGTCGCGTTTTACGCTTACGAAGCCTCGAGCGACCTCGCCGCCGAAAAAGGAACCTACCAAAGCTATCCTGGTTCCAAGTGGGATCGCGGCTTGCTTCCCCAGGATACGATCGATCTCCTCGAAGAAGAGCGCGGGTTGAAAATCGACGTTCCGCGTGGTGGCAAACTCGATTGGACCCCGATCCGCGAGAAAATCGCGAAGCAGGGAATGCGAAATTCGAACGTCCTCGCCATCGCGCCGACTGCAACGATTTCCAATATCATGGGAAGCACGCCGTGCATCGAGCCGCTCTACAAAAACCTCTACACGAAGTCGAACCTCGGCGGCGAATTTGTTACCCTGAATCCGTACCTCGTGCGTGATCTCAAAGCAGTCGGGCTTTGGGGCAAGGAAACGCGCGATCGGATCAAATACCACGATGGTGAGCTGGCCGAAATCAATCGGATTCCAGACGACATCAAACGGAAGTACGTCACCGCTTTCGGCATCCCGCATGACTACTTTATTGAGGCCGCCGCTCGGCGTCAGAAGTGGATCGATCAATCGCAATCCGTAAACCTGTTCCTCGCGGAACCGAGCATGAAGACGCTGTCTCACTTGTATCGATCCGCTTGGCGCAAGGGCCTGAAGACGACCTACTATCTTCGCACGCTCGCTGCTTCAGCGATCGAGAAGGCAACGGTCAGCGACGAGAAGGAAATGCGCAGCGTCGTCGCAGACAGTGCAACTGAGCAGGCGACCGCTGATGCGCTTGCGACTGAAGTTACGCCTCGAGCAGCCACCGCTTGTGAACTGGACGCCCTCATAAACGGCACCGAATGCGAATCCTGCCAATAAACCTCACCCTCTCTAAAATCATGCCTGACATTGACATCACCGACGAGAGCGGAAATCCGATTCTGGCTGACTAAGCTGGTTGGAACACAAAAATTTCAAGGCTCGATCGGAACATTTCGGTCGAGTCTTTTTTGTGCGAAGATCGCTGGATTCGGAGTAATTTCATTCCCTTGCACACTGAGATCGACCAGTTCATTCGCTACCTCGCAACCGAGCGCGGACTTTCCGACAACTATCAATTGTCGACCCAACAGTCTCTTAACCAGTTTGCCGTCTGGTTAGGAGAGAGATCGGCGGCGAGCGTCGAGCTGGCGGATCTTTCGGCGTTTCTAGCCTATCGTAAAGGCTTGGGCATCGCACCAGCGACTCTTCGGCTCAACGTGATCGCGTTGAAGTTATTCTTTCGGTTTCTACATCACCGCGAGCGAATTGAACGAGATCCGGCAGACGGTTTGGCTTCCCCGAAGCTCGATCGGTTGTTGCCGGAGACTCTGAGCGAAAATGACATCGAGACCTTGCTCACGGGCATCGACACTCAGCAGCTGCTGGGGCTTCGTGATCGAGCGATTATCGAATTGTTCTACAGCTCGGGGCTTCGGCTGACAGAACTGGTTACGCTGACGATGGACGCCGTGAACGTCGATGAGCGACTTGTCAGGGTCACCGGGAAGGGCAACAAAACGAGGATCGTGCCGTTGGGCCGACGAGCGCGAGAAGCCTTGATTCAATACTCGGAGGAAGAGCGGCCACGGCTTCAGAAACCACGGAGCGGAAACGAGGTTTTCCTCTCGATTCGCGGTGGACAGCTCACGCGTCAGCGCGTTTGGCAAATGCTGCGTGAACGCGCGTTGAAAGCGGGCCTCGATCCTTCTCGAATCCACCCGCATCTGCTCAGGCACTCGTTCGCGACACATCTTTTGAGCGGCGGCGCTGACCTCCGTGTTATCCAGGAGATGCTCGGTCACGCCGACATTTCGACGACGCAAATCTATACTCATGTCGATCAGAAACGCTTGAAGCAAGTGCACCGATCGTTCCATCCTCGAGCCTGAACTCAAAATGCTGAACGTCCACCATCTCGAACTTTTCTACTTCGTCGCCAAGTACGAAGGCATCACTTCTGCGGTCCGAAAAATGCCCTACGGCATTCAGCAGCCTGCCGTGAGTGGTCAGCTGCTTCGGTTGGAAGAAAACCTCGGCGTTAAGCTTTTTCACAGACGTCCGTTTGCGCTGACTCCGGCTGGTGAAAAACTCTACGATTTTGTCTATCCGTTTTTCTCGAAGCTCGACACGGTCGCGAATCAACTAACCGGCGGCGAACAAAATCATCTTCGACTCGTCGCCTCTTCGCTGGTCCTAACGAATCATCTGCCCATCATCCTCGACCATCTGCGAGCGGAATTTCCGGACCTGCGGCTGACTCTGCGCGACTCGCTTCCTTCCGGAGTCGAAGGCCTGCTCGCTGACGAAGCTGACCTCGCCATTTCCGTTATTCCTTCGAAAACCGCCGCCGGAATCAAGGTCGAGCCGTTGATGAAATTGCCTTTGATGCTTCTGGTCCCTCCAGGTAAGCAAACTCAGAATCTCCAGCAGCTGCTGGGAAAAGTTGACGAGCTGACTAACTGCATTCCGGAGCCGCTGGTCTCTTTGCCCGAGCACGAAGCGCTGACTCGATTGTTTGAAGAAGGGCTGAACCAAAAAGGCGTTCACTGGCCGACGACTATCGAGGTAAACACCCTCGATCTGGTCCAGTGCTATGCTCAGCAGGGCTACGGCTACGGAGTTCTCGTCAAGGTTCCGGGCTTGCAGCTGCCGCATGGCGTAAGCGCGATCGAGCTAACCGATTTCCCGCCGCTTGAGATCGGGTTACTCCATCGAGGTCAGCTCAAACCGCTGGCAAAGCGTTTCGTTCAGCTTGCGCGGGCCTACGTTTCGAAGCTGAAAAAACAGTCTTCGTCCAGCGGGGGCTGATTTTCTCAGTCAGCTTTTCCTAACAAAACCGCCTCTATGAACTCGTTGGCCGATTCATATTTCTCCGAATGTGAAACGGTTCCGTCTCCAATCAAGAGGTGAGTTTCCATCCCGATTTTGTCCGCCTTCTCCTTCATTTTGACACCGTAAACCGGGTGGTGAATTCCATGCTGAGCATTTTTTGAAGGCAAAGTCATGTCGCCGCCGTAGCTCATAAAAAGAGGAGGATCGTCTGCGGTCACGTGGTTGTAAGCCGAGAATTCAAGGTAGAGCGGGCGATGTCTTTCGTAGTTCTTCAAAGCACCAGCGAGAGTCGACTCACCGACGGCCATGTTGATCATGCGATGCTGGAGGACCATCGGGCCTAACCACGGTACAATCTGCTTTGGATCAATCGAGGTCTGTCCACCTCCGACCGCCGCGCCGGACACGCGGGTCGACTCGCGCAGCACCGGATCACTAGAATTTGAATCAGCGAGGTCATCATGACAAAGCAGCCACATCGATGTGCAGGCTCCGGCGCTTCCGCCTGACAGAACGATTCGAGTTTTGTCGATGTTCCAGTCCTTCGCCTTCCAGCGCAGAAACTGAATCGCTCGGGCGGCATCGTGAACTGGAGCCGGGAGCGAGGCCTCGGACGTGTGGCGATAGTTGATCGCTGCGTAGGAAATCCCTTTCTCGAGCCAGATATTCTGCGGATTGCCATTTTTGAACTTGTCCCCGGCAAGCCAGCCGCCGCCGTGAATGTAAACGTGAAGCGGACGCGGTCCCTCGCCCTCCGCGATCCAAATATCGAGTACGTTAGGTTCGTGTGGGCCGTAGGAAACATTTGCATGAGTCCGAGCCGGTTTGCTTTTTTCCTGAGCGGTGAGCGAGGAGAAGCAGGTGAGGAAAAGGGTAAGAACCAGAAGTTTCCGCATTCCGGACCTAAAACGAATTTTGCGCGCGCCGCAGAAAAAAGACGGCAGATTTGGACTCGACGCGCTAATGCCGCATAGAAACTTTCGCTTTCGCTCCAGAATGAACTTCAAATCCAAAGCCCCTATCAATCGCCGAACGCTCCTTCATGGTGCCGGCGTCAGCATCGCGCTGCCGTTCATGGAATCGCTCCTGCCGCGGTCGAGTGAAGCGGTCGAGCAAGTCAGTCAGGCGGCGCGCCTTGCGACAATTTCGGTGCCGTTCGGGATGGTCGTCGATCAATTTCATCCAGCAGCTGCTGGCGCGGATTACGAGTTGCCGCCGACACTGGAGCCGCTGCGAGCGCTGAAATCGGACTTCACCGTTTTCTCGAATCTGGATCACGACGTCCGCGGCGGGCATGCGGCGAACCACGCGCTTTTGAGCGGCGTGAAGAGCACGGAGCGCGCGGCTTATCCGGATGGCAATATCACGATTGACCAACGGGCGGCTGAGCTGCTCGGGCACCTGACGCGTTTTCCGTCGCTGGTTTTCTGGCAAGATGGGATGAGCTTCACTCGGACGGGCGTCCGCGTTCCGGCGGTCGAGAAGCCGAGCGATGCGTTTCGGCTGATGTTCGTCGATGACTCGGAGGAGCAACGGAAATTCGAACGCGCGTCGCTGGATTCAAGCGGCAGCATTCTGGATGCTGTGTCGGAGGACGCGAAGTCATTCAGAACGAAGCTCGGCAGTGAGGATCAACACAAGTTAGAAGAATATTTTACATCGATTCGTGAGACGGAGAGGAAGCTCGAACTCGCCGAGGCCTGGATCGATCGACCCAAGCCGGCTGTCGACGATCCAGCATTGAAGAAAGTCGGCGAAGGCGCTCGCGATGAAAATCTTGGCGGCAATCTCGTAGAGATCTGGTTGGACCTGATGTTTTTGGCGTTGCAGACGGACTCGACCCGCGTGGTTTCGATGTCGGTCGAGAACTGCAACTGGGGCCTCGACGGAGTGACCGAAAGTTACCACACGATCTCTCATCACGGCCAGCGTGAAGGCAAGCTAAGCCAACTTGCGATTGTCGAAAAATTCCTGATGACGAACATCGCCAATTTCATCGAGCGGCTGAAAACGACGAAGCAGCCAGACGGATCCTCGATGCTGGACTCGACCCAGTTGTTGTTTGGATCTGGCCTCGGAAGCGGCAGCCGTCACAGCAACGATAACCTTCCCATGATCCTCGCTGGAGGTGGTTTTAAGCACGGCCAGCACATCGATGGCCAGCGGAAACAACCGCTGTGTAATTTGTTTTTGAGCATGCTCCAGCGGATGGGCGCAGAGCAGGATTACTTCAATCGGAGCCTTGGAACCTTCAACGGATTGGCGTGATGAAAACGATTCTGATCCTGACATTGCTGCCAGTTTTTGCGTTGGCGGTTGAGCCGACCGCGTTTTTCAATCAGCACTGCACGAAGTGCCACGGCGCCGAAAAACAGAAGGGCGATCTTCGGCTTGATTCGTTGCCGACCGATCCTGAGATCTGGCTTGAAATTGCCGACCGGCTCGATCTCGCAGAGATGCCGCCGGAGGACGAGCCTCAGCCAGCAGCTGCTGATTTGAAGGCGGTGATCGCGATTGCCAAGGAACGAGTCTCACAGGCTGCTAAGCCAAAGCAGGTCGTGCTTCGAAGGATCAATCGAGCGCAGTATCGAAATTCGCTCCGCGATCTCCTTCTCATCGACACGTTTGTCGAAGATCCAACCGAGGCGTTTCCGGCTGATGACGAAGAGGAAGGCTTCGACAATCTCGGCGAAACCCTGCAGATGTCGGATTTCCTGCTTCGGCAATATTTGAAGGTCGCGCGAAAGGCGGTCGATCGTGCGACTTTCGAGGGCGAGATGCCGGAAGCGCAGACGTTCACGCATCGCGCAACGAAATCCCGCGCTCTGAACTGGAAGGCGCCCGGTAACGATCCGGAACGCGATTACATCGTGCTCTATCAAAATGATGAGCGAGCGTCAGGCGATCCGCGCGGGCAGAATTTCATCAATTGCCGTCAGGGCGCGACGCACGACGGCTGGTACGATTTCACGTTCGAAGTCGAGTCGAAGGGGCGCGGAAATTTGGCCGAGGCTTTCAGCGTTCAGAAGCGAGACGACTACCAGGTTTACCGTCCCGAGGATCTTCATCGTTTCGAAATTTACCTGACCGCGCCGAACGCGACGTCCCAGATTCAAACGCGGCCTCGGCATCTCGTGGCGGCTTACGATCTGCCCGACAACGAGCGGCAAAAAATCGAAAAGCGCCTCTGGCTTCCGAAAGGCTGGCGCGTTGAAGTGGGTTTCGGAAATGGATACTTCGGAGTGACGGATCCGATCCTGCTTGTCGATCCGGATTTCGATCTCGAGGCGTTCAGGGAGTTGCCGAAAAGGGATCAGAACGGCACTTACGGAAAGTTGCTGCTCGACCGGTTGGAAGCCGTCGACGGTCCTCGAATCGTGATTCACGATTTGCTCGAAACCGGTCCTCACTACGAAGAATGGCCACCGCGGAGCCAGAAAATCGTCTACGGCGAGGATCTTCGTCAATTCGCGGAGCGCGCGTTTCGCCGGCCGGTCACCGAGGCGGAAATCGGCCCGTATCGGAGGCTTGCCGAGACCAGTCCGGAAGGCGTGCGGACGGCGATCGAAGCGATTCTCTGCTCGCCGCGTTTTCTCTATCTCGATGAGCCCGAAGGTGAGCTGGACGACTACGCAATTGCTTCTCGACTGTCCTATTTTCTCTGGAACACGATGCCGGATGAGGCGCTCCTGACAGATGCAAAAAACGGGCGGCTGCGGGATCCGGCGATCCTTGAAAATCAGCTCGAACGCTTGCTTGCCGACGAGCAGGCCAACGAGTTCATCGAGTCCTTCGTCTGGGCGTGGCTGAAGCTCGACAACACCGTCGAGATGGCCCCGGATCCGATGAAGTTTTTCGAATATCATCGGAATCGAATCGACGAAGCGATGGTTGTCGAGACGACGAAATTCGTCCAGCAGCTGCTGACTGAGAACCTTCCGATTTCGACCTTCCTCGACTCGGATTTCGCATTCCTTAACGCGAATCTCGCTCGTCACTACGGCTTAGCCGGAAAAGTGAACACGACCGCTGAATTCCAACGAGTTTCGCTGGCCGGAATCGATCATCGGGGCGGTTTGCTGGGCCAGACTTCCGTGCTCACGGCGTCAGCCAACGGCGTCGACACTTCTCCGGTCATTCGCGGGATTTGGATTCTCGAAAACCTGCTTGGAACCCCGCCGTCGCTTCCCCCGCCCGATGTGGAAATTCCCGAGCCGGATGCCCGAGGCGAGCTGACGATTCGCGAGCTCTACGCCAAGCACCGGACGGTCGAGTCGTGCAACGACTGCCATAAAAAAATCGATCCGCTCGGTTTCGCGCTGGAGAATTTTGATGCGACTGGAAGTTGGCGAACGAGCTACGAATCCGGCCATCAGATCAATCCTTCTGGCAAAATGCCGAGCGGCGAGGATTTCCAAGACATCGCTGGTCTGAAGGAAATATTGACTCGCGACTTCGACCTCTTTTCGCGGAATTTGACTACGAAGATTCTCACCTACGCGACCGGTCGAACGATGGAGGCGAGCGACCGGAAGGAAATTGATCGAATCGCAAGCAAGCCTGATCTGGGCTTTCGGGATCTGCTCAAGTTAGTGGTCACGAGCGAAATTTTCCTGCGAAAATAGCGAGTTGCGACCTCTCAACTCGCCTCAAGCCCCCGCAAAAGCACCAAGGCGTGGGCTGCGATTCGCGACTCGAATTTCACGGACAGCTCAGTGAGTTCCGGATTTTCAAGAGCCAAGCGAATTGTTTTGGGTGGATTTGCCGTAGGCCAGAGGCCCGCTAGAAAGACTGAGTGCATCGACAGAAATTCAAGTAACTGGGAGTCACTTAATTCCGGGACGGCTTCGCTGAGCGGGAGAACCAGCTCTGAAAGTTGATCCTTCAATTCTCTCCTACCGGCAGAAACGGCCTCGATGCTCAGGTTCTGCTCAAGCACGACGGCCATCGAGGCAAAAAGCAGGCAAAAACGCGGCCGACGGGCGACCGATCCGCCCAGCAAATCCGCGAGATCCTCCAAATTGCGTCGACCGGGAGCCTCGGCCAGTTCGCGCTGAAAATCATCGGACCAGGCGCGAAGTTCCTCGATCAGCAGCTTCATCAAAATCGCCTCGCGGCTCTCAAAATAGCGATATAGATTGGCCTTCGACAGCCCAGCCTTCCGCGCAATCGCCGACAGGCCAGCAGCCTCGATTCCTCCAGAATCAAGAAGTTCAGCAGCTGCTGACAGGATCGATTTTCGGCGAACCTCGATTTGTTCGGGGCTGCGCGCTCGTTTCCAGTTTTTGCCGCTTTCGGCCGGGCTCATTCTGGAAAGGTTCAACCACCCTGACAGAGTGTCCAGAATTAAAGAACTGCCAGTCATTAAAATTCAGCCGCGTGCAATTCCTGGGTGTTGTTGCTCTGCGGCTCTGTAGCGGTGGCTTCCAGCCGCCGCGCATCCTCGCTGAGCGGCCAATGGCGGCTGGAAGCCACCACTACTTTGCCCATCACTTTCGTTCACAACCAACTACTTAGGAGAAATGAGCGAAAACTGCTTCCGCAAAATTTTTCTCGCTTTCTTGACGCAATTTGGCCAAGTTTGGTCAGATTCGCGAATTCATTCTATTGACTATAGTCATTTTTCTTTTTAGAATCCGGGTCATTCAGAAACTCTGATACTTCCCATTTATGAAAACGATTCATCAAATTTCGCTGCTTTTGGCCGGTTTGGCGGCACTGGGCCTCTCTTCCTGCTCCCATCAGATCAGCTACTCCCTTACTGAAGAAGACAAGTGGGGCCGCAGCCACATTCCGGGGAGTCTGCGGGTTGAAACTTTTAAAGATCGCTCGCCGCGGGATGAGAAGATCAATGTGCGGATCGGAGACGACGTCTGGCGTGTGAACGGTCGTGAAGGCTACCCGGGCGGACAAATTGCGCCTGGTGTTTCGAAGCAGGTCGCCCGGCACATCGATCACAGCGGACTTTTTGAAAAAGTCTACTACCCTGGTCAGGGCGGTGACGCTGACTACGTCCTTACGGGCACGATCCAGGATTACAACGCGACGGGACGGGTCAATCGCAAAGCCGAGAACACTGTGATTATCGGAGCCGCGGCAGCCAGCCTTGCGGGGGCGGCGGTCGGAGCAGCTGCTACTTCGGGGGCGACGACCGAGGTCTCGCACTCTGTGGAGTTGCGCGATGTGCGTCTGAAGCGATCGAACGGCGGGACGGTCTGGTCCCGAGGCCGCCTGACGCGAAAAGATGAAGAGAAGGGAGTGCACTTTTTGAAAGCGGATCCGCCCGCGCTTTATAACAGGGCTGATGATCAGCTCAAGGACATCACGGAGGACGTGATCGAAGGTATGGGGCGTAGCGGCGTTTCGAGACGTGGCCAAGCTCCGCAGGCTGGCAAAGGCCGCAGAAGTGGCGGGAATTAATTCTGGGATCGACCGAGAAATTAGATTTTTCCAAGCGCGGGGGACGAAATGTCCTCCGCGTTTTTTTGTGAGCTGATAGCGGCAATTTCGGACTCGTCAGCGGCTGCCCACACAATTTTTCGTCATACTGATTTCCAGCTGCCGCGTCCAAAATTTCCCTGACAAAACGAGAGGTGACTGAGCGCTTTTGGAAGCATCAGACCTTCAGGAGGGATTTATATTTGCAAAATTTATATTTAAATACTATAAATATTGGAGTTTACGTAACTTCCACTATCCACCTTGATCATGAGTTCAAACGACCCAATTCCTCACGTCCTGCATCAGCTCGCGGGCCTGACCCAGCAAATGCAGCAGCACGCAGCGCTTCTTCCGGCGCACACCGCCGAGTTCGGAGACGAACATATCGGCTACGTCGTCGACACCAGCGCGAACATTCTCGGCAAGATCCAGAACTTGATGCAAAGCTGCCTTAATACGGTTGCCTCCGGCTCGATCGCCCCGAATCCGATGGCGAACAAGGACGTGCGGCACGACATGCGAAATTTGATCGCGGTTGTGAAGGGTTTCAGCGAGCTGATGCAGATGGACGCCGCTCCGGACCATCCGCTTTACAATACTTTTTCGACTCTCCGAACCCTTTCGGATCAATTCGTCGCGTTGCTCGATGACATCAAAGCCAGCAGCGACGACGTCTCGATGGCGGCAGCTGCTGGCTGATTCTGAGGCTGGCCCCGTTCCGAAATTTCTACTTCGAGGGGTCCAGCCAGACATGTTTGTAGTCGCGCTTGTCGAGGACCAGCGGATTCCAGTTCTGGACTCGCGGATCGATCAGGTAGACTCGCGTGTACCAGTAAATCGGGATCATCGGCAGCTCATCGAGAAGAATTTCCTCAGCTTCGACCATTTTCGCCCGTCGCGCTTCGGGTGAAGTCTCAACTGCAGCTTCGCGAAGCAGTCGGTCGTAATCTTTGTTGCCCCAACCTGTGTTGTTGTTGCTGTCGCCGGTCCGCCACATGTCGAGATAGGTCGTTGCGTCCATGAAATCCGCGATCCAGCCGCTTCGCGCGATCTGATATTCTTGGTTGTAGACCGATTCCTGGTAAACTTTCCATTCCTGGTTGTCGATCGACGCTTTGATGTTGAGGTGCTCTTTCCACATGGCCTGGATGGACTCGGCAATTGCGCGGTGAGTTTCCTGGGTGTTGATCTTGATTTCGATCCTGGGAAGACCCTCGCCATCGGGAAAACCGGCCTCGGCCAGGAGTTTCCGCGCTTCTTTCGGGTCAAACTTGATTCGATTCGGCGGCTCGTACAAGCCGATCGGGAAGGAAAATCCGGTAGCTGACTGCTCGCCGCCAAGGGTTACGTTTTTGGTCAGCGCCTGACGATCGATCGCCAGCGCCAACGCTTTGCGCACTCGCTTGTCTTTCAGCGCCGGTATTTCGCATTTTTCGCCAATGTTGATCCGATAAAAGTAGCTTCCCGCGTACGGTTCGCGTCGGAGAACGTCCGTTCTTTCCTCGGCGTACCAATTCCGAACATTTGCAGGCACGGCGTAGGTCACGTGGACCAGTCCATCACGAAACATTCGCTCTTCGGTGGCCTCGTGGTTGAGCGGAAGGAACCAGATTTCGTTCAGCTTCACCGTCTCGCGATCCCAGTAATTTGGATTGGGCTCGACGACGACCGAATGGTTCACCCGCCAGGATTTCAGCTGAAACGGCCCGTTGCTAACGTGATTTCCTGGACGCTGCCAGAGGCTGAATCGCTTTGTCATCGCGGCGAACTCGCCCTCTTCCTCGGCATTGCCCCATTTCTCGATCGTCGGGCGGTGGACTGGCAGCCAGGTCGCGTGTTTGAGGACGGACGGGAAAAAATCGGCAGGGAGGTCGAGGGTGTATTGGATCGTGTAATCGTCGAGCGCATTCGCCCCGACATTTGCGATTTCCCAGAGCCGTTGGCCACCCTTTTTCTCTTCGCCCTCTTTAAATTCGAGGAGGCGCGCGATGATTTTTTCGCGAGCAGCTGCTGGCACGGCTTCCGGCCAAAGGAAGAGCGCGGGGTCCGCCTGCAGCTCCTCCAAGTCATCGATCGCGAGGTGATTCAGCCCGGTCTGGTTAAACTTGGGCCGCTTGCCGAATGCCTCGACCGCCGCCGCGATCGCAGGCCGCTTTTCCTCCGCAATTTCCTTCGGCCACTCGAACTCATCGGCACTTTCCAGCAACTCGCCAAGCCGTCGACCGTCGAGACCACAATCTTTCAAAGCCGGCACCTCCTCGATTTTCTCCATGCCGGTTCGATCGACCGTCTCCAGAATTTTCCAGTCCACCGGCGAATCATCGTCCTCCTGACCGAACAAGAAAAAGGTGTAATCGTTCTCGTTATAAGCCTTGGCGTTAACCAGGTAGTAGAGCATCGACGCGTAGGGCGAGCCGAGCTTCTGCGTCAGAATCCGCCGGTGTCCGTAGATGAAATCGTGAGCCGTGACCGGCGAAGCCGCCTCATCCGACCACTTCGCGTCCTTCCGCAGGTGAAACGTCCAAATTTTGAAATCGTCGGTGTGCTCCCAGGTCTCCGCCACCCCCGGGGCATCGGTCAGGTCGCTGTCCTTGTCGTAGCTGACGAGCCCCTCAAACAGGGCGATCATGAGGTTGCTGTCGCCGACGCTCTGGATCAGATGTGGGTCGAGCGCCTTCGGTTCGGCACCGTTGCCGAGCAGGAGGACACCGTCAGCAGCTGCTCGGTCGGCACGAGTTGAATTGTCGCAACTGACCAGGCCGATCAGCGATGCGGTGACGATGAAAATTGCAAGGGAGCGCACAGCCGGTAGTCTCCCCCAACCTGCCAGGATTCAAACTGGAAAATCACGTTGAAGCCTGGACCAATCCGCACTCACTTTCTGCGCAACCTCACCCCAGCACGCCCCCAAGCTCACGCATGACCGGATATTTCATCCGCAGACTACTCCTGATTCCTCCGACGCTCATCGGCGTGACCTTTCTGGTGTTTCTGATCACGACGAAAGTTCCGGGTGGGCCCATCCAGCAGATCGAGGCCCAGGCGACGATGCAATCTTCCAACTCTGGAACCGGCGGCGCGACTGGAGGCCTGACCGAGGCACAAATCGAGCGGCTGAAGGAGCAATTTTACCTCGGGGATCCACTTATGATCGGCTACGTGAAGTGGCTCGGCGACCTGTGTCGGGGCGAATTCCGCGTTTCCTTCATCCACAAGCAGCCGGTCGAAAACGTCATCGCCAAGCGGGTCGGCATCTCGCTCTACTACGGCTTCGCAACTCTGCTCATCGTCTACTGCATTTCACTGCCACTCGGGGTTTTCAAGGCCGTTCGGCACAACACATTCCTCGACAACAGCACCTCGATTCTTGTCTTCATGGGCTACGCAATTCCGGGTTATGTTCTTGGGATCCTGCTCTGGTTTCACCTCGCTGCCGGGGCTGGCTGGTTTCCCGACACCGGTCACAAAAGCTTGAATTTTGATGAACTCTCTTTCTTCGGAAAAGTCGGTGATCTCCTTCATCACTCAGCCCTTCCCTTGCTTTGCTACGTCATCGGCCAATTTGCATTCGTCACGTTTCTCATGAAGAACCACCTCATGGAAAACCTCGCGGCTGACTACGTTCGGACGGCTGTGGCCAAAGGCGTTCCCTTTCGTCAAGCCGTCCGAAAGCACGCCTTGCGAAATTCGCTCATTCCCATCGCCACGAACCTCGGACACCAGGTCGGCGCGCTCCTCGGCGGGAGCTTCCTCATCGAGAAAATTTTCAACATCAGCGGGATCGGCCTGCTCTTCTTTGAGTCCATCGAAGACCGAGATTTCCCCGTCCTGATGATCCTCGTCCTCATCACTTCCACCCTGATGCTCATCGGAAACATTGTATCGGACATCCTCGTAGCCATCGCCGATCCAAGGGTCAGTTTCCGCTAGCAGCTGCTCATTATGATTTCAATTCTGCGCAAGATAAACTGGACACGTTGGCGCCGCACTTTCGCGGTCCTGCTGGCGTTGCTTGGCCTTGCGTTGATTACCCATGAATGGATCGCGCCAAGGGAATTAGCAGGAACCATCATTTCGTCGCTCACAAAATTGACCCTGTTCAGTCTGTTGGTCTGGCTATTTATATTCTGGCGGCCAAATCCGCTTACTGAAAAGAAGCTGCGCAGGTTCCGATCCATTCGGCGTAGTTTCTGGTCGTTCGTCATTCTTGGAGTTCTGTTGCTATTGTCGGTCGTTGCCGAACTATTGATCAATAAACGTCCGATCATCGTCTCTTATGAAGGCAGCTGGTATTTCCCGACTTACACAGCAATAAATACCGGTGATCAGTTTGGGCTCGACTATCCCTGGGAGGTCGACTACCGCGAGCTCCAACGCAAATTCGACGAAAAAGACGAAGGCAACTGGATCCTTTGGCCAGCGATTCCATGGGACGCCTACGAATACATCGATCCGGAAATTGCGGGCTACGAAATCGGTGAATCCGGCAAACGCCTCCGCCATCCGCTACCCGCAAACTTAGATGCGCGAATTCTGCTTGGGACTGACGGCCTTGGGCGAGACGTCTTCGCAGTACTGTTTTACGGCTTCCGGATCGTGATGGTTTCCGCCCTCTTGTACCTTGTCGGCGTCAACCTCATCGGCGTAACACTCGGAGCCATTATGGGGTTCTTCGGTGGCAAAATCGATCTCATCGGCCAGCGATTCGTTGAAATCTGGGCTAATATTCCGTTTCTCTACGTTGTCATCATGCTGATCGCTTACGTGCCCAGTAAACTCCCTACGCCTATTCGAATAGGCCTGATCGTCTTCGTGATGATCGCGTTTTCCTGGACCAGCGTCGCGCTCTATCTCCGGTCGTCCACGTTTCGCGAAAAGGCACGCGACTACGTTTCCGCTGGACGACTCTCAGGTGCGAGCACTGGGCGCATTATTTTTGTGCACATTCTCCCGAATTCGATCGCTACAATCATAACCTTCCTTCCATTTCTGGTCGCTGGAGCGATTGCTTCGCTGACCGCGCTTGATTATCTTGGCTTCGGAATTCCCGCAGACCAGCCCAGCTGGGGCATTCTTCTTAAGGAAGGATCGTCTCAAGTAAGAACGGCACCGTGGATCGTAACTTCCGCCTTCTGCGCCATGGTTTTCGTTCTCACGCTCATCACCTTTATTGGCGAAGGTGTTCGCGAGGCCTTTGACCCGAAAAAATTCACCGTGTATCGTTGATACTTATTCCTTCTCACCCCTACAAATCACTATGAAACTGATCAATTTCCTCCTTAGCGCGGCGTTCGCCGCCTTTCTGGTCGGATGCGGTTCCGACGAGCCAGCAGACCCAACTACCCCAAATTCCGAAGACCCGACTAAGCCTGTCGGAGGCGAAACCACCTCCACGCCAATCGAGGATACTCGGGCCTTCGGCATCAGCGAAGCCGAGCTCTTCGCTCGCAAGCCAAAGTATGACATCGCGAAGCTCGCCGAGGAGTTCTACGCGGCCGATCCAAAGAAATTCGTTTTCTCCAGCATCGATAAATTGCCTGCCGATCTCGTTTGGGAAAATGGCTCTGAAGAGACAGAGCTCGGCTCTCCAGAGGCAAAGAAGGGCGGCACACTGAATTTCCAGATACCAGACTACCCACGCACGGTTCGCGTGGTAGGACCGAATGCCAGTCACGGATTTCGAGGCTATCTTCTCGATAACAACGGCGGCCCGGGCGGGATGGGTTCTACGGTAACTCATCCGGAAACGATGAATCCTATTCCAGGCATCTGTAGCGAATGGGCCGTCGACCCGAACGGTAAAACTGTCTACTATCGCATTGATCCTGATGCGCGCTATTCGGACGGACACCCAGTCACCACCGAGGACTATTTTTTCATGTTCTACTTCATGGGCAGCGAATGGCTTCAAGCTCCGTGGTACAACGACTATTTCAAAGAGTACTACAAAAACATCACGAAATTTGATGATCGCACGTTTTCGCTGACATTTATGGCGGTGAAGCCGGACATTGTTTATCGCACGAATGTCCGTCCGATCCCTGCGCATTTCTACACACACCTTGACGAAGACTATACCGAAAACTACAACGGTATTTTTGAGCCTACGACCGGGCCGTACACAGTCGATTATGATAACCTGGTCGAGAATCAGTTCTTCGTCGTGAAACGAATTGAAGACTGGTGGTTGAAGGATCGCAAATATTACAAGCATCGCTTTAATGTAGATAAGATCCGCCTCCGCGTCGTTCCCACCTCGGCCCAGGCACTAGAACTCTTCCGCCAAGGGAAATTGGATTGGTACAATGTGAGTCTTGGCGAAGAGTGGCATGATACTCTGAGTCCAGCGAACGATAAAAACGTCCGAGGTGGCTACATTCAAAAAGTGGTCTTTTACAACGAGCGACCGCGGGTAACCTGGGGCTTTCGCATTAATTCGTTCCGACCGCCCCTGAACGATCAGCGTGTTCGCGAAGGTGTCCAACATGCGTTGAATTGGGATGCAATCCTCGACCAGGTTTTCTATGGCGACTACGTCCGGATGCAGGGACCCGCAGATGGCTATGCCGAGGTCACAAATCCAAACATCAAAGCTCGCGAATTTGATCCTCGCCGTGCCCGTGAATTGTTTGCTGAGGCAGGCTTTACGAAAATGAGTCCGCAGGGTATCTTGATGAATTCAAACGGAGATAAACTGCAGATTCGTATGACGATCGGGCATCCATGGGCGCGAGATTTCGGCGTGATCCTAAAGCGCGACGCGATCAAGGCTGGAGTTGAGCTCAATCTGGAAAACCTGGAATTCGCTTCTGCTCTGGAAGTTCAGTCAGAGAAGAATCACGAACTCATGTTCTCCGGTCTGGGCGTAAGCGTCGAATGGTATCCACGCTTTTGGGAGACGTATCACTCTTCCCACGCTTTCGTGGAGCCTTATGTTGATAATCCAAAGCCTCGCGCCAATACCAATAACGTGACGATGATGGCTGTGCCGGAAGTGGACAAGCTCGTAGATCAATACAAGGCCGCTGAAACGATGGAAGAAATCACCAGGCTTGCTTACGATCTTCAGCAACGCATTCACGACTATGCCGCCTTCAATCCTGGTTTCACCAAACCATTCTATCGAATGAGCAAGTGGCGTTGGATGCGATTCCCGGAATTTCATGACCATCGCATTGCCTACAACAGCGAAGATCACTCCGTATTCTGGATCGATGAAGAAATGAAGGCCGAGACGCTTGCCGCTCGGAAGAAGGGCGAAACGTTTCCAGCCGATATTCTGGTTCACGACCAGCACCAGCAGAAGAAAAACTGAATGCCCTCACCAATTCTCCAAGTCCGAGATCTTCAGATCGCTTTCGACACCGACGCCGGTCAATTGACGGCTGTCGATGGTGTTTCGTTTTCCGTGGAGTCCGGTCGTACGCTTGGAATCGTAGGAGAATCTGGCTGTGGGAAAAGTGTGAGTGCGTTTTCGATCATGCAGCTTCTTCCCCGCCCGATGGGCAAAGTGCTCGCTGGTAGCATTGAATTCGAAGGGAAGGAATTGCTCGATCTGGATGAGACGGAGATGGCACACCTCCGTGGAAATGACATCAGCATGATCTTCCAGGAGCCGATGACGGCTCTGAATCCGGTGCAAAAGATTGGCGCGCAAATTGACGAAGTTTTCGAACTCCATAAGCCGGGGATCACGCGTGAAGATGCACGACGGGGTACCATCGAGATTCTCGACAAGGTCGGAATTCCGGCTCCTGAAATTCGAGCAAACGAGTATCCACATCAGCTTTCCGGTGGAATGCGCCAACGCGTTGTGATTGCGATTGCGCTGGCAATGGGGCCGAAGCTGCTGATCGCCGACGAACCCACAACAGCACTCGATGTGACGGTTCAGGCTCAAATCCTGGATCTGATGCAAGCGATGCAGAGTGAGCTCGGGATGGCGATTATCCTCATCACACATGACCTCGGTGTGATCGCCGAAACTTGCGATGATGTCGTCGTGATGTACGCCGGGCGAGTCGTCGAACGCGCTCCCGTGGTCGAGTTGTTCCAGAACCCGCAGCATCCATACACTCAGGGGCTTCTTGCCTCGATGCCGCGGCTGGAGACGCCCAGAAAATCTCGTCTCAAGACAATCGAGGGCAATGTTCCCTCGCTGGCGGAAATGCCCAGCGGTTGTCGCTTCGCTTCACGTTGTCCTAACACTCACACCTCTGAGCAGGTCGCCGAGCGCCCGGCCTACCGCGAAATCTCGCCGGATCATTGGATTGAAGCCTGCCCCTGTTTTGTAAACTCATGAGCGACGAACCGAAACGCCTTCTTGAGGTTCGCGATCTCAAAATGCATTTCCCTGTTAAGGGCGGCGTTTTTCTTCGACCCGTTGGCGTGTGTAAAGCCGTCGACGGAGTTTCACTGCACATCAACGAAGGCGAGACGTTAGGCCTCGTTGGTGAGTCCGGCTGCGGCAAGTCGACACTGGGCAAATGCGTCGTGAATCTCCTAAAGCCGACGGCTGGCCAGGTTGTGATCGACGGCGTTGACATCGCAAACCAGAAAACCGACCTCGGCAGTTACCGCAAAGCTCACCCGCGCGAATTTTTCGCTTTCGCAGCCGTCGCGATTCTCCTTGGCGTCGCTGGATTTGTCTATGGCCCTGGCGGTTTCATGCTCAGGCTGATTCTTGGAGTGGTCGGAACGATCTTGCCAGCAGGCCTAGGATTCCTCCGAGCGCGGCGATTGCAGCAAATGCCGTTGCGGCGGGAACTGCAGATGATTTTCCAAGATCCGGCGGAGTCGCTGAATTCGAGGTTGAATGTGGGATCGATTTTGGAGGAGCCGTTTCTGATTCATAGAATTGGAAGGCGTCGCGAACGCCGCAAAGCCGTCCAGCAGCTGCTGGAGAAAGTCGGTATGAACGAATCGGCGATTCACCGGTTTCCGTTCGAGTTTTCGGGCGGGCAGCGTCAGCGAATCGGGATCGCTCGTTCGATTGCCCTGAATCCTAACCTGATTGTTTGCGATGAACCGGTTTCCGCGCTCGACGTTTCCGTTCAGAGCCAGGTCCTGAACCTGATGATGGACCTTCAGTCGGAACTCGGTCTATCCTACCTATTTATTGCCCATGATCTTGCCATCGTCCGGCACATCTCGGACCGGATCGCAGTAATGTATCTTGGTAAAATCGTCGAACTTGCAGATGCTGACGCAATCTACGAAAACCCTCAACACGCCTACACGAAGGCGCTGATCGAGGCGATCCCAGTCCCGGATCCGACCGTCAAACGCAAGCACAAGCCGCTACCAGGTGATGTCCCTTCGCCAATCAATCCGCCTGCGGGCTGCGCTTTCGGCCATCGGGTTGGACATCCGAATTGGAAACACAGCATCGAAGTCGATCTCACGATGAAAGAGATCAGCCCCGGCCATTGGGTTCAGCCTTGCCCGTGTTGTACGGAGCACGGCTGATTTAAGCCGCTTCTTTGCTCTTTTCTTCCAGCACGTCCCCTTCAACGCGGAGATTCCGAATAATGAATTGCTGGCGCTCATCAGTGTTCTTGCCCATGTAGAATGCCAGAAGCTCGCTGATTGTTTTGCTGCTTGGAGGAAGTTCAACCGGGTCGAGCCGAATGCCTTGTCCGATGAACTGCTTGAACTCGTGCGGAGAGATTTCGCCGAGACCTTTGAATCGCGTGATTTCGGGATTCGGCTTTAGTTCATCAATCGCTTTCAGCCGTTCCTCGTCTGTATAGCAATAGCGAGTGTCCTTTTTGGTTCGGACACGAAACAACGGCGTATCTAGAATAAAGAGATGGCCATCGCGGATCAGATCGGGAAAGAATTGAACGAAAAAGGTAATCAAGAGCAGCCGAATGTGCATTCCGTCCACATCCGCATCTGTGGCGAGGACAACTTTGTTATATCGGAGTTTGTCAATGCCGTTCTCGATATCAAGCGCGTGCTGAAGGAGGTTAAATTCTTCGTTTTCATAAACGATCTTCCGGGATTTTCCGTAACAATTCAGAGGCTTCCCGCGCAGGCTGAATACGGCTTGAATATCGGCATTTCGAGCCGTTGTGATTGATCCGCTCGCTGAATCGCCCTCAGTGATGAATAGCGTGGTTTCCTTGGCGAGCTTGTGCTTGGTCGAGTAATGGACTCGGCAGTCTCTCAACTTTTTGTTGTGAACTTTGGCGACTTTCGAGCCCTCTCGGGCCGCTTTTTGAATGCCCTTAATTTCTTTCCGCTCCTTCTCCGACTGTACGACCTTCTCAAGGAGTGAGTCGGCGACCTGTTTGTGTTGGTGGAGGAAATTATCGATCAATTGGCCTAGAACGTGGCCTACATAGGTTCGAATCGTCTGCCCTTTGGGTTCCATGTGGGTAGAGCCCAGTTTGGTTTTCGTCTGCGATTCGAAAACCGGTTCCACGACACGAATGCTGACGGCTGCGACGATCCCTTGTCGAATATCTGAAGGTTCATACGCCTTCTTGGAGAAATCACGGACGACCTTGACCAGAGATTCGCGGAATGAATTCAGGTGGGTGCCGCCCTGGGTCGTGTTTTGACCGTTGACGAAACTGAAATAGTCTTCGCCCACGTGGTTTGAATGCGTAAAGGCGACTTCGATGTCTTCGTCTTTTAGATGGATTACCGGATAGAGTGGTTTGTCGTCGCCAAGGTTTTCATGTAAGAGATCCAGAAGTCCGTTCTTGGAGCGGAAGCGCTTGCCGTTGAAATTTAGCGTTAATCCTTGATTGAGATACGCGTAGTTGCGCATCATCCGCTCTATGATCGAATTATCGTATTGATATTCGCCAAATAGTTCCGAATCAGCTTCATAAACCAAGGCAGTGCCACTCTCGTCTTTTGAAGACTTCGGTCGCTTCATCTCTTCTACAACTTTGCCTTGGGAGAAATCGATCGATTTTGTTTTGCCCTCGCGATAAGCCTGGATGTGGAAACTCGATGAAAGCGCGTTGACGGCTTTGATGCCGACGCCGTTCAAACCAACTGACTTCTTAAACGCTTTCGAATCATACTTTGCTCCCGTGTTGATCTTGGCAGCGCAGTCCATCAGCTTCCCTAGTGGAATGCCGCGGCCAAAATCGCGAACAGCCAGCTGCCGACCATCGAGTTTGATTTCAATCGTCTTTCCGTGGCCCATCACGAATTCGTCAATGCAGTTATCGATGACCTCTTTCAATAATAGGTAAATTCCATCGTCCGTCGAGGTGCCGTCACCGAGTTTGCCGATGTACATCCCTGGGCGGAGGCGAATGTGCTCGCGCCAATCGAGGGATTTGATGTCGTCTTCTGTGTAGCTAGCCATGCCTTTGCCTTTCTATTAGATTATCCGGAAAGCTCAACGCCCTTATTTGGATCATCGTCTGGATCCGTTGTATCATCATCGTTGTCGGGCTCCGGAGGAAGTCCAGCGGTCAGGATTTCGTCCGACCCGTGCTCCTTCTGAATATCCCGCCATTCGCCTTCGAGGCGCTTGCGCAGTCCGCGAGTCGCGATATTTCCGCCCTCAAAAAGAGCCCGACGCGCCGCTCTCACCTTTTCGCGCTCAGTCTGCAGCTGCTGGTTTAGATTTTCCTGACGTCGTTCGGTCGCCTTGCGCGTTTTCTGATCCCGGGTGATCCGGCTTTGAATTTCGAGGTAGCCGCTGTCGAGCTTTTGATGCTGATCAGCCATTCCGACGAGCCATTCGGCGACCGCTGGAAATTCGTGCTCTGGACTCAGGGGATTGAGTTGATGATCTCTGATCGCAGCGCGGTAAATTCGCTCGTGAGCGATCCGCACGGTTCTAGGATCGACCTCCTGACGAAGTCGATCAGCGACCGGGGCGAGCTTTCGCCAATCCCAGGTTTGAAACTCCGCGGCGAGGCGTTTGACCGTCTGTTCAGGGCAGTCCGGGAAATCATCGACGCAGAAATTTCGATCCTGCATTTCGCCAAGATTATCCCGAGTGACCAGCTCGCCAAAACGGCCGCCACTCGTCGTGATCACTCCGCAGCCGGCTGCAAGCGCCTCCATCGCCGAGCGTCCGGAGGCGAAAACGACGTCGTATTTTGGCAGCAGAATTTCTGGCCGAGTCGGAACCTTGCCAATCAAATCGCCGACGATGTCCAGCTCGACGCCGCTGCAGATGCAGGCGTTTTCGAGAATATCGAGATGCTTTCCGGGGCAGGTGGTTCGGTCATAAACGAGAGCTTTTGCCGGGCGTTCCGGAACTCGACGCGGATCGCCGAACCGTTCGAAATCGACATAACCAGGAACGATCTGGACTTCTTCCTGCGCCAGTCCGAGCTGATTCAGCAGCCATTGGCCAATTCGGGCGTTTAGCGCGAGGTAACGTTTAATCCTCGGGTGCATCGGCGGTTGTTCGCGTCGCTGCAAGTGGCTGTGGCAAAGATAAACTGCCGGCGTTGTTGGGAAGCTCATCAGCGCAATCATCGTTTCCAGATTGCAATGCCCATGAATCACGTCTGGCCGGAAAGGGAGCTCGGACGGGTGCTGAACCACGGTGACTCCTTCGGAAGCCAACTCGTCGGCGAGACGGCCGTGTTTCGACGCCAAAACTCCGACTCGATTGAACCCGTCGCTGAGGAGGCGAGCGAGGTCAGCGGAGTAAACTTCCGAGGCCGTCCGTTCGGCTAAACGGAAGTAGGTGATGAGGATATCCATCGATCGGGGCAGGCGATGGGCAAGCTACTCAGCCAAAATTGATCATCAAGATGAATTAAGGAAATCTCGGGCGTCTCGGAACCGATCAGACCCAGCGCGTCCGGAGCCTGACACTGAAATAAAGGACGACCATCGCAGCGGCACCGAAAAGGAACAAAACACCGAGATCTAAAGGGATCGTTTCTACCATTCGATCGTGCTTGATCTGATATTCTTTGCCGCCAGGCAGCGGCATCGACCAGTCGATCGAAAATTCCTTCTTCTCGCCGAAAAAGACATTCGGAAATCGGCTGTTTTTGTTTCGGTAGTCCGCTTGCTCGGCTTTGGCGGCCATGAACAAGAGGTTCACCTTCTCATTTACGTAAAGTTGGCCGGGATTGACCTTCGTTTTGGAATCAGCAGCTGCTGTCTTGAAGATCGAGAGATTCAAGGGCTCGCCGCTGCGCATCTGGTGCCTGAGTTCGCCTAACGCCTCGCGAATCTTTGCTGGGCTCTCCGCTTCCAGGCCGGTCAGAGCCGCGAGTACATCTCGAGCTTGGTTGAGCTTCTTCTTATCTTCTGGAGTAAAATCATCCTTCGTCGCGAGGGCCAAGATCCGCTTGTTGAGCTGATTCTGAAGGCTGGTCAACGGATTGTGATTCGCATAAGAAATAATCAGGCCCTCGTACGACCAGCGTAGTGGCATGATGTTGCAGATCTGGGGAACTTCGAGCTTGCTGACGCCGGCTTCTTCCGATCCGGCGCTCGACCACCACCAACCGCTCCGGAGCGCCCCGTTCATCTCCTCGTATTTGATCAGCGCGCCGCCGAGGATGATCTGCGGAATCAAAATCAGCGGGATCACGTTCATCGCCGTCTTTGAATTCGGCACGACGCTTGAGATGACGAGGCCGGTCGCGACGCCGATCAGCGTAGTCGAGTAAATCCAGAGCAGATCGACGAGAAACATCCCGCGAATCGAAAGCATCAGCGCGCCGATGACGACGTAAATTACGCATTGGATCAGCGCGAAAATCGCCAGAGCGAGGAATTTTGTGAGAATGTAAGAGGAGATTCGAATTCGGTGATTTCGCTCTCGTTGAAGGAGAGTTCGATCCCGCAGAATCTCGTCGGCGCTGTTGGTCAGACCGAGAAACATTCCGATGACGAGCGATAAAAAGAGGTAGGTCGGAATGTGAAATGCCGAGGCGAAATCGTAAGCGCCGGTCTCCGAATAACGCAGAACGAAAGAGACGAGGAGCGCCAGAAGCGGCGACATCAGCAAGGTCAACGTCAGGTTCGCGCGGTTGCGCAGTTTGCTGAGAAACGCGCGCTTGAAGAGGGTGTTGAACTGGACAAGCTCGTCACGCAAGCGCCTCCGCGGAGTTGGCGGAGGCTTAACTGGATTGGGATCGGCTTCTGGCTCCTCAAGCTGGACTTCCTCCAATAGCCGATAGGTTTGAAAGCGGTCTGCCCAGAAACTTGGACTGAAACGCCGAGAAGGCGTGACGTGGCCCCGATGATCTTCCTCGTAGATCACCGCGCCGCTCAAATCGCGGAGCGGAGTCTCTAACACATCGAAAATAAACTCTGGCTGAGTTGGCGTGGGCCCGCCTTCTTCGCGCATCGATTCCTCGGCGTGGACGCGATGAAAATAATCCAGTGTCTGCTGAGGAGTGCCGAAAAAAGCGAGCTTACCACCTTGGTCGAGGAGGATCACCTTGTCGAAAAGGTGGAAGAGTCGGGCGCTCGGCTGATGGATGCTGACGAGGACGATTTTGTTGTGGGCGAGGCCTCGGATGATCTCGAGAACGTGTTCGGAGTCCTTTGACGACAGGCCCGAAGTTGGCTCATCAAAAAGGTAAACATCTGAAATCCCGATCATGTCGAGCCCCGCATTCAGGCGTTTTCTCTGGCCGCCGCTGAGCGTCTGATTCGCCTGCTCACCCGCGGTTCGGTGCCGGAGCTCGCTCAAGCCAAGTTCAACGAGCCGGGCGTCCGCGCGACGTTTGCGCTCTGCGTCGCTCAAATGGGGAGCGCGGATGGCGGCGGCGAGGTCGATATTTTCCTCAACCGTCAGCCGCGATTCGATCGCCTCTTCATGAGGAATGTAGGACAGGTAGGGCGTCAGGCGCTTTCGATTCCGGCGCGAGCCGTAGAGTTCGACTCCGTTGAGATTGATCTGGCCCTGATCCGGTCGCAGGTGCCCGGCGAGCGTTTTGAGCAGCGTACTTTTTCCACATCCGCTCGGTCCCATCACGCAAACCATCTCGCCGCGTTCAACTGGAAAACTGACGTTGTCGAGCGCCACAGTTCGCTTCGAGTATCGGTGACTCAAATCTTGAACTTGAAGTCGGTTGATGACGTTTCGCTCTTCTTCGATCGTGCGATCGGTGAAGTTGCACCGCAGAAATCGGCCTTCGCCGATCGTGATCGTGTCTCCGTCCGCGAGGTTCGCCTGTTCACGAATCAGGGCACCGCCAATGTAAATCGAGCGTCCGCTTTCGAGGACTTCGAGCACGCCGGTTTTCCGAGTGTAATTGCAGGAAATCCGCAAGAGCAGCTCACCTCCGCCGTCACGCGGAAGCAGAATGTCGCCTTCGCGCAGCTTAACCGGGTCATTTGAAATCAGGTACTCCGATCGGGTCGGGTTGAGATCAAATCGTCCGCCCAACGCGCGGGCCCGGCGGTGAAGATCGCTGATGAGAACATCGATTCGGTTGTCGAGCGCGATTTTGTCCGCGAGCGACGCATCGACTTTGACCCCGGTGTTCAGCCGCTGACCGTTGATCTCGCCTCGCGTGTGGCGGAGCGCCTCGACCGTGATCCCGAGCCCGAACTCGACTTTGAGGAAAGTCTGTTTCGATTCGGATTTTTCGATGAACGGATTTCCGTTGCCCGCGATCGATAAAAAGAGCCGAGTCGAAGAGACGTTCTTCTTTGCGTTGAAATAAAAGACAACATCGCGGTAATCGAGAACCACCTCGCCCATGAGCAGGCGCTGTCCGTCGAACAAGCGGATGAACTCGCCTTCGTGCATTTTCCTGCCACGGATGATGACTGGTTCGGTTCCGGTGTTTTTCAACAGGATCAAATCCTGGATCCGGAACCCGATGATCGAGTGATTTTCCCCAACGCCAGGCAAAATCACATCCGCCGGCCCGCTTTGTGCGATCGTTAACGTTTCCAGCGGCTGACCTTGTGGCTCTGCCTCGACCTCGGGTTCAGGGAGCTCGCCAGTGTTAAGCTGATAAACGATGTCGATCGCCTCGGCCGCGACGCCGAGGTTCGTCATGAAAAGGTAAAACGCGATGAGGTGATCTTTTTGAAGATCGGCGCGCGAGATCAGCGCGTAGAGCTGGACGCCGAGCAGAACCTTGTCTTCGAGCCCGAGTTGTTCGGCGAGCCCGGTCGCGATTTCGTTCAAATCCTGCGGCTCGCGTAGCGCTTCGCGATACAGCTGGCGGAGTTCAGAGTAGACGGTCGCTGGGTAGTCGTATCGAAGAAAACCGAGCGCCGAGTCGATTTCGCGCTCTTCAATCTCGCCGTCGACTTTGCTGAATCCGGCAAAAACCTGAATCAGAGTCGGCAACATCGTCCGGCTCGTCCGCGGAATCTTTCGACCGAACGCGCGGCGGCGCCAACGCTTCAAGATCGACTCGCGGCGAGGGCGTCTGGATTTTTCGGGCGCGTCGGGCGCGCTTGTTTGAGGCGTGCGTTTTTCGTGCATGCAGACGGACGGACGGAAATCGGGATGAGCAGCTGCTGGCTGGAAATGGGTAAGCTCGAAGCGAAGCTGAAGCAAGGAACAGGCCTGATCTTCCGCTCAATCGCGTTTCCTCGGCCAGAACGGGATGTGTAGTAGAAGAAATCCGTGTTTTCGCCAGATAAAAATGACGCCAGCCGCGTTCCAGAAAATCACGGTTAGCAGCGAGGCAAGCGCGGCTCCGTTGAGGTTGAAGGGCGGAATCAGGACGAGGTTGAGGATGATGTTCGCGCCGAGGGCAACGAGGATTGTGTTTCGATAAAATTTCTCGCCGCCAGTCATGTTCAGGATCGAACCAATGAACCCGGTGCTCGCGATGAGCACGCCTGCGAACGCCAGGCCGACCAACGCGAGCCAGCCTCGTTCGAAGCTGGGCCCGAAGATGCTCATCCAGAATCCGGGCGCGACGAAAATGACGATCGCGGGCAAAAGAGCGGTCCAGAACATGAGCTTGGCGACGAGGCGGGCGAGCGCGGGAAATCCGGACGGATCGTCGCTCCAGAACACGCCTGCGATTTTTGGCGCGGCAATTGCGCCGATCGCGCCTGGCAGAAAAAGGACGATTGCGGACAGGCGCAGGACCACGCCGTAAACTCCGGCGTCGGCGGTTGAGCCGAGCATTTCGAGCATGATGTGATCGATCCGACCGAGCAGGATCACGCCGAATTCTCCGATCATCATCGGTAGGGAAAGAGCGAGCAGCTGCTGGGGTCGAATCCGCTTTTCAGAGGAGCCAGGCTTCAGTGCGAGTCGAACGAATCCGAACGAAATGACGGCGACGATCGCGCAGCCGACCACGTAGCCGACGAAGGCGTGCTCGGCTTTCGATCGAAAGAAAAACGCGAACGAAATCAAAGCTACCAACGGAATTCCGACTCCGCGAAACAGCTCCGAGGCGACCATCCGCTTGAGCCCGCGCGCGACTTCGGCGTGGAGCTGCGAGATGGCGAAAAATGGCAGCCCGATTCCGGCGAGCGCGATTCCCCACGAGAGATTCGGGGCGTCGAAAAGCCAATTTGCGATCCCCTTCGATCCGAGCGCGACCAGCGTGCCGACCACGATCGAGACCGCGAGCATCGTCCATTTCGCACAATGATAGTGAGGTCGAATTTCGCCTGGTTTCAGCTGGGCGATCAGCCGGACCATCGCGAGGCCAAGCCCCATGCTAACGAAAATCCGGAGGATTATCAGGATCGATTGCGGCACGGTAAAAAGCCCCGCGCCTTCGTCGCCAAATCGGCGTCCAACGAGCCAGAGCAACGCAAAACTGAGCAGCACCCCGAACGCCCGCGTCCCGCCCGCGAGGAGCGCGTTTCGAGCCAGATCTGAGCCGTGAGCCCCGAGCTTTTCGCCGATTTTCAGGCGCAACTGACTGATTGTGAGCATGGTAGGTTTTTTGCGTGCGCCCCGGGCCGAATGCGCCAGGTTGCGCCCCGATGAGCGAGCGCCAACTCATATCCGTCGTCGTCCCGGTTTACAACGACGAGGAAGTTATCGAGGCTTTTTATGAGCGCACCACTGGAGTGCTCAACGGCCTCGACGGCTTCGCGTATCAGCTCGTCTTCGTCGACGATGGCAGCGCGGATCGCTCGGTCGAGGTCCTCAAGCGACTCGCCGCGAAGGACTCAGCGGTCAAAGTCGTCGTGCTTTCGCGGAATTTCGGCCACCAGATTGCGGTAACGGCAGGGATCGACGTGGCGGACGGGGATCTTGTCGTCTTGATCGATTCTGACCTTCAGGATCCGCCGGAGTTGATCGTCGAGTTCATCAAAAAATGGCGCGAAGGCTACGACGTCGTCTACGGCGTTCGGACGAAACGGGAAGGCGAAACCTGGTTCAAACGCGCGAGCGCAGCGCTGTTTTATCGAGTCCTCGCGCGGATTACGAACGTCGGCATTCCGGAGGACGTCGGCGACTACCGGATGATGACGCGGCGGTTCGTCGAAGAGCTGAAACGTCTCGGCGAGCGCGACCGATTTGTCCGCGGTCTGGTTAGCTGGATCGGCTTCAAACAAGCCGGCGTGGAGTACGAACGCGGCGCACGCCAGGCGGGCGAAACAGGCTACACGCTGCGCAAATTGTATCGATTCGCCAAGGACGGGATCACCTCATTTTCGACCCTGCCATTGCGGCTCGTGATGTACGCTGGTTTCGCCGCCTCGGCGCTCGCCTTTCTCTACCTGCTCAGCGTGTTCATCCAGAAATGGGCGGGCGTGGCAGAGGTTCGAGGTTGGCCGACGATGATGATCGCGATTCTTTTCCTTGGCGGAATCCAGCTGATTTCGCTAGGCGTAATTGGCGAGTACATCGGCCGAATTTTTAACGAAGTGAAGGGACGCCCGATCTACGTCGTTAAGGAAGTCATCTCAGATGAGAAGGAAGACGACGCGTCGAAATCATGAGGATTTTCATCACGGGAGCGAGCGGCTTCGTCGGCCGCGTTTTGATTCAGCAGCTGCTGGCGGACTCCGATCACGAAATTGTCGCGCTCAGTCGTCAGGCTCAGCCGGATTCGCTCGAAGATTCCGAACGCGTCCGCTGGATTCGCGCCGATCTGCTCGACATCGCCGTTTGTCGCGAGGCGCTTGCGGACTGCGACGCAATCGTTCATCTCGCGGCGATCACGGGGAAGGTCGATCCACGTCTTTACGATCACGTCATCGTTGAGGGCACGAGGCGGCTTCTTGTTGCCGCGAAAGACGCCGGGAATTTGCCGATTTTAAACGTGAGCACGATCGCGGTGAAGTTTTCCGAACTCCGCTCCTACCCGTACGCGAAAGCTAAGCAACGTGCCGAGCGACTCGTTCGACAATCGGGTTTGCGGTTCACGAACGTTCGCCCAACGATCGTGCTTGGACCCGGCTCGGGCGCTTGGGAAGGCTTGGCGAAACTGGCGCTCGCGCCAGTCGGAATCGTGTTCGGCAAGGGAGAGGTAGAGATCCAGCCGATCCACGTCGACGATCTCGTCGGCAGCCTCGCCGCGATTCTGAATGAGGACCGATTCAAAGGCGAATCACTCGATTTTGGCGGCCCTGACAAGCTCACCATGAATCAGTTTTTCGAAGCGATTCGCGAGGACGCTGGAAAGAAGCCTTCTCGAATCCTACACGCTCCGTTTCCGCTGGTTTTGCCGATGCTGCGGTTCGCCGAAAAAGTTGCCTACCGCTTCCTCCCGCTGACGGTTGGCCAGCTCAGCTCCTTCCGGTTTTCGTCGGTGCCGGAATCGAACACGTTCCAGCTGAGGCGTTCTCGATCGATGATGGGCGTCAAAGAAATGATCGCTGCGACTTCGGCGGCGAAGTCGTCAGCCGAGAATAATCCAGGGACCGAATGCGACGTTTTTTGCCGCTACCTGATCGGCGAAAGGCCCACGGCTTACGTTGTCGAAAAATATCGGGCTGGGATCGAATCTGAGGTTTTCAAACAGGCGGAAAACTCGGCCTTTGACGAAAAACTCATTCAACTCGCCGCGAAGCGTCCGCTGCTGACCGGATTCGCCGACGCCTACTGCCGATTCTTCAGGCCGAACTCGATTGTTCGTCGAAAACTGGTTTTGCTTCTCGCGATTCTGGAGTCAACGACGTTCGCGGCAAAGGTCGACGAAGCGAATGATCGAGGCGTGTTAGGATTTCTGGTCGCGTCAGGATTTGCGACTCTCGGTTTCGCCGCGCGCCTTGTGGGCGGCATCGCTGTTTTTCTTCCGCTCCAATTTTTAACCAGGGAGCCCGTCTCCGAATGAAGGAAGATGTCGTCGTCGTTGGCTCGGGCGCGAGCGGAGTTCATTTCGCCCTCACCCTGCTTAAAAAGGGGCGAAAAGTCACGATGCTGGACGTCGGCCACCGTCCGCCGGAACCGCTGAACCCGGACCAGACGATTCCGGAGTTGAAAAGCAGCCTGCCGGATCCAGCTGGGTATTTTCTGGGTGACGAATTTCAGTCCGTGGTTTTTCCGGGTGCCGAAAATTACTACGCGCAGCCGCCGTCCAAAGATTACGTTTTCGAGACAGCCGGCGCACCGCAACCGAAGCGAGAGGGTTTTGAGCCGCTGCTTTCCTACGCTCAAGGCGGCCTCGGCCAGGCGTGGACGGGAGGGTCCTATCCGTTCAACGAAGAAGAGTTAGCCGAGTTTCCATTTGGGTTTGAGGAGATTCGTCCATTTTACGATGAAGTTGGTCGCCGCATCGGCGTGGTCGGCGATCCGAACGACGACCTGGCCGCTTTCACGCCGACTCACGACGGCCTGATGCCTGCGTTGGATCTGGATGAGCATGGTAAGAAACTTTCTGCCGAGTACGCGCGTCAGCGTCGAGATCTCAACGAGCAGCTGCTGTGGTATCTCGGCCGTTCGCGCGTTGCCGTTCTGAGCCGCGATTTCCGAGGACGCAAGGCATGCAGCTACCTCGGCCGATGCATGTGGGGCTGTCCAACGGGCGCGTTTTACACCCCTTCTTTGACCCTTGCTGAATGCCAGGAGTTCGAAAATTTTACTTATCGGCCGGGTTTGCGGGTGAGTCACTTTGAGGTCGATTCGAGCGGCGCGGTTTCGGGCGTTGTCGCCGGAGACGAAGTCATCGAAGCCGAAAAAGTCGTGCTCGCAACCGGCGCGCTGACGACTTCCCACCTTTACCTCGAATCCTGGCGACGAGCTGCGGACGAGGTCATTCAGCTTCCAGGTTTGCTCGACAATCGCCAGCTTTTCATCCCGTTTTTGAATCTCAGGATGCTCGGCAAGCGCTACGATCCAAAATCCTATCAGTACCACCAACTGGCCTTCGCTTTCCGCGATCCGGATCCCCGAAATTACGTTCACGGCCAGATCACTTCGCTAACCACGGCGATGGTTCACCCGGTGATCCAGAATTTGCCGGTCGACCTCCGCGCTGGGACGAAAGTCTTTAAGAATCTCCACGCTGCGCTTGGCCTTGCCAACGCGATGCTGGCTGACTATCGACGGCCAGACTGCTACGCGACTCTGGATGAAACGGGCCGCCTCGTCCTCCATTACGAGACGGCTCCGAACGAAGATTTCCAGATTCGAGACACGCTCGAACGGATGCAGGCTGCGCTTGGAAAAATCGGCTGCGTCGCCCCGCCTAACATGACCCAAATTCGGCCGATCGGCGGTAGCGTTCACTACGCAGGCACGTTGCCGATGATCGCTGAGTCCGACGACCCTCACACCACCACAACTCAGTGCGAAAGCCGCGCTTTCAAAAACCTGTTCGTGGTCGACGGAGCGACTTTCCCGTTTCTACCAGCCAAGCAGTACACGTTCACGTTGATGGCGAACGCGGTTCGCGTGGCGAGCGAGGCTTTTTAGTCAGGCGATAATCTCGCCGTCCCGCATTTCGATCCGGCGCGATGCCGAGCCGGCCACTTCTTCCTCGTGAGTCACGACTACCATCGTCGCCAGCTTTTCGTCGTGAATTCGGCCGAGGATCTTGAGCACCCGATCGCGATTCTGCGAATCCAGGTTTCCCGTCGGCTCGTCCGCGATCAAAAGTCGTGGCTCATGCGAAAGCGCTCGCGCAATCGCGACTCGCTGCATTTCGCCGCCGCTCAGCTGATGAGAAAAGTGCGTCGCCCGCTCGCTGAGCCCGACGAGACCCAGCAGCTGCTCAGCGCGTTCCCGAGCCGCTCGACCTCCATCGCCACGCAAAACGAGCGGAAGCATCACGTTTTCGGTAACCGTCATCGTCGGCATCAAATTGAAAAACTGAAACACGATCCCGACCGATTCGCGGCGAAACTTCGTCTTCTCCGTGTCGCTCGCCGAATGCAGCGCCAGTCCATCGACGTGCATCTCGCCGGCGTCGGGCGCGTCGAGACTCGCGATCAAATGGAGCAGCGTGCTTTTTCCGCTCCCGCTCGCCCCGGTGATCGCGATAAATTCGCCGGACTCGATATCGAGATCCACTCCACGGACTGCGTGGACGGGACCGAAGGAACGCGAAAGTTGCCGGCAGGTGATCATGCGTTAGAGAGAACGTTTCGACGACCGTGCCGGACGCTTCAATCCTCTTCAACCCCGAGTTTTCGGTCGTCGACGAATCGGCCGACTGGATCGTTGTCGACAAACCGTCGCATTTGCTGAGCCATCCCAACAAACCCGGCAACCCGCCGACTTTGCTTGACGGCCTTGAGGGTCTGCTGGGGTTCGAGATCGTGAACGGTGCGCGGCTTTCGGTGATCACCCGGCTGGATCGCGACACCAGCGGCCTGGTCCTCGTCGCGAAGAATCCGGAGACCGCGCGAGAGCTTTCGTTCGCGATTCAAAACGCCGAAATCGGCAAAGAGTACCTCGCGATCGTCTCCGGCTGGCCGGCCGAAAACGATTGGACGGTCGACGCCGCGCTTCGGCGCAGGGGCGAATTTGAGGAGACCCCGATCTGGCTGAAACGCGCCGTTCATCCGGACGGAAAGCCATGCCGGACCCGGTTCGCAGTCGAAACCCGCTTCGAGCGCACCGAAGGCCAATTTGCGCTCGTCCGCTGCTTTCCGGAAACCGGCCGGATGCATCAAATCCGCGTTCACCTCGCGCATTCCGGCTTCCCGATCGTCGGCGACCGGATCTACGGGCCTGACGAACGCTGCTATCTCGAATTCATCGAAACCGGCTGGACCTCGAGCCTCGCCCAGCAGCTGCTGATCGATCGCCACGCGCTCCACGCGACAAAGCTGACCTGGCGCGAGCACGTTTGGAATTCGCCGCTTCCCGCCGACCTCGCCGAATTCTGTGAGAGCAGCCCCTGATTTTTGGCTGTTTTCGCCACTTCGGATCTTGCCAATTCGCCCACTCCCAGCTTCTTTACGCGCCTCTTATTATGGGCAGCAGTTTTGGCGAAGTTTTTAAGATCTCCACCTGGGGCGAGTCCCACGGCGGTGGAGTTGGCGTGGTCATCGACGGTTGTCCGCCGATGATCGATCTCAGCGAAGGCGACATTCAGGTCGACCTCGATCGGCGACGACCGGGGCAAAGCAAAATCGTTACACCGCGCAAAGAAGCCGACGCGTGCGAGATTCTCTCGGGGACATTCGAGGGAAAAACGATCGGAACACCGATCGCCTTACTCGTTCGCAATCAGGATCAGCGGCCCTCGGCCTACACCGAGATGAAGACGAAATACCGGCCCTCGCATGCCGATTTCACCTACGACGCCAAGTACGGAATCCGAAATTGGCAGGGCGGGGGACGCGCTTCGGCTCGCGAAACGATCGGTCGCGTCGCAGCAGCTGCTGTGGCGAAAAAAGTTCTGAAGAAGCTCGCGCCAGACCTCGAAATCGTTGCCTACGTCAAGACGATCAAGGACCTGACGGCCGAGGTCGATCCGAATACGATCACCCAGGAACTGGTCGAATCGAACATCGTCCGCACGGGCGATCCCGCGATGGTCGAGAAAATGATTGAGCTGATTCAGGCAGTCCGCAGCGAAGGAAATTCGATTGGCGGCACGGTCGAATGCGTTGCGCGAGGCGTGCCCGCAGGCTGGGGCGAGCCGGTTTTCGACAAGCTCGAAGCGGACCTCGCCAAGGCGATGATGAGCCTGCCGGCGTCGAAGGGATTTGAGGTCGGCAGCGGGTTTTCGGGGACGCTGCTGACCGGACTCGAGCACAACGACGAGTTTTTCATGGACGGCGAGCGGGTTCGAACGCGGACGAATCGCAGCGGCGGGATTCAGGGCGGGATCACAAACGGCGAGCCGATTTTCTTCCGGATCGCCTTCAAGCCGACGGCCACGATTCTGCAATCGCAGCCGACGGTCACGAACGACGGTCAGGACACGGAACTCGCCGCACGCGGTCGGCACGATCCCTGCGTCTTGCCGCGCGCCGTACCGATGGTCGAGGCGATGGCCGCGCTGGTGCTGGTCGATCACGCGCTGCGGCAGAAAGTTAACCAAATCGACTGATTGATGATCGGCGGGATCCAGACCGATGTGCTTTTCTCGACGCTCGCGCTAGCGTTCATCCTGCTCATGGGCATGATGGCTTGGACGAGGGGAACGGTCGGGTCGCTGAAATCGCTCTTCAGCTGGGTCGCGGCGTTTTCACTCGGGATCTTTATTTTTAAACACGGCGTCGGACTTTACGAAAGCTGGTCTGGAAAAGTCATCCCAAACTGGGTGGCCGGAGTCGCTAGCTTGGTTCTTGCCGGAATCGCGTTTATCGCGGCCCGCATCCTTGGGAAGTGGTCATTCGAGCGCGTTTTTGGCGAAGAAGGCCCGTTGGCCTGGATGATGCGCGGACCGATGGGCGCGGCGCTCAGCCTGATCCCGAGCATCGCAATTCTCATCCTCGTTAGCCTGATGGTTCGCATCACCGGAAGCGTTTACGAATTGACTCAGCTCAACGAAATGACGCGCGGCCTCGAGCCTGGCGCGATCGTCAGCTTGCCGGAAAAGCCGTTGTCGACTCGCTGGCGTGACGGCGTTGAAATCTGGCCGAAAAGCAAGTGGGCGCTCGATCAACTCGATCCGCTTACGTCCGTGGCAAACCGCAATCTTGCGGCTTTGGTGATGACGAGTTTCGATCCCAACCTCAGGCGAGCGCTGAGGGAACGGCCGAGCACAAAGCCGATCGTCGAGCATCCGGAAGTGACCCGCTTGATCGACGATAAAGAGCTCATCAAGATGATATCGGCCGAAACCGGAGCGGTCAGCCCGGTCAAATTCCTCCTCAGTGCGAAATTCCGAATCGCGCTCCGCGATCCTGGATTGAAAAAGATGCTCGAAGGGCTCGACATGGCCGATGAAATCGAGTCCGTCCTGACCGGCAAAGAAGTTCCAAGAGACAAGTCATGGCTAAAGAAGATTTTCTCGTAACGATCGGGCTCGAAGTCCACGTTCAACTCAAGACTCGCAGCAAAATGTTCTGCGGATGCGCAGTGCGTTTTGGCGATGAGCCGAACACGTTGGTTTGTCCGGTTTGCCTCGGTTTGCCGGGTGCGCTGCCGGTTCTGAACAAGCGCGCGATCGAAATGACGATCCTGACCGGACAGATGTTAGGCTGCTCGACTCCGCCGATTTCCAAATGGGATCGCAAGAGCTATTTTTACCCTGACATGCCCAAAAACTATCAGATCAGCCAGTTTGATCTGCCGCTCTGCGAAGGCGGAGGCGTTCCGCTTTACGAATTGGCTTATCCGAAAGACGCCCAGAAAACGATCGCGAAACCGGGCAAGATTGTCGGCTTGACGCGAATCCATCTTGAGGAAGACGTCGCCAAATCGACTCACCTCGCCAAGGTCTCGACAATCGATTTCAACCGGGCTGGAACGCCGCTGATGGAAATCGTTTCGGAGCCGGAAATTGAGTCCGCCGAGGAAACTGCGGCTTACCTGAATTCGTTGAGACAGATTCTGAGTTATGGCGGTGTCAGCGACGCCGACATGGAAAAAGGCCAGCTCCGCTGCGACGTGAACGTCTCCGTGCGGCCGAAAGGACAGAAGGAACTCGGGACGAAGATCGAGTTAAAAAATATGAACTCCGTCAGCGCCGTCCGCCGGGCGCTGCACTACGAAATCGATCGCCAAATTGAAGAGGTCGAGGCCGGGAACGAGATCCGACAAGCGACCTGGCGCTGGAACGAGGAACGCGGCGAAACGGCCGAAATGCGGATCAAGGAAGATGCTCATGATTATCGTTACCTGCCCGATCCGGATCTGCTTCCGGTCCGAACGGAAGAAATGGTCGAGCGGATCAAAAAGCTGGTGCCCGAGCTTCCTCACCAGAAATCTGCGCGGTTTGTCAAAGACTACGGCATGACCGAATACGACGCCGGAGTGCTCTCTGCGGATCCGCCGTTGGCAAACTATTTCGAATCAGCAGCTGCTGGCGCGAAGAACGGGAAAAAGGTCGCCAACTGGGTGATCAACAATCTCCTCAGCGCGCTGAAAGAAGCCGAATTGGAAGTCAGCGAATGCCCGGTTGCTGCCGAAAAATTGGGTGCGTTGCTCGGGCTCGTCGATGAAGGCAAACTCAACGGAAACCAGGCCAAGGAGGTTTTCGCGAAGCTTTTTGAAGAGCCTGACAAAGACCCCGCTGAGGTGGCCAAAGACCTCGGCTTCGAGCCGGCTGACGAGGGCGAAATCGAAGGATTCGTCGATCAAGTCATCGCCAAGAACTCGGGCCTGGTTGAAGAAATCAAAGGCGGCAATCCGAAAGCGATCAACTCGCTGCTTGGCCAGGTCATGAAGCTTTCGAAAGGCAAGGCCAATCCGCAAACGGTGCGTGGGCTGCTGGAAAAGAAGATCCTCGGCTGAGCCAGTCGCCGTATTTTCGCTACAGCGTCTTCACCTTCTCTAACACTTCGATCAACCGGTCTTCGGCCTTCCGTTTTCTCAAGCGCGGATATTTTCCGTCCACCTGAATTCCGCGCCCGCCGCGAGTCATGATCAGCTTGTCGCCTTTGACCTCGCAGGTGGCGACGAGCTTCTGGGCACAGCGAAGTTTGAGCTCAGTGCAACGAAGGAGGTGCTCCACGGCCACGGGTTTGCGGCCGAAACGGTCTTCCCAAACTTTGATGATCCCGGCCAATTCTTTGAGCGATGAAACCTCGGCCAACTCGCGGTAACTGGAGATCCGGTGAAGCGCTTCTTCCATGTAGCTGGCCGGGATGAAAGCTGGCAGCTGCTGGCCGCGAGCATGAGCATATTCGCCTTCGTTGAAGCAGATAAAATCGATATCGAGCGCGACGTCGATCTGTTTGACGACTCGCTCGCCCTTGAGTTTGGCGACGCTTTGCTTGAGCAGACGGCAGTAGAGATCGAAGCCGACGGCGGCGATGTGGCCGCTTTGCTGAGTGCCTAACAAATTGCCAGCACCGCGGATTTCGAGATCCCGCATCGCGATTTTGAACCCGGATCCAAGCGCGGTGTACTGCTTGATTGCGCTGACTCGTTTGCGGGCGTCGCCGCCGGTGATCATGTCGCGTGGCAGCAACAGAATCGCATACGCCTTGGTCTGGGAACGTCCAACTCGACCGCGCAACTGGTAGAGATCGGCGAGGCCGAAACGATCGGCGCGGTCGATGATAATTGTGTTCGCGTTAGGAATGTCGATCCCGCTCTCGATGATCGTGGTCGAGACCAACACGTCGAAATCGCCGCGCACGAAGCGGTTCATGACGTCCTCAAGGACGTAGTCGTCCATCTGGCCGTGACCGACTTCGACCCGCGCATCCGGGCAGAGCGACTCGATCATTTTCTTGAATTTGCCGATCGTTTGGACGCGGTTATGAAGGAAGAAAACCTGCCCTTTCCGCTTCAGCTCGCGGTCGACAGCCTGACGGATGATTCGTTCGTCGTACGGGCAGATCGAGGTCGCGACTGGGATTCGATTCGGCGGCGGGGTGTCGATCGTCGACATGTCGCGAACACCCATGAGCGAAAGGTAGAGCGTCCGCGGAATTGGCGTGGCCGACAACGTCAGCACGTCGACCATCCGGAACATTTCCTTGAACTGCTCTTTGTGCTTTACGCCGAATCGCTGCTCTTCATCGATGATGACGAGGCCGAGTTTTTTGTAGGTGACGTCTTTGGAAATCACGCGATGCGTGCCGATGACGATGTCGACGCTGCCGCTCGAAACGCCGACGATGGTCTTGCGCTGTTGACCGGGCGTGCGGTAGCGGCTTAGCAGGTCGATCGTGATCGGGTAGTCGCTCATCCGCTCACGAAAAGTGTTAAAATGTTGCTGTGCGAGGACGGTCGTCGGCGTGAGGATCGCGACTTGCCTTCCGCTCATGACGGCTTTGAACGCGGCGCGAATCGCGACTTCGGTCTTGCCGAATCCGACATCACCGCAGATGAGCCGGTCCATCGGATCGGGCGATTCCATATCGCGTTTGGTCTCTTCGATCGAGGTCAGCTGGTCAGGCGTCTCGGTGTAGAGGAAAGAGTTTTCGAATTCCCACTGCCACTTGGAATCAGGCTCGTGGGCGTAGGATTTTTCGGTAGCGCGCTCGGCTTGAAGTTTGAGCAGCTGCACAGCGTAATCGAGGATCGATTTTTCGGCTTTCTCGCGCAATTTGGACCAGCGCCCTCCGCCGAGTTTGCTTAGCTTCGGCGCGTTCTTGCCGACTCCGACGTATCGCGAAACGAGGTGAGCCTGATCGACGGGCACGTAGAGTTTTGCCTCCTCGGCGTACTCGATCACAAGCACTTCCTCGTCCTCACGAAACGCGATTTCGCGGAACCGCCCGACGCCGTACTCCTGGTGCACGACCAGATTGTTCTCTTCGAAATTTCGCAGCTCGGCCTCACCGGAAACGCGGCGCTGTTTCATTCGTCGATCGGCCAACCGTCGAGCTCGCAGATTCTGGTAGCGGCCAAAAATCTCCGCATCGGCGAGAACAGCGAGCCGGGCGGACGGGACGGTGAATCCGCGTTCAAGCCGGCCGAAAAACGGCGTGATCGCGCCAGATTTGATCGCTTCCGCATCGACGAGTTCGGTGAAACGTTCCAGCTCTCCCGTCGTATTGAAAAACATCGCGACGAGCCAGTTGTCGTCGGTCCACTCGCGCATCTGGCTTAGAAACTGAGCGCGCTTGGCTTCCTGAAGGACGAAGTCGCCCGCGGCAAACGCGCCAATCGGGTTGTCGAAGCAGGCGGAGCTGAAATCTTCTTCGCCGTCATCGCCAGCAGCTGCTGACGTGATCGTGACGTAGTGAGTTTCGCTGCGCTCGCAATCGACGGCGATGACGAGGTCGTCGGGCAGAACGTAATCGCGGAGTTCGCAGTGGAATGTTTTGCCGCGCGCTTCGCTCAGGAGAAGCGTGGCGGATTCGATCCGCGCGATCGAAGTCTGCTCATCAATGTCGAACTCGCGCAGCGACTCAATTTCGTCGTCGAAAAGCTCGATCCGAACCGGCACCGTGTCCTTCCAGGAAAACACGTCGGCGATTCCCCCACGGATCGCGAACTGACCGCGTTGGAAAATCTGGGGAACCCGGTCGTAGCCCGCCTTTTCCAGCCTTTCCGCGAAACTCGTCAGGTCCAGCGTGCCGCCGGCTTTGAGCTCCAATTCGTCCTTACGGAGTGAGGCCAAAGTCGGCACGGTGTCGTCCAGGCTGTCCTCGCACAGCACCACGATCTGCCGTTCCTCTCCGCCGAGATCGTGAAGAATCCCGAGCCGCTCAGCGCCGATGTCAGGGTCCGGTAACGCGTCTTCGAAGCCGGAAAATTCGACCTCGGGGAAAAACCGCGTTTTGAAACCCCAGACTCCGAGATCGTGGTGAAGCTGCTCCTGCAAACGGACGTGCGGGCAGAGAATCCAGACTCGCGGCGAGGCTGTTGGGCTCTCGCGAATCGTCAGGGCGGCGATGAGCGGCTGAGCAGGCGCCGCCACCTGCTCGAAGATACCGCGCGTTCGAGTCTGGGCAAAAGCGTCCCCGTCAGCGAGCCGATCGAGCAGCTGCTGGGGCGAACCTGTTTTCGGTTTCTGTGATTTCGATGACTCCACCAGTCAGAGAAAAATCGAGCGCCAATTGTGGCACCTCTGGAAGGAAAAGCTCTCGAAATCGTTCGTAGCGGTGTTGTCAGTCTGTGGCCGCGGGCGGCTGAGAAATTCCAGAAAGTTCACGGTCGGCTGTAACCCGGGTCGTTTTCTCGCTCAGAAGCGGGAAACCAAAACGACCAGAAAAATGCTCCAGGATCCCACCGAACCCGTCCAGAAATTCGAATACGCCGTCGCCGCCGGCTTCACGCACAAGATCGAGCTGACCGCTCACGAAATCCGCGCCAAAATCGGCCTGCGAAAAATCAACTTTCCGCTGGAACAGCTTCGCCACATTTTCGTCCAACGGCTCGAGTCAGCAGGGATGGACGAGCTGATTCTCTGCCAGCAGCTGCCGGGCGGAAAATTGAAATCCCATCGGTTCCCGGCCAAAGCGGGCGAAGCGGGTTTCCGCGATGCTGTGGACGCGATCGTCACCGCTAAACCGGAGGCCGACATCCGCCGGATGGACCCGCTTGAGGCGCGCAAAATTATGGGCACGTCGAAAACTCACAAGTGGGTGCTCGTCGCGCTCGTCCCGATCGTAACCCTCGTGCTCGCGATCATCGGCCTGCCCGCTTTCATCCACGGATTCGACTCCGGCCACGCCGATGTCGCCGCCGCTCAGCTCGCAACCGATCAGCTACCGAACACCCGAAACCTGACTCTGAATCGCGCCGTCGCAGCGGTCGATTTCGCGACCGAGTTGACGACGACGACGACGCGCAAAGGCACGTCGACCACCTCGGTCGACTTCTTCGTGCCGGTGATCGATCCGGCCGGGCCTGACGACCAGAATGTCCATCTCGTGATCCAGTGCAAGAAGGCAGATTTGGCTGAGCTTCGTGGTGCGCCCGAGATTCCCGGTGTGCTGCGAAACGTCCTCTGGGAAGGCGTGCCGGACGACGTCAGCGAGCACATGACGACCGAAATGAATCTGCCTCTGGCGACCGTGGTTCACCTCTTCGATTACAAGGCGAACACGAAAACCGAATTGGGTTTCTGGACCGCGATCGTGGGCGGGACTTTCGTCCTGATGTCGGTCATCAGCTTTTTTGTCTACCGAAAGGGGTTCATGAAGAAGGTTTGAGTTGCTCTGCTCCCCTCGCACTTTTTGGACAGGCCGATGATCGCGAATATTTCTGGTGGAGCACGGTCGTCCACGTCTGTCTTGTTCGGAATCGAAAAAACGACGGACGGATGTGGACATCCGTGCTCCGCTTCTGGAAACAATGGAAACGGTCGACGGCATCATTCTCGGCTCCGGCCACAACAGCCTCGTGCTTCAGGCTTATTTGGCGAAGGCAGGCCTCGACGTCGTCTGTCTTGAGCAAGGTCCGACGATCGGCGGCGGGTTGGCGACGGTCGAGTGGCCTGAGAGTTCCGGGTTTCTCCACAACACGCATTCGTTTTTTCACCGCGGGATCACGCGGATGCCTTGGTTTCGCGAACTTGAGCTCGAGCGGCACGGCGCGAGCTACCTTCAGCCGGATTTGAACGTCGCCGTGATTTCGGATGACGGCCAGCAGCTGCTGGAGTGGCGGACGAACTTCGACGACACCCTGACAAGCTTCGAAAAAGTCGACAGCCGCGACGCCGAGACGCTCAAAACCTGGCGAACGCGTTTCCAGCCGATCGTCCGCGAAATCCTCGAGCCCGAAGCCCAGCGCCCGCCGTTGCCGCCCGCTGAACGCGAACGGCAGCTCCGCGAAACCGCTCACGGCCGACTGCTTCTGGAAACGGCCGAGTTGTCGCCGCTCGAATTCGTTCAGCGGGAATTTCGGCATCCGTTCGTCCAGGCAGCGCTGCTTTTTTTCAACGGTCTGCGCGAAGTCGACCTGACCGTTCGAGGCTTCGGCCACCACATCCCGGCGCTGCTCGCGAGCGACGGCAAAGCCCAGATGTGTGCGGGCGGATCCGCGAATCTCGCGAAGGCGCTGGTCTCAGCAATCGAGGAAGCCGGCGGGCGAATTTTTCCTGACACGACACCCACGAAAATCGATGGCCTGACCGTGGAAACTGACCGCGGAGTTTTCAAAGCGCGGAAGTTCGTCGCCTCCGGCCTGAACCCGCAGCAGACGTTTCTCGAGCTGCTCGAACCCCAGCAGCTGCCGGTCGGTTGGCGCGGGAAGGCCGAGAATTTTCGATACAACCTGCTCGCGCCGCTTTTCGCGCTGAACGTGAATCTTTCCGAGCCGCCGCGTTACGCGAATTCAGCGGCGGACGAGGCGCTGATGGTCGTGACTGGCGTTCGCGACATCGCGCAGTTTGAGGAGATCGTCGCCAGCCACAAACGCGGCGAAATCCCGCCAAGCCGCGTGATGTGGGGCAGCTGCCCGTCGCAATTCGACTCGACCCAGTCGCCTCCTGACAAGCACACAGCGTTCATGTGGGAAAAACTTCCCTACCGCTTGAACTGGGACGAACGGAAGTCAGCGCACGGCGAAGTGATCCTTGCTGAGTGGCGGAAGTTTGCGCCGAATCTCGAGAGCGCCGTGGTCGACTGGTTGGTTTCCAGCCCGCTCGACACCGAGCGCCGACTTCCGAACATGCGCGAGGGTGATTTGTTAGTCGGAGCTTTCGCTCACGGCCAGGTCGGCTTCAATCGGCCGTTTTCTGGAGCCGGAGCCTACCGAACGGCGATCGACGGCCTCTACCTCTGCGGCGGCAGCTGTCATCCGGGCGGAAACGTCACTGGGCTGCCGGGCTACAATTGTGCTCAGGTGATTCTGGCAGATCACGGCTAACCAAATTTCAACTCCAGCTGGTCCTCGCCGCCCAGCGTCCAGGCTTCCCAGCCACGTGAGCGCAGATCGCTCGCGAATTCCTTGGCGAACCCGTGCATCGTCAAAACGCGCTTCGGCTGAACCAGCTCGACGTAGCGAACGAGATCGTCGTAGTCAGCGTGATCGGACAGCGGGAAGATGCCGTCGACCCGGTATCGATATTTCGCGCTCGGGTCGACTCCCCAGCCGCTGATCATCGCCGTTGCGCGATTCTCCACGGCCTGAAGCAACTCCGAGCGCATCGTGTTCGGCGGTGCGATCACGACCTGACCTGCGAGCTCAGATTCGGCTCCGAGGGTCGACCAGGACGGCGTTTCGTAGCCGAAATCTTCATAGATTTTCGTCATCTCGGCGACGGCGTTGTGGAGGACGAATTTCAGCTCCGGCGCGCGTTGGCCGACGGCGATCAACACCTCCTGCGCCTTCCCAAGCGAGTAGGCCGCGATCATCGGGATTTTCTTAGCTTCGATCGACTCGCGCAAGAATCGGACGAGGTCATCGAGCACTTCTTCGGTCGGCGGCAGACGATATTTCGGCACGCCGTAGGTCGTTTCCATGATGAGGATGTCCGCGTGGATCGGCTCTGCGGGCTGGCAGGAAACGCCGGGTCGCAGCTTGAAATCGCCGGAGAAAAGCAGGCTCGCACCGTCGCTCAGGCGCTCGACGAAATATTGAGCGGAGCCGAGAATGTGGCCCGCCGGTAGCAGCTGCTGGCGAAATCCGTTCTGTTCGAAAATCTCGCCAAACTCGTATCCGGTGATTTCACCGCGGCCGCGGAAACGCTTTTTGACGAGAGTTTTCGTGATCGTCGAGCAGATCGATTCCTGGTGCGGCGCGACGTGATCGGCATGCGCATGAGAGACGAAGGCTCGCGGCTTAGCGCGATGTGGATCGAGCCAGAGATCGAGTTCCGGCAGTCGAACACCGCGCTGGTACTCGATTTCGATTTCGCCAACGGCCATGACCAATCACTTGGCTGCGCGAATCGCTTCGATCGTCACGCCCACGCTGACTCGGCCGCGATAAATATTTCGATCGATTTTGTAGGCCACGTCCCAGGGCAGGCGAGGGAGATCTTTTTCCGAAGCGTTGAAGTACATCGCCTCGATCTGGTGACCGTTTTGATGCATTTTCAATCGCAGGTGCTTGTCCTTGATCACTCTCGGTGCCTGGGCGAGTTGGACGCCGAAACTGGCGAACAGCGGCGGCGGGTTTTGCATTCCTAACGGATGCACCATTTCGTAGCTTTCAAGCAAGTCGAGATCCAGCTGATCGAACGTCGCGATGAGATCGATCTCCAGTTTCGGCCGCAGCAGCTGCTGGTCGGTCGTCTCGCGAATCCACTCTTGAAAACGTTCGCGAAACGCATCGAGATTTTCCTCACGAACCGACAATCCGGCGGCCATTTCGTGCCCGCCGCCAGCTTCGAGCAGGTCGCCGCAGGCCTCGATCGCCGCGACGAGCGACACGCCCGGGATGCTGCGCCCGCTGCCTTTGCCGATCCCGTTTTCATCGATCGCAATGATGAAAGTCGGTCGGTGGTAGCCTTTGGAAACGCGCGAGGCGACGATGCCGACGACGCCTGGGTGCCAGTCGGAACTGGCGAGCACGATGCCGGGTTCGCGCTTCGGATTGAAGCGCTCCAGCATGGCTAACGCCTCGTCTTTGATTCGGCCTTCGACCTCCTGGCGGCTGCGATTCTGGGTGTCGAGAAATTCTGCGAGGACGCGAGCTTCAGCGTCGTCCTCACACATCAATAAATCGAGCGAGGCCTGCGCGGTGTCGAGCCTGCCCGATGCGTTGAGACGAGGGCCTAACTTGAATCCGATATCGTAGCTGTGCATCCGCCCGCTGACGCCGGCGACCTGCTTTAAGTGAGCGATTCCTGGCCGATTTGAGCGCTCCAACTGCTCCAGGCCTTTGCGGACGAGCGTTCGGTTTTCGTCCACGAGAGGCACGAGATCGGCGACGGTTCCGAGGGCGATGATGTCCATCCAATCGCGCAGATCCAAGTCGATCCGGCGGCGCTTGAGCATGCCGTGGGCGAGTTTGAAGACCACGCCGACGCTACAGAGATAGTGAAAATCGTCCCCGAGCTTGGGATTCACGAGGGCGACTGCGGGTGGCTGGCCTTCCGGACTGCACTCGTGGTGATCGAAAATGACGACGTCGATCCCGGCTTCGCGAAGGTTGGTGATCGGCCCGATCGACGAGGTGCCGCAGTCGACCGCGATGATCAGCGAAGGGCTGAATTCCGAAAGACAGCGCTCGATTCCCTGCTCGCTGAGGCCGTAGCCCTCGTCCATTCGATGCGGAAGAAACGTCCGAGCATTCAGGCCGTAGGCGAGCAAAGTCGCGTGAAGCAGGGTGAGCGAAGTGACGCCATCGACGTCGTAGTCGCCGTAAATCACGACGGATTCCTTGTCGTCGATCGCTTTGAAAATTCGCGTGACGGCCGCCTCCATATTCGGAAGCAGAAACGGGTCTGCGAGGTCGTTCAGCCTCGGCTGGAGGAATTGAGCGATGTCATCGGGCTCCGTGAAGCCGCGTTGCAGGATCAATTCGGCGACAAGCGGACGCAACCCGAACTCCCTGCCGATTGCTTCCGCCAGTTCCCTTTCCGGTCGATCCCGGACGATCCATTTTGCCACCTGATTGCCCACAATGAAGCTTCATTGTTTGCGAGGAGCGTTTCTTTGAAAAGATAAAACGTAGAAAGACGTGGGATTGCCGTCTTTGCGGGACTTTTTCCATCAGCAGCTGCTGAAACGATTCACAATGAAATTCGAGTAATTTCCGAGTAGTCGAGAGCGAAAAAGCCGTTACCATCCGCCTTTCCAAAAAATCGTCACTACGTTTCTGAATGAGTTCCATCGCTTACCTCTTCCCCATCCTCGGCATCGCCGGCTTGGCTTTCACTTTATACCGCATGTTCTGGGTCGATAAACAGGACCCCGGTAACGAGCGAATGCAGGGCATCGCAAAGAACATTTATGATGGCGCGATGGCGTTCCTGAAGGCCGAATACAAAGTTCTGGCGATCTTCGTGGTCTGCGTGGCGATTCTGCTAGGGACGATGGGAGCGATGGATGAGAATTCGAGCCCGATCATCGCGGTTTCCTTTATTCTGGGCGCGTTTTTCTCCGGCTTGGCTGGATTCATCGGGATGCGCGTCGCGACCAAGGCGAACGTTCGCACGACGCAGGCTGCGACCAAAGGCTTGGCTGAGGGACTCCAAATCGCGTTTGCTGGCGGCTCTGCCATGGGGCTCGCGGTCGTTGGACTCGGCGTCCTCGGGCTCGGCAGTCTGCTCTTGATTTACAACGGCATTTTCGGCATGGGCGATGAAGCGGCCGCCACCAAAGTGATTCAGTTGATCACAGGATTTTCGTTTGGCGCTTCGTCCGTCGCGCTGTTTGCGCGTGTCGGCGGTGGAATTTACACGAAAGCAGCTGACGTCGGCGCTGACCTCGTTGGAAAAGTCGAAGCGGGGATTCCCGAAGATCATCCGCTTAATCCGGCGACGATCGCAGACAACGTTGGCGATAACGTCGGCGACGTCGCGGGCATGGGCGCTGACCTTTTCGAATCTTACGTCGGCTCGATCATCGCAACGATGGTCCTCGGAGCCGCCTTCATGGCAATCCCGGGCTTCACAGACAGCGTTAACGGGCTCTCGGCCGTGCTGCTTCCGCTGGCCCTCGCGGGTGCCGGCATCATCGCTTCGATCATCGGAACGTTCTTCGTTCGAACCAAGGACGGCGGAGATCCTCAAACGGGCTTGAATATCGGCGAATTTGTTTCGGCAGGCGTCATGCTGGTTGCGGGTTGGTTCATCATTCACGGATTGCTTCCGAACGGCGTCTGGGTTCCGGGCTCTACTTCAGAAGGTGGCGACTGGGTCGCGAGCGACGTGACCGTTTCGGCGACTCGCGTTTTCTTCGCCACGATCATCGGTCTCGTCACCGGACTGCTGATTGGACTCGTTACCGAATACTACACCGGCTTCGGCAAACCGCCGGTCCGCTCGATCGTTCGGCAATCCGTCACCGGCAGCGCCACGAACATCATTTCTGGTCTCGGTGTTGGGATGATGTCGACCGCGCTCCCGATCATCCTCATCGCCGCCGCGATCATCGGCGCTTACGAACTCGCTGGCCTCTACGGAATCGCCATCGCAGCTGTCGGGATGCTTTCAAACACCGGTATCCAGCTCGCCGTTGACGCCTACGGCCCGATCGCAGACAACGCAGGCGGGATCGCCGAAATGGCCGCCCTTCCCAAAGAAGTCCGCGAACGCACGGACAAACTTGACGCTGTCGGCAACACGACCGCTGCGATCGGCAAAGGCTTCGCGATCGGTTCCGCGGCTCTCACCGCGCTCGCACTTTTCGCCGCGTTCAAGACAACGGCGAACCTGGACGTGATCGATATTCTTCAGCCGATCGTCATGGCTGGCTTATTCCTAGGCGGTATGCTGCCGTTCCTTTTCTCAGCGCTTTCAATGAATGCGGTTGGACGAGCGGCGAGGGCGATGATTGAGGAAGTCCGCCGACAGTTCAAAAACATTCCGGAGTTGAAAGCGGCGCTTGAAGCGATGAAGCGCAACCCTGACAAAGACATGGACGATTGGTCAGACGAAGATCGCAAAATCTTCGACGCTGCCGACGGCAAAGCTCAGTACAGCGAGTGCGTCGCGATTTCCACGAAGGCTTCGATCCGCGAAATGGTCGCCCCTGGCCTTCTCGCGATTGCCGCCCCTCTGCTTGTCGGATTCATCGGCGGTAAGGAAATGCTCGGCGGTCTTCTCGCTGGCGTTACCGTCAGTGGTGTGCTCCTCGCGATCTTCCAGTCCAACGCTGGCGGTGCCTGGGACAACGCGAAGAAAATGATCGAAGAAGGCAAGGAAGAAGTCGACGGCGTGATCCTCAAAAAGGGTTCCGATGCTCACGCAGCTTCGGTCGTCGGCGATACCGTTGGCGATCCGTTCAAGGACACTTCCGGACCCTCGCTGAACATTTTGCTCAAGCTGATTGCGGTCACTGCGCTGGTGATCGCCGGGATGATCGCATAGGGCGTTCGAGCGCCAGCAGCTGCTGGCCGATTCAAGCCGTCAGGTCGCAGGGATGAACTTCTGAAGCAGAAGGCAGAGCGGTAACCCGGCGGCGCAGAGCGCAGCTCCACCGAGGCTGTAGGTGCTCACGGCGATCGCGTCGATGAGCACCATTCCGGCGATGAGCGAGCTGACGAAAGCGCCAATTTTCGGCAGTTTGCTGTAGGAAACCGCGAGCCAGGCCAGAAACAGGGCAATGACTCCGATGCGGGCTTCGGTCCAGAGTGCTGGGAATTTCGCGAACATCACGATGCCGAGCAGCAGCGGAAAAAACAGAAGAATTGCCGCCAGCGCGCGGACGTTCATCGGTTGCTGGGTATCCTCGCCGCGAGCTGCGTAGGTGATGCCAGCGGTGTAGGCGAGCAGCGCGATCGCCCAGAAAATGACGTTTTGTGAGGGGACGAGCGAATCGGAGGCGCAGGTCGCGGCGGTCACAAAAAGCAGCCCTCGGCACAGGCCCATGATCCACATCGAGGAGGCGAATTTTTTGTGGAGCAGGTTGTAAAGAACGATGGCCGCCACCAACCCGATGACCCAGCCCCAGAACGCGCCGGCCACGAAAACGAAGATCGCGCCTCCCGCCCACATCCAAGCTGTGCCGAGAATCCAGACCGTGTTAATGTTGATCTTGCCCGTCGAAATCGGCCGGTCCTTTCCGTGTTCCCGATCCCAGTTAGCATCGAAAGCATCGTTCAGCGTCATCCCGCCGACGTAGAGCAAACTCCCGGCGATCCCGGCCCAAACCAGGCCGATCGTCCAGCCTCCGCCGGCCACGATCCAGGCGGCGATCACGTTTGCCCAGATCGTTGGTAAATTGGAAACGCGGCCGAGGACGAGGATTGAGCGGAGGAACGTCATTTGGCCGAATCTGGCGGCGATTCGCCAAGGATCAAGTCGGAGACGTCCGCCTCGAAAAAGTCAGCCCAGATTGACGACAATCTTCCCGAAACGATGCGAGATCAGCGGATGAATCTGGTGCGTCTCGAAAAACGCGCCCATCTGCTTTTGCATCTCGCGAGAGCCGACAAAAATCCCCTGCAGATACAGATTTTTCCGAAGGATGTCCACGGTTTTGACATTTCTCTCGATCCCGCCCTTTACGCCCATCAACGCGCAGACGCCGTCCGCTCCGAGCTCCTTCAGCTTCGCGATTTTCTTCGAGCAGCTGCTGGTTGCGAAAACTCGGCAGCCCAGCGCCTTGGCGATGCTCAGTGAACGCCTGCCTACTATATTCGCGGCGCTACCTTTTTCCTCAACACCGTTTGCGCGTAGCCGATCGTCACTAGCGCCATAACGGAATTGATGGCGACCATCCCATACCAGAAACCGCTCAGTTCCACTTCGTAGATTCGCACGAGGACGTGGAAAACTCCGATCGGAAGGATGACCTTCCGGACCACGGATTCGACAAAGCCGAACATCGGTCGTTTGACCGCCTGAAGGAAGCCGGTGTGCACGAAAGTCATCACGTAAGCCCATTGAATGAAGGCTACGATCCGAATGTATTCGACGCCAACCGTAATGACCTCCGGATCATCAGTGAACAGACGGACAAGCAGTCTAGCGAAGATAATTAAAAGAATAGAAGCGATCGTGATGATAACGAATCCGTATTTCACACAGAGCTGAACGCATTCACGTACTCGATCCGGCTTCCCGGCCCCGTTGTTCTGGCCGACGATGGAAACGATCGCCGCGCCTAACCCGATCGCTGGAAGAAGGGCGATTTGTTCGATCCTGGTGCCGACGCCGAACGCCGCGACTGCGGCTTCACCGTAGAACTTAAGATAGTAGGTTGTGACGAAGAATCCGAGCGCGATCGACATCATGTTGAAGCTCGTGGGGATGCCCTGACGGAGGATTTCGCCGTAGATTTTTAGATTCGGAGTCAGATGCGATTTGCAGTCAGAAGAGAGGTAGCCTCGGCGAAGGACGGTTACGAAAAGGAAGATTCCACCGAACGCCTGGATAAGCACGGTCGCCCACGCGATTCCGGCCACGCCCATCGCGGGTAAGCCGAATCCGCCGTAGAGAAACCAGGGATCCAGGATCAGATTCAGGAAGAATCCGGCGACGAGGACTTTCCCGAAGGTTCTGCTATCGCCGTGTGCGAGTAAGATCGAGTTGCTCATGCTGCTTAGCAGAAAAAAGATCGCGCCGTAGAAAAGCGGATGAATGTAGGTGGTGGCGAGCTCGAGATACGAACCGCTGGCTCCTAACAAGCGGAAAAGCGGTGTCGCCGAGCTTAGCCCGATTACGGTGAGCGAAATTGCGCAGATCAGCCCGAGGGAAAAGACCTGTCCGGACAGCGCCTTTTCTTTTTCGCTGTCATCGGCTCCAATCGCATTTGCAATCAGCGCAGATGCGCCGCGGGCGATCCCTTCGCTCACGGCAATGATAATAAAAAACACAGGAAACGACAAAGCCATCGCGGCAAGGGCTGAGGTCGAGACCTGACCGGCGTAAAACGAGTCCACGACGTTGTACATCGTGTTAAAAAAGAACCCGATGCTCATCGGCAACGCGATGCTTCGAACGTGTTTCGGGAGAGAGCCGGAAGTGAGTGAGGCGGACTTCATTGTTAAGGCGTTCACGCTTCTACCGGCTTAACAGCAATGTCCAGAGTTTGAGTTTGATGACAGGGCCATCATTCTTGCGATTTCGCGAAACCAATTGGAGACTTCACGGTTTTTCATCCCCATGAAACGTCTTTTACTCCCATTAATCTTCACGCTCGCCGCGACAGCAGCTGCTCACGCCCAAGGGCCGCGGCCCGGCGATCTGGGCGCTTCTCCACAACCAATCGGCGATGCTGGCGTGATGTGGTACACGACCTGGGACACGGCTGTTCTTGAAGCTGGTCGCTCGAATCGGCCGATCTTTTTCATGGCGGCGGCGGCGACTTGTTCGGGGATTTCCGGCGTGTTCTGACCGGGCTACACAAAAACGCAGAACAGTTTGTTCTCGACTAAAGAATTTATCGCAGCCAGCCGAAAATTTGTCTGTGTCCGCTTGGAATCCTACGAAAGCAAGAACCACCAGGACATGGTGCGTTCGTTCCTGGGAGGCCGTTTTGAAAACACCGCGTTTTGCGTGCTCGCGCCGGATGGGAAGACCGAGCTGACGCGAGCGAGCCGGGGCCCTTCGATGGTGATCGGCGCGCAGGGGCGCGGTCCGGGCTCGGTTCAGGGCTCGAACGAAGATGTCGTCAACGGAATGAACGAGATCGCTCAGCGCTTCCGGCCTAAGGGTGAAAAGAGCGAGATGACGCTGCAGGATTCCCACACTTTCCGCCAGGCTCTGAACGTTGCGTCTGGCGATCAACGGATTCTCGTTTTTGTCGCCGCCGAAGCGAGCAAGCAGGCGGAATTGAAGGCGCGTCTCCAGCCATTATTTGCCGATGAGGAGATCATCGGCCGTTTTCACGTGGATTTCGCGAACGCCGCCTCCGACGCCAAGTGGGCGGATAAGATTCTCTACACCCGAGGGAAATCCGGGTTCGTGCTCATCCAGGCTGACCGGTTCGGCCAGGAAGGTCAGGCGATCGCTCAACTTCCGCTCGAAACTCCGCTCGCGGACCTCAAAGAGGCGCTTCTCGATGCCAACTTGGAGCTCGCGCAAACCGAGGAGCGCAAAGTTTACTCTGATCACGTTTCGGAAGGCCGCCGCGAAGGCGTGTTTTTTGAAAACGGGATGCCGTACGGCGAAGATCGCGATGGCGACGGGGTCATCGACCGCGGCGGCGGGAAAGGCGGCAAAGGAAAGGGCAAGGGGCGGCCTCCGAGATAACTCGGCAGTCAGCAGCTGCTGGCCTCAATCGTTCGGCGGCAGAATCTCGATTTCCGGCGTGCCCTCGTTCGAAACGACCGGCAAGATCCACCAAGCCAACAGGTAGGTGAGGACGCCGGGAATGACCGCCGTAATGAGAGTCAAAAAGAAGACCGTCAGCCGAACGAGATTTGGGTCGGCGTCAAAAACTGATGCGACTCCGCCGCAGACACCGCCGACGAGTTGCTGGCTTTGGGATCGAACGAGCCGTTTCATCGCCGCAGGCTAAACCCGCTCCGCGATCGGCACAACTTTCTCAGTGTGCGAGCCCGTGTAGAGCGTGAGCGGCCGGTAAAGTCGATTGTCGTCGAGCTGCTCCAGCACCTGAGCTGTCCAGCCGGCAGCGCGCGAAATCGCGAAGATCGGGGTGAACAAATCGGTCGGGATATCGAGCGAATAATAAACCGTCGCTGAGTAGAAATCGACGTTCGCTTCGAGGCCTTTCCGCTCACGCATGATCTCGGCGATGCGCTCGGACATCTTGATCCATTTCGGCTCGCCGAGTTCTTCCGTCAGCTTGACGGCCATTCGGCGAAGATGCGGGGCGCGCGGGTCGAGCACTTTGTAAACGCGGTGCCCGATGCCCATGATCTTTTTCTTCGTCGCCAGTTTGTCTTCAACCCAGGCGTCGACTTTGTCGAGATCGCCGATTTCGTGAAGCATTTTGATGACGCCCTCGTTCGCACCGCCGTGGAGCGGGCCTTTGAGCGTTCCGATGGCCGAAGTGATCGCCGAATAAATATCCGAGAGCGTCGCGACCGTCACGCGGGAACTGAAAGTCGAGGCGTTCATCCCGTGATCGGCGTGAAGAATGTAGGCGACGTCGAGGGTCCTCGTTGCCTGCGCGCTCGGGGTTTCGCCGGTCGTGAGGTAGAGAAAGTGGCCTGCTTCGCTCAAATCCGTCCGAACCGGCGGAAGACTGAGCCCCTGGCGCGCTCGGTGGTAGTAACCGATGATGAGCGGGATTTTCGCGCAGATGCTGAGCGCGCGTTCCTCGTTCAGCGAACGATTCTGGTCATCGCCGCGGGTGTCGTAAAGCCCGAGCATCGAAACGCCCGTCCGGATCACATCCATCGGGCCGGCGTCTTTCGGCGCATTCTTCAGAAACTCGATCACGCCCTCTGGCAACGAACGCTGACTGCGCAGCGTGTTGGTCAAATCATCCAATTCGGACTGAGTCGGCAGCTTTCCACGGTGCAAAAGGTGGAGGACCTCCTCAAAAGATGTGTTCTCGACCAGATCATCGATCGTGTACCCAAGATAAAAGAGCTTTCCCTCCAATCCCTGAACGTCGCTCAGTTTGGATTCGTTCGCGATGATGCCCTCAAGGCCACGGGCGATAACGGGGTCAGACATAATGTTCTCAGTTCTCCTTCGATCGAAATTTACGTTTTGGATGCATCCCGGATGCTCGAAAATCCGACTCCGGGGAAAGCGAGAACTTGGAAAGGTGAGCGGGAAATGCAAGAATCATTCTCAATTCAACTTGTCTCGATCAGCATCTGCTGGCGAGACGCGGAAACCGCTTCGAAAATCTTCTTTACAACCGTAGGCCTCTCCCCATATTTGCGCTCCCCAAATCCGGGGGGCTTTCCACTCGCGAAAGCTGACTTTAATTTACCTGACACTCGTTACTCTCATGAAAGTGGTTTCCTCACTCGGATCGGCAAAAAATCGCCACGCGGACTGCCAGGTCGTCAAACGTCGCGGCACTCTTTACGTCATCTGCAAAAGCAACCCGCGTTTCAAGGCTCGTCAGGGCCGGACCAAGGGCACGTTTCTCAGCAAAAAGGGCGTCAAGTAGCCGCAGCGCGTAAAGCGCTTGCAATTAAGAATTTGCGCGGGCATCGGGAGCGATGATCAAACGCATTTCGATTCTGATCGCTTTTGTCGCGGTCTCGATTTTCGGCAGTTCGGCTCAAGCGCGGACTTGGACGCAGGCCGGAAGCGATAAAACGATCGAGGGTGACTTTCTCCGGATGGAGGGCGAGCTAGCGCTGATTGTTCGGCCAAATGGCACCGTCATCAAGGCTGCGGCGAGCGCGTTTTCCGAGGCGGATCAAAAATTTATCGTCGAGGCGGCGGCGAAAGCTGAAGCCGAGGCCAAGCAATCAGCTGCTGCTGGCAACGCGGTCTTCAAATGGGAAGACGACCTGGAAAAAGCCCAGGAGCGGGCGAAGGCCGAGGGAAAGCCAATTTTTCTCGATTTCACGGGCTCTGACTGGTGCGGATACTGCATTCAGTTGAAGGAGCAGATTTTCGATCAGCGCGAGTTCAAAGAATTCGCCAAGGAGAATCTGGTTTTGATGGAAGTCGATTTTCCGCGCCGCACGTCGCTTTCGCGGAGCATCACGAAGCAGAATCAGGAACTGCAGGGCAAATACAAGGTTACTGGATTTCCGACGGTGATTCTGCTGAGTCCCGACGGCGAAATTCTCCTCCGTCAGTCTGGTTTTGGGGGCGGAACGCCGAAAGCCTACGTCGAAAAACTCGCGACGGCGGCCAAGTAGGTCTCAGGTTCACATTTTCGCCGGAGTGGTCTCGCGAAGGCGATGAATTCCGCGGCGAATCCTAGCTTTGACCGTGCCTAAGGGCTGTTTCAAGCGAGTTGCGGCTTCGCGCTGCGTCAGGCCCGCGAAGTAGACGAGCTCAATCGCTTCGCGCTGATCTGGCGTCAGTTCGGCGACCGCTTCCCGGACGACACGCGCGTCATCGCTTTTGCGGGCATTCTCGCTCGCGTCAGGTCGGCGGCGAATCGGGGCTGTCGCGTCCAACTCGGTTTTGAAGTCATCGCGCAGGCGAAATCTCCGGCGATTCGCTCTGAATCGGTCAATCGCCCGGTTTCGAGCCATCGTCGTCGCCCAGGTGATCGGCTTGCCTTTCCGAGGTTCGTAGGTCGTCGCCTTGGCCCAGATCTGAACGAAGACGTCTTGCGCGACCTCTTCGGCTTCGGTCGTGTTGTTCAAAACTCGATACGCCGTGCTGAAAACGGGACCAGCGAGGCTGCTTTGGAGAGTCTCGAAGCTCCTTGCATCTCGATTAGCAATTCGAATCATCAGATCCGCATCGGGGCTCTTGACCGGTTCGATGAAGTCTCTCACGGCAGCTGGGTTGTGCATATTTTGCTTCATGTCGCGATTATAAAATAGTAAATCTAATATAACAACCCTTAAATTAGTTTTTCTATTCTAAAAGGGGTTGAATTAAATTTTCTAATGATAGAGCGCCGTTCCCCAAGTGATTGAGCCTTGCCTCCGCCCATCACAGGCCCTAACAAAGTGCCCATGAGAAGTATGACAGGATTCGGTGCAGGCGAGGCGGCCTCTGAAGAGGCGAAAATCTCCGTCGAATTGTCATCCGTGAACCGGAAACAGAACGACGTCGTCGTGAACCTCCCCCGCTCTCTCGTCGAACTCGAACCCGCCGCGAAAAAGCGCGTTTCGGAAGCGATTTCCCGCGGACGCGCCACCGTTTCGATCCAGCTTGAAGCCCAGGGCGGCGCGAGCGGCGGGCTCGTCGTCGATGACCACCTCGCGACCGAATATTTTCAGGCGATCAAGCTCCTTTCGCAGATCTGGGGCAGCGATCTCAACCTTTCGCCCGCCGATTTGTTGAGAGCGCCCGGCGTTTTCACCGTTCGCGAATCGGAGTTGGCTCCTAACGATGTCCAGCCGCTGCTCGAACAAGCTCTCGACGGCGCGCTCCAGCAGCTGCTGGAAATGCAGGACGTCGAAGGCAAGGCGCTTCGAGCAGATCTGACCAAGCGGATCAAAATCCTTCGCAAACTGGTCTCCGAAATCCGAGAAGCCGCGCCGAAGGTTAAAACTCACTATCGAACTCAGCTGCATCAGCGGCTCGAAGAGGCCGGGCTCGACATCGCGCTCGACGACGATCGTCTGCTCAAGGAAATCGGCGTGTTCGCCGAGCGTTGCGACATCACCGAGGAATTGACGCGTCTCGACAGCCATTTCGAGCAGTTCGACAAATATTCCAAGAGCAAAAAACCCTGCGGCCGGCCCATGGATTTTCTCTGTCAGGAGGTCGGCCGCGAGATCAACACGATCGGCTCGAAGGCGAACGATTCCGGGATTTCTCAAGCGGTTGTCGAGGCAAAAAGTGAGCTGGAAAAAATCCGAGAGCAGATCCAGAACGTTCAGTGATTGCCAGGCGAAATCGCCTTGCTGACTGGCGCGATTTCCCTATCATGGCCGCCATGAAATCCGTTCTCTTCGCGCTCTTGGCGACAATGTTAGTCGGTTCAGCAGCTGCTGATCTCGCCGGGACCAAGCCGAACATCATTTTGGTGATCACCGATGACCAGGGTTACGGCCCGGTCGCTGCTCACGGCCATCCTTGGATCAAAACGCCGAACCTCGACAAGCATTTCGCGAAGAGCACGCGCCTGACGCGATTCCTCGTCGCTCCGACCTGCTCGCCGACGCGCGCCGCGTTGATGACCGGACGGCATCCGATGAAAAATGGCGTTACGCACACGATTCTGGAACGCGAACGGATGACGCTCGACGCAACGACGCTGCCGCAGGTGCTGAAGTCAGCTGGCTACACGACCGGGATTTTCGGCAAGTGGCATCTCGGCGATGAGGAAGCCTACCAACCGCACAAACGCGGATTCGACGAGGCGTTCATCCACGGCGCTGGCGGCATTGGTCAGGCCTACGCTTGCTCCTGTGCGGACGCGCCGGGGAACAAATATTTCAACCCGGTGATCCGGCACAACGGCTCGTTTGTGAAGACGAGCGGTTACTGCTCGGACTTGTTTTTCACTGCCGGGCTTGGCTGGATCAAATCGGTCAAGGACTCGGACGAGCCGTTTTTCGCCTACATCACGACGAACGCGCCGCACGGTCCGTTCATCGCGCCGGAGAAGAACGAGAAGCGGTTCACGGATCTCGGTTTTGACGCCAAAACGGCTGGGTTTTACGGGATGATCGAGAACATCGACGAGAACATGGGACTTCTGGCGGAGAAGCTGGATGAGTGGGGGCTTTACGAAAACACGGTGGTGATTTTCATGTCGGACAACGGGATGACCGGCGGTGGTTCGGGCCGACCAGGCAAGGATCTGGCCAAGGGTTTTCCGTTTTTCAACGCGGGCCAAAAAGGGTTGAAGGGCAGCGCTGACGAGGGTGGCGTTCGGGTGCCGTTTTTCATTCGCTGGGACGGCAAACTCGAAGCGGGTGCCGACATCGACACGGTCTGCGCGCACATCGATCTTTTGCCAACGTTAGCTTCGTTTGCGGGTGCCAAAATCCCGAAAGATCAGGTCGAAGGAGTCAGCCTGACTGGGTTACTCGATCCACATACGGATGTTGACTGGGCGGATCGCTATTTGTTTACCCAGAAGGCTCGCTGGAAAACTGGAGCCGAGCCGACTGACCACATGTGGTCGAATTTCGCGGTTCGAAATGGTCAGTATCGCCTGGTTGGCGACGCGCTTTTCGACATGATCGCGGATCCCGGCCAGAAAACCGACGTGGCCGCAAAACACCCGGAAGTCGTGAAGCAGATGCGGGCGGCTTACGAGAAATTCTGGGCGGAAGCCCGACCGCTGATGGTGAACGAAGAAGCGCCGATGTCGCCGACGAGACCGTTTCACGTTTTGTTTGAAAAACAGACGGCGGCAGGCGGAATTCCGGATTGGACACCGCCCGAGCTTTGATTTTTGACCCAGCAGCTGCTGAACTGAAAACCTAACTTTACGACCACATCATGGGACCCTTCGAAATCATCACAACCCTCGTCATGCTGGTGCTGCTTCAAGCGGTGCTCGGCTTTGACAACCTGCTTTACATTTCTCTCGAATCGCGCCGCGCGCCGGCCGCTGACCAGGCGCGCGTCCGCAAAATCGGCATCGCGATCGCGGTCATTTTGCGAATCGTGCTGCTGTTCGTGCTTTTCAACCTGGTTAAACTTTTCAAGGATCCGTTCTGGACCTTCGGCAACGCGGAAAGCGGTTGGATCGCTGGAAGTTTCAGCGTGGAGGCCATGATCGTTCTGTTAGGCGGCTTGTTCATCCTCTACACCGCGGTGAAGGAAATTTTCCACATGCTGGCCCTGCACAATCCCTCACTTGACGACAAGGATCGCAAGCCGGCCTCTGCCAAAAGCGTCATCGCGATGATCGTGGTGATGAACCTGGTGTTTTCATTCGACTCGATCCTCAGCGCGATGGCGTTGACCGATGAATCGACGACCGGATTCATCCTGATGGCTTCCGCGATCATCGCTGGCGGTCTGCTCATGATCTGGTTGGCCGATCGTGTTTCCACGTTCCTCCAGAAAAACCGGATGTACGAGGTTCTCGGCCTCTTCATCCTGCTTCTCGTCGGAATTCTCCTGATTTCCGAAGGCGGCGAAAAGGCGCACCTCCATTTCTTCGGCCACGCGATCGAACCGATGAGCAAGGCGACGTTTTACTTCGTGCTCGTCATTCTGATCATCACCGATGTCGTCCAATCGCGTTATCAGAGGAAATTGTTAGCGAAGCAGGCGGCCGAAGCGAAGCACTGAGCGCTCAAAAATCGTTTTTGGATCGACGCTTGCACGCACAATCAAATCCGGCTTACTTCCGAGCCGTCTTTTTCTGATTTTTATGAATTTCCTGACCTTCCTGACAATCGTTTCCGTCTTCGTTTCGAGCTCGATTTCTTTCGCGGGGCCCGCTGAAGATTTCGCCGCCGAGTGCGCCCGCAAGGGCTTGGAAACGAGAGGAATGAAGCGGTTCAGCACGCAAGGCGCAGACGAGCGTTGGTTTTTCAACGCCAGCGAGTTGCTCCACGTCGGAGCCGGCAAATTCTGGACTGGCGACTGGAAAAATGCGGCTGAGAACCAGCAGAACCCGATTCCGTTTCTCGCTCATTTCCAGCAGCTGCTGGCTGAGAAAGGGATCGAACTGCTCCTGGTTCCGGTGCCGACCAAAGCCTCGATTTACCCGGACAAACTGAACGGCCGATTCAAGGCGGGCGAGCCGTTCTCGACTAAGCCGTTTCTGGAATTGATCGAAGCGGCAGGGCTCACGGTGCTCGATCTGGAGCCTGTTTTCGCTGCAGAGCGCGCCGCCGGAAAGAAAATTTACTGCGAGCAGGATTCTCACTTCTCGCCTCACGCCTGCGCGGTTATCGCGAAGCTGGCCATCGATCGGGTCCGGGAAAAAAGCTGGTTTCAGGGCCAGCCGCGTCCGCTGGAAATTCAACGATCCGCGCCTACGGAGCTGGGAATCGTCGGCGACCAGGTGCCCGAGGAAA
>JBLHKS010000007.1:0-92496 GCA_047620505.1 Verrucomicrobiales bacterium | reverse complement strand
GAGTCGCGGCGAATCAGCGATCTGGAGAATTTCCCCATCGGAAAAAGTCCGCCGATGGTCTACATGACCGGCCAGAAAAGCATCATCGTTTCAAAAAGCGAAGTCGAGACGCTCCGGGAATATCTCTTGGATAAACACGGCATGATTTTCGCCGACAATGGGGGAAGCAGCGGCTGGCACGGGCAGTTTTTCAACATGATGAAAAAAGTCCTCCCGACGGTTCAAGCCGTTCGCGTGCCGCTCGATCATCAGATTCACACTTCGCCCAAAGCGATCCCGTTTTTGCCCTACGTTGCACCGCACGGCGGAAAGGACGCCTGGGGCTGGGTCGTGGACGGACGGCTGGTCGTTTATTATCATCCTGGCGACATCGGCGATGCCTGGGCGGACGGTCACGCGGGTGTGAAACGCGAAATCTGGGAAAATTGCTTTCAGCTGGGCACGAACGTCATTTTCTACGCGCACTACGAGTACAGCAAATGGCTGGCAGCGCTGAACGAAGCCGAAAAGGACTGATCAAGCCGCAACCAGCGACGCCAGAACTTTACGCGTTCCGGTGAACGTCCGTCGGCCGTGCATCGTCACGAAATTGTCAACCAGCGCGACGTCGCCGGTCTGCCAGGGGACGTCGAACGTGATTTCTTCAGCCAGATCCGCCGCCTTGTTCGCGTCCGCTGGATCGAGCGGCGAGCCGTCGCCGAAAGTGATCGCTTTCGCCGGATCGTTCCGCTCATCTTTCCAGCCTTTGAACGCGGCGATCAGCTGGTTGAAGAACGATTTCCGACCATCGCCGAGATCGCGGACTGCCTGCAAAACGGGCGTCGTCGCCCGCAGACAACCGTCGTCAAGCCACTCGGCCGAATAGCCTAACCTGGCCATCGCCGCCTCGGCCTCCTCACGCGTTTCGACGCTGAAAGTGCTCTGCCAACTCCGGCCCATTCCGGAATTCGCATCGTCGCTGTCCGGCATCACATTTCGATAGAGCAGGCCTTTCGACTCGCAATCGCTGGCGAACTTCGGGCATTCCTCGAGCATCCGATCGAAAAGCACATCCGAGCGGCAAAGCGGCGTCGCTCCGCCCGTCTCCGCAGCGTGCTCACAGAAAAAGAAGAGTTTGCTCGGGTAGATCGGGGTCTGCGCCATTTCGTGATGCAGGAAAATCGTCACGTCCGGCGGCGCTTCGTTCGCGGTGAAAACTCGCTCCGTTCGGTTCGTGCGCACGGCGTTCGAAAGCGAGTCCTGGTATTTAAAGTTCGGAAAATCGAACGCCGTGATGAACGCGTCGAAATCCTGATCGGTCGACAGCGGAAATCCACGGAAAAGAATCGCCCCATGCTCGGCTGCACGCCGATTCAGGTCCTCGCGATTCTCCGCAATCCAGGATTTCGTATCGTCCAGGGTCGCGTCCTGACTTTCACACAATTGAACCAGCGGAAACGGGCTCCCGCCCCAGGTTTGAAGGCCTTCGACTTCAGCTTCGCGAACAGAGATCATCTTTCTCTTTAACTTGGGAGCGAACGGCGGTCCATCGTCAAATTTTCGGGAAAAAATGGGCGCGACCAGCGGCAAGTGGCAAGGCAGCGGAAATCCAGCAACTGCTGGAGTGGATTGTAGAAAGTTGCGGCGGTTTTTAGCAGTGGTTTAGAGAAGATTCAGGGCGTTTTTGCGCGTGGTCCCAGGAAAACGCGCTCAGCTGCGTCGTACATTGAATTCATGCTTCCTTTGGAGGCGGATTTCCGCTATTTTTGAAGAAAGCGGATTTCGCGAATGATTTTTCTGAAATTTCCCGACAACTTTTAACCGAAACGCCCATGTCTGCCATCATCAACGCTCTGACCAAGGTACTAGCGGCCAATCCGGATGACTGGGAGAGCCGACTCGGCCTGATCGAAGCCCACCTGACTGAAGGACAAAAGGACGAGGCTCGTGCCCAACTCGCGGACGTCAAACATCTGCCGAATGACGAGGCCGGACTTCTGCTGGCGGCGCGGTGCTACGCGCGATGCGGTTCGCCAGGTTCGCGCGACATCGTTCAGCCAGTGCTGGATGCGAACCCCGCGAACGCCAACGCCCACCTGACGATGGCGACGATCGCGCATGGGGAAGAGGATGCGAATTTGGCGATGCGCCACTACATCACGGCGACTTCGCTGGATGGATCGCTGGCCGGTTCGGAGCCGGAATTGGACGCGGCTTACGGGAATTTTGCGGCGGCACCGTCTGGAGCGATTGCACCAGTCGAACCGCTTGCGCCAACCGAGCCGCTCGCAGCAGTCGAACCGCTTGCGCCAACCGAACCGCTTGCGCCAACCGAGCCGCTCGCAGCAGTCGAGCCGCTTGCGCCGTCCGAACCGGTCTTCAGCGAGCCCGAACCGGAGCCGATCGTCGAAGCGGCTCCGGAACCGGCGATGGCACCACGAATGGAGTTCAGTCCGCAGGTCGCCATGCCGGAAGAGCTTGGTGAAGCCCAGATTGAAATCGACGACGCTCTCGATGCCCCCGAACCAGCAGCTGCTGAGGAGGCTAAAGAAGAAGTCGTCGAAATTCCGGTGAAACCGGTCCCTGCGGCCCCCAAGCTGAAAGTTCGCAAACGCCCGGAACCGGCTGGCGTCTTTTTTCCTGAGCCGGGAAATTTTCCGACACGGACGCTGCGTCAAGCAATCGAGGATGAGCCGGAGGCCAATTTGGTTACCGAAATCGAGGAAATCGAGAAGCCCAAACTGGCTTTCGAGGAGTCGGCACCCGCGCCAGTCGCCTACACTCCAGAGGAATTCGTGCAGCCGGAGCGCGGAGCTGTCTGGGTCGCGACGGACCGCGAAGTTCCGGAAGTTTACGATTACAAAGCGCCGGACGATTCCATTTTCGAGCCGAAGCACTCGGCCGACGATATCAACGTCGCCGCGCCTTACACAGAGGATGGCGAGTTGGTCGCGACTCCTGATCTTGACCTCAGAGCGGCAGACAAAGAGGCCGCTTTGATCATCAAAAAGCGGCGCAGACAGACGCTGATCAACGCGATGGTGGTCACGCTGCTGATTCACCTCGGAATCGGGGTTCTTCTCAGCATCGCGGTCATGGCGATCAATTCGGTCATTCCGCCCGTAATTTACGCGACGCCAAGCCACTCCAACCCGGATCCGACGCTCGAAGTTGAGGAAGTTCAGAAGCAGGTCAATCGACAGCCGACTTCGATGGCTCAATCGATTCCTGATATCATTTCTGCCGTGGCGGAGTCTGAAGTTGCGATCTCGAATTCGAACTTCGCGGCTGCGGACGCGACGATGGCTTACGGAACGACCTTCACGCCGTCGATGGACTTTGCGACGGCGGCGAGTGCGGGCGATTCGACGATGCTGTTCGGCGAAAAGGTCGAAGGAAAAGTGTTAGGCGTGATTCTCGATGTGTCGGGGTCGATGGCCGAATATTTGCCTCAGGTTATTCGAGAAATTGATCGGAATTTCAAAGACGCGCCGATCGTCTTCGTGAACAACGCCTTGGTCAGGCCAAGCGGCCGCCCGTCCGAGATTCGACCGGTGATCGGCGAAGAGGTCGTGCCAAGTCGCGACGGACGAACCACGCCGTATTGGTTTCTCTGGGGCGATCTTCCGCGAAAGGCACCGCAGCTTTCAGTTGATCGACTCATCAAAACGATGCGCACTCGGCAGAATCTGTTTCTGGCTGTCGGCGGCCACAACCGGGTGTCGTCCGCGATGGATTTCCTCATCACCCAGAAGATCGACGCGCTCTACGTATTTTCGGATTTCGAGGATTACGTCGATGAAGACCTTGCTCAGGAGCTCGGAAAGAAACTCAGCCGGAACAAGGTTAAAACCTACGTCCAGCCCGCCGAAGACGAGACCGAGTTTCTTGGCGTGATGGACACAAAAGTCGCCCGCCGCAGCAACGGAAAGAAAATGCCGTCGCTGGTTTCGATTCTCCGGCCGGAATCGACCGAGCCGAAGCCGATCATGGTTGCGGTCGAGGAGACGCTGCCGGAGGTCGAAGGCGTGAATCACGCGATGCAGCGGGCTGAGCGGGTAGGAAAGCTGTTCTACGAATATCGGGCCAGCACCTACAAGGGTCGGTTCGACGAACTCCAGACAATCGAGTCCGATACCTACGACCTCGTTCTCTGCCAGCCAGAAGCGCGCGCTTACATCTTCCTGAAAGGAGAGGAGGGCGGTTACCTTCAGAACCCGGTAGTTTTCAGTTACAGCAGTTCAAAAACGTATTTTGAAGAAAAATATCAGGAGAACCGAACTCGAACTCGTCGATTCATCCGGCATGAAGAACCACCCGGGTTTGACGGCAACGAATTCAGTTGGAAAATGATTCTCGAGGATGACGTCCGCTTTGAAGTGATTTTCTGGTTCAAAGACGGCACTTTCACTGGCACCTACTCCGTTGGTGCCCCCCAGGATGTCTCCGTGGGTGCCGCCCACATTGCGTTTTCGCTTCCGCGCCTCGCTCACGAAAGCAAAGACCGCTATTACTCTTATGATTTCCCGGGAGGGCTCTCGCTCGAAAATCTCCGGCTGGCGATGACCGGGAACACCGCGACGTTCAAGCTCGCGGCACAGGCTGAGGAAAGCATGGGCGCAGCTTGGGACATCATCGGCTTCAAACGTGGGGACAATGTCTGCACCTATTTCGATAACTTTCGAAGTCTGCCTGGCGGTGTCCGCGAAATCGTAATTCAGGGACGATCCTTTGGCCCACGAGTTTTGACCGCGCGCACCACCGCCAATCGCCTGCTTCTCGGAACCTACGCTTATCGGGCGGACATCGAACTCTGGGAAGGCTACGCAGCGGTCCTTCGCCGTCCAAGCGCGAACCAGCATCGGGTCACCAAAACCGAGGCGATCTCGTTTACGGTTGAGTGAAAACCGCCGATGACGGTCGACGATTCAGAGATTCTCAAGACGTTGTGCGAGAGTTTTGACAACGCCGTCGTTTACGAAGAGAGCTGGCCGTCTCCTTTCAAGCTCGCCAAATTGTTTCCGGCGATGGGGCGCTCCCATGGAGGAATTCTCCTGCTGGGAATTCGCGACGACAGGACGATTGTGGGTGTGGAAGAGTCCGATTTGAAACTCTGCCGCCAACGCTTCGAAAATCTGTGCGTTGACCTGCTCGATTTCACGACTGAAGTCGGCGTGATTCAAGCTTCCGGCCGAAATGTGGTCTTCGTTTTGTTTAACCTGATTTCGAAGCACCGCCGGCGATTGACGTCGATCGACAACCTGATTCTTGACCGCAACCGGCCGTAAAACCCGTCACGGTTTCGAGCCAACGCACCAGAGGAACTGTTTTCCTTTCAAGATCAGCTTGCCGTCGACCACTGCGGGAGAAGCAAGCGATCCGTCCGCGAGATCTGATTCGGCGAGCACTTCAAACTCGCCCGCAGCACGCAGAACGAGCGTCTTGCCAGCGGACGCGATGTAAATTCGGCCATCAGCGGTAACCACGGGGCTGACTCCCGGATCGACGCCCTCGAGCCGCTCTTCGAACAGCTCCTCGCCGGTCGTGAGCCTGACACAGCGCAAAACGCCGGGCTTGTTCATCCGGAAAACGAGATCGCCAAACGCGACCGGGGAGCCGAGTCCCTCCGCGGCCGGGCCGAGCTGAAATTTCGGCGCGATTTCGCCTTTGGCATCGCGCGGATCGACGATCAGGCCGGGATGTCCACCACGCCCCCCCATGCAGTAGATCAGGCCCTCCGTCATCACGGGCGAGGCGACTGGCCAGATCGAGCGAGCCCATTTGGAAAACCAGATCACCTCGCCTGTTTTCGGATCGAGCCCCTCCAAAGCGTTCGTCGCGCTGACCAGCAGCTGCTGACGACCGTCGATCTCGGCAAGGACCGGCGTGACGTGGCCGAAACTGGTTTCCTCGCGCTTACGGGACCAACGAATCTCGCCCGTCGTCGCGTCGAAAGCCTGGATCGCAGACTTCGGCGGTTTGCGATCGGTCAGCAGAATCACGGTGTCCTCAAAAACGATCGGGCCGCTTGCGAGCGCGACGTCGAACTGAGCGTGGTCCGGAATCTCGCGTGACCAGACAACCTCGCCCGAAAAATCCAGAGCGTGGATGATCGACGAGCCGAAAGTCGCGAAAACGAGTTTGCCGTTCGTCGCCGGTGTCGGAGCCGCGTAGCCGCCGCGCAGGTCGCCGAGAGTCCAGGGACCAGGCTCGACCACGCGATCCCAAATCAGCTCGCCATCCATGAGCCCGAAGCAGCTGACGTGATGCGTTGGCTGAGTCGACTTTGGATCATCGCCGGGTGCCCAGGCTGCCGTCGTGACGAAAACTCGATCGCCATGGACGATCGGGCTGGATTGATTGTGATCGGGCGAATCTTCGCCAAGCGGCAACGGCGTTTTCCAGAGAATATTTTCGCCAGTCTCCGCATTCCAAGTCAGCGGAAGTTCCGCGTCGCCTTCGACAACGCCCATGCCGGTCGGTCCGCGGTATCCGGGCCAATTTTCCGCCAGCAGCTGCTGGGTGAACCAAACGAAAATCAGTGGCGCGAGGAATTTCATTCGCCAACTGAAGCCGTTCCGGCCAACACACGCAAAAAATTCCGCCGACGCTCAGGCTTCCGCCTTGTCGCCGCCTTGAAGACCTTTCTTGAGCTCATCAAGCTGATGGCTCCGCGTTTCCCGCAAAAAATCGGTCAGTCCCTGGGTGTCGACGTGCTTTTTCTGATCTAGAAATTCGCGAACTTCCGGAGACATGTCGGCCTTTTTTGGCGGCCGAAGCGTCCTCACCGTTGAAGTCTGATTCATTTGCTGACGCTGCTCGCCTTTTCGAAGCATCTCTTCCTGAGCCTCAAAATCGGCCTGAGACTTCGCCCGGCGACGGAGCCGGCGTTCACGGGAAAAGCCGTAAAAAAATCCCAGCGGAGCGAAAAGGCCAGGCGCAAAAACCCAGGCAATCCAAGAAAGCGGCTTGAGAACCAGCGCGAATTCGCCGCCCGTCACGACCAATCCCAGCAACGCGGCGAGGAAGATCGAGGAAAAATAGGCGATGACGGCGTAAATCGCTCCGGTGGTCATGAGAGCACAGGCTATACCAAGTCGCTAACGGACACGAGGCCGAATTTCAGTGAATTTACTAACTTCAGCTGCTCTCACTCCTCTTTATCGAGATATTCGAGCTCTTTCCGCATGATCCGGCCGACTCGATGCTTCGCGAGATAAACCTGGGCAGCGCTGACGCCGAGTTCCTTGCGAACTTCGTCAACCGTCCAAGCCTTAACGACGTAGCAGTAGAAAATCTGGTATTGCTGAGGCGAGACCTTGGCCTTAACCCGGCGCAGGGCCATGTCGGTGAGGCTGCCTTTCCACTCGCGTTCCCAGATGTACTCAAACCCGTTATTCGAATCATCCGGGATCATGTCCATCGTCGCCGTGTTGCGATCGTCATGGGCGTCTCGCGGACGGCCAGAGTAAATTTCCTGACTTTTTCGGGCGCGAAACTGATCGGCGATCCGCCAGCGAGTCTGATTCATCAACCAGGCTTTGAACGAGCCGCCATCGCGCGTGAAAGTCTTCTTCCGCATGTTTTTCGCCACCCGAATGAAGGTTTCCTGAACGACTTCATTCGCCTCGGTCTCACTGAGGCCGGCTTTGCAGGCGACTTTGAAGACGAATCCGGAATAAGTACGGAAAAACTCATCCCAGCTGGCTTGATCGTCCCAATCCTGAAGACGCTGAATCAGCGTTTTGCGAGTGGCCGGGTAATTGTATTTCGCGGCCCTCTTTTTCTTCGGATTTCCCTCCTCGTCGTCCGGGGCAACCTCGATTTCTTCCTGCTCCTTTTCGATCTCCTCAGCTGCCGATGGCTTGGCAGCTGCTGGTTCCTCCGCAGGAACCTTTTTCTTCGACGGGGCTTTTTTGGTGGCGGCTTTTTTGCTCAAAACGGTTTGCTGGGGTTGGCGACCGATAATTTTACGCTGCTTCGATAATCCTAGTGGCAATTTGCTCAATATTCATCACTTTCGCCCTTCAATGTCAAAAATTGTCATCGTTATGGGCGTATCCGGGTGCGGGAAGAGCACAATTGGGGAAATTCTAGCTCGCGATTGCGACGGGATCTATTTCGATGGCGACGATTTTCACCCGCCGGCGAACGTCGAAAAAATGCGCCAGGGGATTCCGCTCACCGACGCGGACCGGGTTGGCTGGATGGAGGTGCTTTGCGAGCTGATCCGACGCCGAAAATTCGCGCGCAACCGGACTTACATCGCCTGCTCCGCGTTGCGGTTGGCTTTTCGCGACGGCCTCCGGACTGCGTATTCGAAGCTCGGCTTTCTATTTCTCGAAGGAGATTTTGACCTGATCAGCGGTCGGATTTCGGCGCGCGAAGGCCATTACATGCCAGCGAGTTTGCTCAAAAGCCAGTTCGATGCGCTGGAGAAGCCCGGCACGGACGAGCCGTTTGTGAGCGTGGTCAGCATCGAAGGAAAACCAGAAGCGATCGGGAAGCGCGCGGTGAAAAAACTTTACGGCTGATGACGAAGTGAGAGATTTGGATTTGCTGAATATTGAAATCATGGTAATTATGAATCATGGTTTTCGACATCGAATCTCCACCAATTGAAAGCTTGGGAGCGCGAGTTGGTGCTCGGTTTGACCGAAAACTCTTCACGCCGAGCGATTGCGCTGCCGAAAAGGAGCCGCTCGCGTTCCAGCAGCTGCCGGACGAGCACGGCGAGGCGATCCGTGCGACCAACGAGTGGGTGACGAAATTCATCACCAAGCGAGTCAACAAACAAGGGAGCCGCGAGGCGATCTGTCCGTTCGTCGAACCTTCGATCAAAAAGAAGGCGATATTTTACGCAATCGCGCAGCCTGACGAACCGAACGAGATCGATTCGATCGACCAGGAATTGAGGCGCTTCGCGAACGTCTTTCACGCGCTTGAGCCAAAGGAAATGCCGGCGTCGATCGTGAAGAGCGTCGTCGCGATTTACCCGGAAACCCGGGGGCCGCTCTTGCTTGAGGCGACCGATCCGAAGCGCGATTTGAAGGGAGATCTGCTGGAAGCGGGAATTCTCGCCGGCGAATTTTTCTCGACCTGCCCGTTCGCGACCACCTTTAATCCTAAGCTATTCGCGTTGCGTTCGCCGCATCCGATGTACGTGCTTCGCAGCTTCATCGACACGGATTGGAGGTTCATCGCCCAAGTCGAGCGCTGGCGAGACATTTACCACGATCGGTTCGGCGATCCACCGGAAGGTCTCGCGTCGATCGGGACGTTTCGCGGGCGCGTGATGGACAAAATCCGGAGCATCGGAGCTCGATTCGGAATTCAGCAAAAGCGGAAGCGGCGCTGAAACTTCAAGTCGATTTCGTCCACAAACTTGCGCAGGCAACAGCTCCACCTTCAGACTGAGCTTGAGCGGAAACGGTTACCGGCTCCCAACCCTCATCGGCCAGCTTTTTGCACTCCTGCTGATGGTCGATCACGGTTTTTGCCCTGACTAACCGCGATTTCAGCCCCGGCCCATCGCGCTCGCTCCAGATTGCGGTCAACGTCTCGGCAGCAGGACCGCCGAGGCACAGATCAATCGGTAGACCGCCTTCGATTTCTGCCTTTGGAGCGTTCGATTCGACTCCAGCGAAAAACTTCGGCGCTGCGGTCGGGAAATTCGGCTTAGCTGCGATGATGAAGTGCCTCCAACGATCTGAATCTCGGTGGAACTGAATCGATCTGACCAGAAGCCCACGCTCCTGCAAAGACTTCAGCGCCGACTCCCGATCCTCCTCCCAAACCCACAAAAACTCGTGATCGCTCCACGCTGGCTGAGTTTTTTGGGGCTTTTCCCGCCAAACCGCGCAGGAAAATCCGCGGCCCATCGTTGGACCAAAGTCGACTGGTTCGAATCCGTCTGCCAGCTGCTGCTGGTTTCGCTCGGCGAGCTTTTCCGACGAAATATTCTCGGAAAATTTCCAATCCGCGTCGTCTCGAACCCAGAGCGTCGCGAAATAATCCTGGTTTCCCGTTCGGAACATTCGGAGTTTTTCCAGACGCACACCGCTCGACTTCGCACGCGCCGCAACTCCGCGAATTCCGGTCATCGGGATTCCGACGATCAGCCCAAACCGATGAGTCGAGCTCGTCAACCCTTCGGAACTCAGGCTGGAAATCGGGATCATCCCCTCTCCTGCTTCGAGTTCGGGATCTCGCATCAACCAGCGCGCGCCCGCCGCTAACCCAAGCCCTCCGAAAGCCGCTGCTCCCGCCATCAGCAGAACGCGACGCCGCGGAATCCAAGCCCGGCTCAAGGAAGCCGCAAACGCCTCTCCATCCGGAAATCGGTCCTCCGGACGAGGCTGAATCGCGCGATCGATCACTCGCCTGACCGCCCAACTCAGTTGCCGAGCTTTTTTCCAATCGGCATCGGGAGGAGCGCCGGTGAGCAGATGAAAAAGCAGCTCGCCAAGCGCAAAAACATCAGCGCGCGCGTCCACCCCGCTATTCCGGACCGCGAAGCCGGTGATTTTCGGCTTACCGTTCAGCGTCAGCAAAATATTGGAAACCTTGAGATTGCCGTGGACGATCCCCGCGCGATGAGCCGCTCCGACAGCCTTGGCAATCTCACGAGTTAGCTCGATCGCCCGCTCCTTCGCCAAAGGACCGTTCTCCAATTTCTTAGCGAGATCCAGCCGCGAATCGGGCAACGGAGCTTCAGTGGTCCGCGATTGCGGATCCGGTGGGTTCAGACCATCGAATTCCATGGGGAAGAGAGGCCGGATAGTCGCCTCGAACCCGGCGGTTTCAACGCTCAAATTTCCAGCAACTGCTGGTGACCGTCGTCCGCCAAGCGGAGGCACGAAAAAGGCGCTTCGTTTCGGAAGCGCCTTTAATAAATTGATTATGGGAAGCGAAGAATCGCTTCACTCATCTGGAGAAGGCGGCTTGTCTTCAAGCGTGAACCGAATTTTAAACCGAGCGCGCTTCGCGTTGGCGCGAGATTTGCGCTTGAGCCGAGTCGCTGGCGTTTCAAACGCGCGTAGACGGCGAATTTCTTCAAGAATCCCTTCGCTCTCAAGCTTGCTTTTCAGGCGCTTGAGTGCGCGATCGACTGATTCTCCTTTTTTGACGTTAACTTGCGGCATCCAATTGAAGTGTGCGGTTTCGGTAAATTACAGGGCCGGAATGTGGCCGGAAGCGAGCTGCTGTCAACTCGCTTCCAGGCGAAAATCCGTGGCTTTCAGACGATCAGGCAGGTGCGTTTCCGCCGCCGGTGAGTTTGGCCTGTTCGCGGTCGAGAACCTCGCGCCGCAGATTGAGCTTGTACTTTCTCGCCCACCAGAGGACGATCGGCGAGGCGACGAAAATCGAAGAGTAAGTTCCGACTAGAACACCGAAGATCAGCGTCAGCGCGAAGTCGTTCAGCGAAGGCCCGCCAAAGATAAAGAGGGTGACCACGACGATCAAGGTCGTTAAACTCGTCAGCACCGTCCGACCCAAAGTTGCGTTGAGGCAGAAATTCATCACAGCGCCAACGTCGCCGCGTTTCGTCTTGAGGCCCTCGCGGACCCTGTCGAAGACGACGATGGTGTCGTTGATCGAGTAACCGGCGATCGTCAGCAGCGCACCGACCATGATCAGCGAAATCTCACGTCCGCAGAGGACGATGAGCCCGGTAACGATGACCAGGTCGTGAATCAGCGCGACGATCGCGCCAAGCGCGAAGGCGAAGGATTCAAACCTCATGCTGACGTAAATCATGATGCCAACCAGAGCGAGTCCGAGCGCCCAGGCTGAAGAGACGAGCGTTTCGGCACCGACTTTGGCACTGGTCGATTCCAAGTCGTGTTCGACAAATTCTCGCCCGGCGTCTTCTTGAATTTGCCTGAAAGCATCGTCGCCCCTTTTGGTATCCAGCCGAATCACAAAGGAATTCTTTCCAGTGCCCATGTCGGTTTGCTCCTGGACGCTTGGCTCGCTTTTCAGATCCAGTTTCTTGAGCGATGCCAGAATCTGCTCTTTCGACAACTCCTCCGATGTCGCGACGATTTCGAGTTGATCGCCCTCGCGAAGATCGACCGCCAGCGCATCAGAGCGTTTGGAGCCGAGAACCACAGCAGCAGCTATGATCAAGCCTGTGGAAACGTAGGCCGCGATTCGGCGTTTGCTGATGAAATCGAACCCGGCTTTCGAGAGATCGACGGTTAGCTTGTTCTTGAGAACCTTGCTCTCGATGAAGAAAAATGCGCCGACGCAGAGCACGATGACAAGCACCGCAGCCCAGATTCCCTGCAGCCCACCGCCTCCAGCGAGCCAACCTCCGTATCCAGCGGCTCCAATCAAGAGCGTCACGATCAGGGCGACGAGCGGGTTGGTTCCCAAAGGAAGTTTTTTGATGATTCCCGAACCCGCAGTCAGCCAGTTGAAGCAAACCCGCGTGACGAGAAGGGCGGCGAAGAGCGTGCCGAACACCCCGATCATCAAGGTGACCGAGAATCCTTTGACCGCTCCGGCGGCGACCATGAACAGAACCACTGCGGCGATCAAAGTGGTGACGTTCGCATCGAAAATCGCCGAAAAGGCCTTCGAGTAGGCGGTGTCGAGCGCCGTTCGGATGTTTTTCCCAGAGGCTTGTTCCTCTCGTAATCGCTCATAAATCAGGACGTTCGCGTCAATCGCGATACCGATCGTAAGGACGATACCGGCGATTCCAGCCATCGAGACCGCCGTGTTGAGGATCGCGAGCACACCGAAAATCACGACGATGTTCAAAGTCAGGCCGACGGTCGCGACGAGTCCGGCAAAATTATAATAGATCAGGACGAAAATCAGAACCAGCGCCAAACCAGAAATACCAGCCACCATCCCGCGGCGGATCGATTCATCGCCCATCTCCGGACTGATGCTCTTTTTCTTCTCGATCGTGACCGAGTTCTCGAGCGGATTTCGAAGCAAATTCGCCAGCAGCTGCGCTTCGTCACGAGTGAAGTCGCCCGTAATCCGGAAATTTTTACCAAAGGAACTGCTGATGTTCGGTGCCGAGATGCATTTATCGTCAAGCAGCATCGCCATTCGGCGGCCTTCATTGACCATCGTCAGGGCGAGCATCTGTTTCCCTCCATCTGAAGTCAGCTCAACATTAATCTGCCAATTAAGGGGACCGTTTGGCGACGCCCAGGCCCCAGTAACGATATTTCCACTCATCGGTAGACCGAGTTCGACGAAATCGCGCCGTTCACTCACTTCTTCCACATCGTCCCCGTAGCCGTCCACGTATCGAGCTCCAATTGGAACGTAGCCCTCCTGCTCGTAACGGGCCAGAAGGCCATATTTATTTCTGGTAGCCTCCTCATGGATCAAAATGATCTCCAACTTGGCCGTTTCAAGGATTGTGCGCTCGACTTCGGCCCGCTCCGCTTCGCTGATGCCGGGCATCTGAATTTCCAGACTATCCGAACCCACGGAAGTCATCGTGAGTCCGCGTTTGCCGTCGGGATCGAGACGAGCCTGGAAAATTCTGCGAACTTGAGAGCGGTCTTCCTTCGTGACGCCTTGCTCGCCTCTTGGCTGAATTTTCACCACGAACTGGCTTCCACCAGCGAGGTCGATCGCCTTGTCGACGCCCAAAGATAGGAAGAAGAACAGCGAAAGCGCGGTCACACCGGCGGCGAGCGCCGTTCCTACGATTCGCTTCTTCAGCGGGTTTTCGATCGCGAAATACGCAATGAAAAGAGCAAACAGACCCAGCCCGATCGAAAACATCGAGATCGGCCCCGGTCCATTGTAGACCTCCGGCGCTTTTGGAGGAACGGCAACCGTCCCATCAACGGTTTCCTCCGGCTTCGGCGTAGTGAAAGCCGGATCGCTCGGATCCGTCGGAGCAACGGGTGCTGTCGGCGGAGTTGGAGGTGTTGGGTTTCCGGCAGGGCCGGGGACCTGAGAAAGGACCTGGTTTTTCATTATTGGAAATCTGGAAAATTGCGTCGGCTTCAAAAAGCCAGCAGCTGCTGGGCTACGGCGTAAAATTAACCTCGGGAATCTTCACGCTGATCGTCTTCTTCTTCCGTATCCGTATCTGGATCCGTATCGTCGGAGTCATCAGAATCGGTCACGTCAGAATCTCCAGTGCCCGAGCGGTCGAATTCCTTCGTTTCACTCCGGAGAGAAACTGGTGATTTTTTAGCAGCCTTCTTCGAGGCCCGCTTTTTGGACGAAGCTCGCTTGCCGGAGGCCTTTTTCTTTGCCTTCGGCCGAGCTTCTTCTTCCTCTTCGAGCTGATCTTCGTCGTCCGGAATCTCCTCGTCATCGTCCTCATCCGCGAGCGGACGATCTTTCGGCGTGACCTTGCCGATGCTGGCCTTCTCGAACTTCATTTTCGTGTTCTGCGCCACGCGAACCGTCACGGTGGTGTCCGTTTTGTTCGTGATGATGCCGTGAATTCCGCCAGCGGACACGACCGAATCGCCAACCCGCATGTTGTCGATCATGAGCTGCATCGCCTTCTGCTTTTTGCGCTGTGGACGGATCATCACGAAATACATGATGACGAACATTCCAATAAAGAGCGGCATCATGCTTCCAAGCCCGGGAGCATCCTGCTTCGGGCCTTGGCCCGGTTGTGCCGGTGGGCCTCCGTCTCCGCCGTCTGACTGGGCGATTATCGTATAGTTCAAGTCGTTGAAATTCATTAAGTTAGTACGTGACTAGATTTGCTGATGGTGTGGCCCAGCGCCGTGGCTTTAGCGAGCTTTGCTGAAGCCTGGCGGAGGAAGCCGGAAGCCATAGCACACCTGTTCTGAGGCAGCAAGCGGAGTTCGAGCCCATTCATGGAAGGGGTTTTCACGCCATCCCAGCTCAATCTCAGGCTCCCCGATATCGTTTTACGAAGTCGTTTCGAAATTCCCCGAACCGACCCGCTTCGATCGCCTCGCGGATCTGCCGCATCAGGCTGAGATAAAAATGCAGATTGTGCAGCGTCACGAGCCGCAAACCGAGGATTTCTGACTGCATCAAAAGATGCCGGATGTAACCGCGGCTGAATCCGGCACAAAGCGGATGCGTCGTCGCAGAAATCGGCCGCTCGTCGTCCTCGAACTTCTTGTTTTTGAGGTTGATCGTCCCGTCCTCCGTGTAAGCCGTCCCGTGCCGCGCAACGCGGGTCGGCAGGACGCAGTCGAACATGTCCACGCCACGCGCCACCATCTCGACGAGCTGATCCGGCTGACCGAGCCCCATCGCGTAACGCGGTTTGTCAGCCGGAAGAAACGGGGTCGCGTGATCGACCGCCTTCATCATTTCGTCCTCCGGCTCGCCAACGCTCACGCCGCCGATCGCGTAGCCGTCAAAACCGATCTCGACCAGCTTCTTCGCGCTCTCCTCGCGCAAGTCGGCGAACGTGCTGCCCTGGACAATCGCGAACAGCAGCTGCTGACTCGTCTGCTCAGGATTTTCGTCATGCCAACGGCGACTGCGGAGTTCCCAATCAAGAGTCAGCTCCAGGCTCTTCGCCGCGTAGTCGCGTTCGCACGGATACGGCGGGCACTCATCAAAAGCCATCACGATGTCGCTCCCTAACGTTGCCTGAATTTCCATCGACTTCTCCGGGCTCAAAAACATCGCCGACCCGTCGAGGTGGCTCTGAAACCGCACGCCTTCGGGCTCGATTTTGCGCAATTTCGCCAACGACCAGACCTGGAAGCCGCCGGAGTCGGTCAGGATCGGCTTATCCCAATTCATGAAATTGTGCAGCCCGCCAAACTTGCCGATGATCTCCGTTCCGGGTCTTAGCCAGAGGTGATAGGTGTTGGCGAGAATCACTTGAGCTTCGAGCGCTTCGAGCTCAGCCGGGCTGACGGCTTTGACGGTCGCGCGCGTGCCGACGGGCATGAAAATCGGCGTTTCGATCACGCCATGGGCAGTCGTGAGCTTGCCGAGGCGAGCTGACGAAGTGGAATCGGTCTTGAGAAGTTCGAACACGCGCGATCTTAGATCAGCCTTTTCGAGCGCACAATCGCTCGCTCGAACGAGGTGGTGACAATTGATTTGGCGAAAAACTGAGGGCAGAGTTGGAAATCAAGATAGCCAGCCTTTGATCATGAAATCCCGTCTCATTATTCTCGCCATTCTCTTCTCGGCCTCCGCGATCGCCCGTGCTCAGGACGAAGTCGCCCTGCCGCAGGACACGCTCGATCTTCTCGGCAAACTCCAGGAATTCGAAGCCGCCGAACGAGATAAATTCGATACCAGCGTCGCTGAAAAGCGGAAAGCGGTCGCCGCGGCGCTTCTCCATCATCTTGAGCGGGAAACCAAAGCAGGGAAGCTCGAAACCGCCGTCGCGCTCAAAAAGCTGATTCAAGAACTCGAGCAAAATACGCTCACCCTGAAACTTCCAGCAGCTGCTGGGGCAGGAGATTTTGAAGAATGGGTCAGGTCGATCGAAATCCACGATCAAGCCGGTTGGTGGGAAGTCGCCGATAACCAATTGATTCAGCACATCGGCGAGAGCGGGATTAGGCGATTTCCCTGCAAAATCGATGGGGCGAAAAGCCTGGTCTCCTTCGCTGCAAACGGTCGGACTTACTTTTTCAAGTTCCTGCCGGACCGAACTCAGGGCATCCGCTCTGCCGATGACGATTGGCCGTCGGACCTATTTTCGGTAAAACCGCAACGCTGATCTTCAGCCAGCAGCTGCTGACACCGGTTTGAATTCCCTCAATCCGGTGCCGCCTCGACAAAATCGACTCCCGCCCACTTGGCAAGCACCCCGCCAAGCCAGTGGCTTTTTTCAAAAGGTTGGCGGTAAATCAGTTTGGCTTTGCGGTCGCCCACAGCCGTCAATCCCCAACTCGGAAAGCTGTCGTCGCCATCGCCGCCATCCTTGATCTGCACGAATTTCTTGATCGAATCCCGTCGAATCCGCTTGCCCCACCGAAGCCCCAGAACCTGGGTTGCGACCACGAGAGAATTCCGGTCAATCTGAAATGATTTCCTGGAAATGAACAAATAAACGATCAGGCAGGCCACATAAACTTCGGCAGCGAGAAAGATGAGCAGGAACCAGAGCGGAATCGGGTCCCCATCGCTCATTTGGCCGCCGCCCAGATATCCACGGAGCAACATCACGCAGCCAACCGTCCAGCCGCTCAACCAGACGATCAGGAAGGCGTTCGCGCAGCCCATTCCGGTGCGCTTCATGTGGATGACGAAGGATTCCTTGTCGATCGGCTCAAGCGTAAAGCCCTGTGGGACAAAGTCCTGTGGGTTTTGATCCATTCCAGAGAAGATTGACTGCGCCGACCGATTCCGCTAGGAACAATGCCGTGACGGCCCGGCAAAGCGGCACGATTACGATCAGCCTGAGCTATAGCCGCGATCAGCGCTCGGGAAAATCCCCCGCCGAAAGATCACCGCGCGAAATTCTCGCGAATTCCGCTACACGCCGACGGAAATCCGCGCTAAAAACGAAGTCATGAGCAACCTGACCCGTCGCCAGATTCTGGCATCGACCACCGCAGCAGCTGCTGGCGGATCCCTCCTTGCCTCCAGCGCCGCAACCGCCCAGGCTGCGGATGTGAAAACTCCCGGCAAATTCATCTACTGCCTCAACATGAGCACAATCATGGGCCAAGAGCTGACTCTCGAAGAGGATATCGACGTCGCCGGAAACGCCGGTTACGACGCGATCGAGCCGTGGTTTCGCAAGATCAATCCGTGGGTCGAAGCCGGCGGAAAACTCAGCGAATTGAAAAAGCGGATCGATGGCCACGGCCTGACGATCGAAAGCGCGATCGGCTTCGCTCCCTGGGTCGTTGACGACGAGGACAAGCGCAAAGCCGGACTTGAAGAAGCCAAGCGCGACATGGACACGATTGCCCAGCTTGGTGGCAAGCGAATCGCCGCTCCTCCGGCCGGAACTCGCGACCCAGTCGATCTCGACAAAGCAGGCGCGCGCTACCGGCAGCTGCTGGAGCTCGGCGACGAAATGGGCGTCGTTCCGCAGGTCGAAATGTGGGGCGGACACCCGACGATCGGCACGGTTGAGAAAGCCGTTTACATCGCGCTTGCCGCTGGCCACCCGCAGGCCTGTTTCCTTGGCGACGCCTACCATACTTATAAAGGCGGCAGCAGTTTTGACGCATTCCGGATGCTCGGCTCGCATTCGATCCAGACTTTCCACATCAACGATTATCCCGCCGATCCGCCTCGCGAGACGATCAAGGACGAGCATCGCGTTTACCCGGGTGACGGCATCGCGCCAGTCGTGGAGCTGCTGAAAACGTTCGCCGAGTTGGGCGCGTATCCGAGTTTATCGCTGGAGGTTTTTAACAAAACTTACTGGGCGCAGCCTGCCGACGAAGTCGCGAAAGTCGGTCTCGAGAAGACGAAAGCCTGCGTCGCCGCCGCGATCGGAAACGCTTAACGGCAAATTTGGACGCAGCCGACGCCAACCGCGCAATGACCGCTCGTTTCGTTGCATTCCTGCTGGTCCTCTCGTCAGGCGTCGTGCTCGCGGGCGACGCCGAGGACTTCAAAAGCGGCGTGCTGCCGATGTTGGACAAGCTCTGCTTCGATTGTCACGAGCCGGGGATTTCCAAGGGCCATGTCGAATTCCTCGACGCTGAAGACCTCGCTGGAATTGCACCGATGCGCGAAACATGGCGGAACGTCGCCACGCAGATCGGCAACCGGACCATGCCGCCTCCGGATAAGCCGCAACCGACCGACCAGGAGCGTTCGTTCCTCGTCGGCTGGATCAATTCCTACCTCATCAAGACCGCCTGCGATGCCGGGCCCTACGCCGGCTACGTCACCGCGTGGCGGCTGAATCGGTTCGATTACGACAACACAATTCTGGATCTGTTAGGCGTTGATCTGGAGTTTCGGCACTCGCTGCCGATCGACGGCGGCGCGGGCGAAGGTTTCAACAACAACGGCGAGTCGCTCTTTTTACCGCCGATGTTGATGGAGCGTTACCTCGAAGCTGCGCAAAAAATCGTGGACGCCGCGATTGTCTCGCCAAGGCTCGATTCCACGATCTCAAAAGCGGAGTTTCCAGCCCTGATTCCGGTCTACGTTGAAGATTCCTACGTCGTGAAATTGCGCGTCGCGATGAGCGAACCCGGCCAGCAGCTGCTGGAGCTGAAAGTGGATGGACTGCCGGTTCGAAAGATCAAATTCGGCGGCGAAAAAGTCGTTGAGCGCCGAATCGATCTGAAGCTCGGTCGCGGCGTCCACAGCCTGACCCTGACCGAATCCGAAACCGCGAAACTTGAGGAAATCCAGATCACGCAGTTCGAGCCAAAGCCTGACGAAGCTACCCTGACAAACCACGAAGCGGTCATCGGGCTCAAACTCGGCGAAGCCCCGGAAAACCCGCGCGAGCACGCTCGGCAGCGGCTGCTCGAAATCCTCAGATCCGCCTGGCGTCGGCCGATCGAGCCCACCGACATCGAGCCATTTCTCAAACTTTACGACCGCGCCGAAAACCGGGGCGATCCGTTCGAAGAGTGCTTCAAACTCGCTCTGCGCGGAATTCTCGTCTCGCCTGATTTCCTTTTTCGGATCGAGATCGAGCCCGCTGGCCCCGAGATCCAACCGCTAACCGATCACGAACTCGCCGTTCGGCTTTCCTACTTCATTTGGTCGACTGCGCCCGATGCTGAGCTTTCGCGTTTGGCCGACGCGGGCAAACTCAACCACCCTGACACGCTCAGAAAACAAGTCGCCCGAATGATCGACGATCCGCGCTCACGCCGGTTCGCGCGCGAGTTCGTAGGTCAGTGGCTTGGGACGAAAGACGTTGGCGGCCGCATCGCGCCGGTGACGAACAACAACCAGAGTTTTTACACGAACGAAGTCGCCCGAGACATGCGCGAGGAAGGCGTCCGGCTCTTCCATCACATCCTCGTCGAAAACCGCCCGTTGCTTGAACTCGTTAGCGCCGATTACACGTTTCTATCGCGAGATCTCGCCGAATTTTACGACGTTCCGGATTGGAAAAAGTTCCCGGATGGCGAATTCAAGCGCGTCGACTTCAAGAACGGTCGCCGAGGAGGAATCATTGGCCTTGGCGGCGTTCTCGCGCTGACTTCTCACGAAAATAAGACGAGCCCCGTCCTCCGTGGTGCCTGGGTTTTCGACACGTTGATCGGTTCGCCTGTCCCGCCTCCGCCGCCGAACATTCCTGACCTGATTAAGGCAAAGGACGGCAAAAAATTGACCGATCGCGAGCAACTCGCCCTTCACCGCGCCGACGCCTCGTGTTCCTCCTGCCATAACCTGATCGACCCGATCGGTTTCGCGCTCCAGAATTACGACCGGTTCGGCCGCTGGCGCGACAAGCAGGAAGACAAGCCGATCGACGCAAGTGGCCAGCTTCCGGGCGGCGAAAAATTCCGCGGGCTCCCCGGCCTGAAACAGCAGCTGCTGGCAACGCGCCAGCCCGAAATCGAACGCCACTTCGCACGCAAACTGCTCGGCTACGCGTTAGGCCGAAACCTCGTCGACCGCGACGATTGCACGATCACCGGACTGGTTTCCTGGATGCAGAAGAACGATCACAGCACTCGTGGTTTGATCGAAGAAATTGTCCTCAGCACGCCGTTTCGAAACCGACAGCAGATCGACGACGCCCCAGAGAACTCGGAAAAATAGCGCCCGATTTTTTAGAACCTGCCTTAATTCGAATTCGCCAGGGAGTCAGGCAAACTTGACGATGTTCGGATCGCGAGCACATTTGATCCATGTCAGAAGCGATCACCGTGCCGTTGCCGGGCAGGCTTCAGGATTTTGTAAATCTGAAGAGTAATCCTGAGCACAGTCTTTTCAGTTCACCGGACGAATACATCCGTGATCTGATCAGGCGTGATTACGACGCCGAAGATCAGAAAAGATGGGCCGCATTAAGACGGCAACTGGCCCCCGGGATGAGCGCCGATCCATCCGAGTTCGTTGAGTTGAGCGCTGCGGAAATAATCGCTGAAGCGAAGAGACGCAAAGCATCTGCGCATGCCTCATAGAATCTATCCGTCCGCGCGGGAGCGAATCTTACAAATCTGGGAATACTCTGATCGGAAATGGGGCGAGGAACAAGCTAACCGCTATATTGAAGGGCTGATCGGCAGAATCGATGAGATTGCGCTCGAACGACACCTCTGGAAGTCTGTGGCCGATCCAGAATTCGAGGGAGCTTACTTTGCCCGCTACCATCAGCACTTCATTTTTTTCAGGGAACTCGAAGAAGGAGAACTCGGCGTAATTTCGATCTTGCACGAGGTCATGGACGTTCCCAGCCGACTACGTGAAGACGCCGAAACAAACGATTCGGCTGGCGACTGACGAAGCAAGAGATCCTGCGTTTGCTCCGTGAAATAATTGAAATGCCAATCAGCCGAATCACCAGACGAAACGTGCTCCGCGGTACCGGCGCGATGCTGGCTTTGCCGTGGATGGAATCGCTCGCGCCAAGCGGGCTTCAGGCGGCAGCAGACAAGCTGGCAGAGCCGCCGGTGCGATCCGCGTTTCTGTTTTTCCCGAACGGCGTCGTGCCGAAAAACTGGTATCCAGAGGGCGATGCCGAGCGCGGTTGGGAGATCACGCCGATGCTGAAGCCGCTCGATGGACTGCGCGACGAAATCCTGCTTTTGGAGAATCTCTGGCACAAAGAAACCGTCGGCCGCAACGGGCATTGGGCGAAAGTTCCGGCCTGGCTCGCAGGCGGCTACGTCGAGCGCGGGCACGGCGGCGACATCGACACGGGCGGGACTTCGATCGATCAAATCATGGCTCAGCATGTCGGGCACCGGACGCCGCTGCCTTCGATCGAGCTAGCCGTCGACGAGCCCTACAGCGGGATCGACAACGCAGGCGGCGGGTTTCCGAGAATCGTCGGTAGTCACATTTCCTGGCGCGATCCTCACACGCCTCTCGCGCGCGAACGCTACCCGCAACAGGCGTTCGACCGGCTGTTTCGAACTGGTAAAAAGTTTCCGCGCGTTCCTGGAATCAAGCCGGATTCCGAACAGGTTCGGCAATCGCTTCAGCGCGATGACGCGAGCGTGATCGACATCGTTCTCGATGACGCGAAGTCGCTCGAACGCCGAATTTCCGGTAACGACAAAGTCAAGCTCGACGAATATCTCGAAAGCGTCCGCGCTGTCGAACGCCGCCTCGACGCCGAGCTGAAACCGCATCCGCGTTGGGAAAACGATCTCGCCGGTTTCACGCTCGAACGTCCCGAGCCGGGCATTCCGAAAAATCACCCGGAGCACGTCAATCTGATGCTCGATATCATGCTCCTCGCCTTCTGGACGGACACGACGCGAGTCGGCAGTTTCATGTTCGGCAACGCTCAAACCGGGCGGAATTTCAGCTTCATCGACGGCCTTCCGGAAAAATCCTACCACGGCCTTTCGCACCACCGCGAAGAGCCGAAACAGCGCGCGCAGTACGAAAAAATCGGGACCTGGCACGTGAAGCAATTCGGGCAGCTGCTGGAGCGGATGAAGAAGCTGGATGAGGGCGGATCGAGCCTGCTCGACAATTGTCAGATCCTTTTCGGAAGCACGCTGAGCGATGGTAACCGGCACGATCCCCACAATCTTCCCTTAATCCTCGCCGGTGGCGCAGGCGGCGGTCTGAAACCCGGTCGCCGGGTCCGCGCGCAAGAGGACACGCCGATGTGCAACCTGCTGGTTGGCATGGCTCAGCGGATGGGCGCGGAGATCGAAAATTTCGGCGACGGGACCGGGGCGCTGAGCGGGTTGGCCTGAATTTTCAGAGCCACATCCGGCTTCAGGGCAAGACGTCCGATAAAAAACCTCAAAGCAAAGTTGAATTCTTTGATTTATGGTTTTTATTGAATTTAGAACTATTCTAATCCTGCTTTGGGCGCAAAAACCAAAATCCTCCTCGCTTTGCTTCTCACCGGCCTCGTTCCGGTGATTCTTTTGGTCTCGGTCGCTTACGTGTTTACGAAAAACTCGGTCCTCGATAGCCAACGAGCGGACGCCAACGATCTCGCCAGACCGGTCAGCGCCGAAATCGCGCGTTCGATGCAGCGGGTGATCGATGAGATTCACAAGTGCCGTCACAACCCGCTTTTGCTCAACTCGGGCGCGGCGGAAAGTTCCAAACTGATCGAAATTCGTCGGCTTCTCGACAGCCATCCGAGTCTGGCCAATCTTTCGCTTCACGGCCGCGGCTTCACGCTTTCGACTGGGCCGACTCCGCCAAATCCAGCGCCGGAGGACGCGTTTTCCGCAGCGCAACTCGGGCAGTTTTACCTTCGTGTTCGCGAGGAAAAACTGGAAGGCTCAGCATCCGAGGAACCCGTGCTTGTTTTCTACGCGCCGATGCAACCCACCGATGGTGAGCCGAGTGGCGCGCTGCTTGAAATCACGGTGCCGATGCGATCTTTCCAAAGCCCGATTGCAAGCGCGCAGCTCGCTCATCAAGGGCCAGTCGTGCTTTTGGACGGCGCGAATCGCATCCTGGCGCATCGCGATTCCCAGCAGCTGCTGAGCCAGATGTTACTTCCGAATTCAGCCAAATCGCCGTTGTTCGTTGACGATTCCGGTGCTTCGCATCACGTGGTCGAGGTCCCGGTTAGTCCAGGTGATCGCGCGTTTCCGGAGACCTGGCGGCTCGTGCTCTTGCTGCCGAGCGAGACGATCGACGCGGTGGTTTCGCAGTCCGTCAGCTTCCTGCTGCTCGCCGGTGCCGGAGCGGTCGGCCTGGCCTTGCTGATCGGATTTGGTTCGGCGAAGCGGTTGACGCGAACGATGAATCTGGCGCGCGGTTTCGGCGAGGGAACGGAGTGGAGCGAGTTGACAGCGCGGATGCCTGAACGCGGTCCCGCTGAGTTCGTTGGGTTCGCGAAAATATTTAACGAAACGTTTTCGCGCGTCGAAACCCATCAGCGGGAGCTCGAAACGCTGGTCGAGAGGCGCGAATCGCAGCTCGATGAAAGTCGAAGTCTGCACACGATTTTGCGTTCGCAGCTAACGAAATCGATTGAGATGTCCGACAATGGGATTGCGATACTCGCGTTCGAGGACTCGGGCCTGATTGAGGCGAATTCGGCGTTTTACGATTTCTGCGGGATGAGGCCGGAAGAGACGGCAGGTCTGGATCCCAACGGCCTACCCGAAATCTTCTCCAGGAGATTTGAAGACCCCGGCGACTTCCATCAATGGTGGGTAGAAATCCAGAAGAATCCGGAATCGGGCGTTTCGAAAGAATGGGTCGCGGCTGAGGACGAACACGGAATGGTGACGGTCCGCGCCGAGCCGATTCCCAGCCCGGAGGGTCATGTTTTCGCAGTAATCTGGGCAGTTGAACTTGAGGCCTCACGAGGCGCGGCGGCTCCAGTCGCTTCGGATCGATTCGAGCAGATCACAAACCTGACCAACGGGATCGCCTGCGAATTCAACCACATTTTGACGAGCATGATCGGCAACCTCGCACTGGCCGATGCGGACTCGAGCGTCGATGAGCGCGAAACGGCGCTGTTGGAAGCGAAGCGGTCGGCGCATCGCGGTGCGGAACTGGTTCGCGGTTTGTTAGGCTACACGCAGCGCAGTCTGCTGGAAATCGGGCCGCTCACAACAGACGGCGTGCTCGACCGCGCTGAGCAGCTGCTGACGGTTGAGGCCGAGCGGAAAATGGGGATTTCGCTCAAAATTGAGCGGCCGAATCCGGAATTGACGCTGCTGGCCGATCCAAAGCGGTTAGTCGATGTGCTGAGGATTTTAAGTCGAAATTCGATCGACGCGATGGAGGGAGGCGGCGTGTTGACGATCCGCTGCACGGCGATTCTGGCGGGCGAAGACGAGCCGACGAGGATCGACGGCTGCGATTACGTTTGCTTTGAAGTTGAGGACACGGGAACCGGGATTGAGCCGGAAATTCGAGATCGAATCTTCGAGCCGTTTTTCACGACCCGTGACGGAGCAGACGGGCTCGGCCTTTCGACGGCGGCCGGAATCATCTGGCAGCACGGCGGCTGGATCACGTGCGAAACGACGGTCGGCGACGGAGCCACGATGCGATTTTTCCTGCCTTCAGCTAAGCCTCATCCACGCCCACGGAAACCTAAGCCGAAAAAGCGCCTGAACGCCGAAACGGTCCTCGTTGTGGACGACGATGACACGGTTCGAAATTTGAACGAGGCGATTCTGAGCAGAGGTGGCTATGAAACGATCAGCGCTTCAAACGCGGAGGACGGTCTCCGGCTGTATCGCGATTATCGCGATCGGATTTCGTTAATCCTGCTCGATCTCAACATGCCGAAGGTCGATGGGAAGGAATTTTTCCGACGCCTGCGCAGCGAATTCGGAAACGTGCCTGTGATCATCGTTTCCGGATATCTTTTCGACTACGACGCGTTCGAAATGGACTGCGGCGCGCGCCCCGTGGCCTTTGTCGAAAAACCCTACCAGGCCGACCAATTGATTGGAGCTGTCAGCGAAGCGATCGGAGCCAAAGCGGCCTGAGGCGGTATCGTTTGGCGAACAAGCGGGTTTCCTGGATTAATGTCAGGATCAATTTGAGGTCCGAGGTTTGGCTTGACTCACGATAAGCCAAACCCTTAGCGTTCCCGACTCGAAAACACCTGAACTATGAAAATAAAGAACTACTTCAGCATTCTTCTAGCCGGATCGTGCCTCGCCTTCGGCGCGTCCTCCTCGTTCGCCCAGGATCTTCTGAGCGAAGACGATCTAAACCTCAAAGAGATCAAATCCCTCTTCGATTCTGCCTTCATCAAGTCAGAAATCGATGAAGACGGCGATTTGAAGATTGAGGATGGCGGACTGAAAACCTTCATCACTGTCGATGAGGAGAAGATGATGATTACCTATTTCTCGATCTGGCCGCTACGCGCAGGTGCCCCGGAAATGAAGAAGCTTCAGCTCGTCAATAGCTTGAATGACGATCTGATTGTCGTCCGATATTGCATGCCGAAACCAACGACTTTGTGGTGCGATTATCAGGTTCTCTACGAAGGCGGGATCACGCCTTATTCGATCATCAACAATTACCGGACGTTTGTAAAAGTGGTCAAGGGCACCGCCTCTTCGAAGGACCCAGACGACCTCATCGGAACCGATGAAGAATGATTTAAAGCGTCTTTTTTAAACCGCTTTTTGAACGCTCCGGGTTTCCCTCGGAGCGTTCTTTTTTTTGGCAGAAGTGAGCTCTAACCGAACATCATTCGGCAGATCACGACCGAGGCGATCACGCCTGTGAGATCCGCGCAGAGACCGGCGGCGAGGGCGTGGCGGGTCCGGCGGATCGCAACAGCGCCGAAGTAAACGGCCAGCACGTAAAATGTCGTCTCGGTGCTCCCGAACATCGTCGCAGCCGTGTATTTTACGGTCGTGTCGACATCTGGCGCAGCGAGAATCCCGCCGAGAATCCCGATTGAGCCGCCTCCACTGAGCGGCCGCATGAAGGCCATCGAGACGAGGTCGACGGGAAACATCAGCAACTCGAGGACCGGCGACAGCGCCCATTGCAGAAGCATCAACGCGCCCGAATCCCGGAAAATCGCCATCGCAACGAGCATCGCGATTAGAAACGGCATGATTCGGATCGCGACGTTCCAGCCTTCTTTCGCACCGTCGACGAACTCTTCGTAAACCTGGATGCGGCGCGCGCGGGCGGCGACGATGAAGATGACGAAGAGGAACGGGATGACTAACGCGGATACAGAATTGAAAATCTGGCGGCTATGCGGCTCCGGCGTTTTTTCCGCTTTGATGTCCTGCCAGCTTTTGATCGCACCCAGCAGCTGCTTGATTTCGTCGGCGCGAAGCCCTTTCGGATCGTACTCCGCAGGCTTCTTGATTTCCTCATCGGCGAGGTCTCGCTTCAGGTCGACCTCTAGGCTTTCGATCGCTTCAATCCAATCTCCAGCGGGCAAACTTCGAAGCTCGCTCTTGAGGTCGTTGAGATCGGCGAGGTCATTTCGGTGCTGTTCCTTGTCGAGCAGGGCTTGGATGCCGGTCGATTCGAGAGCCACTTTCCGAACTCCCGGGGCGAGTTCGAAAACGGCGACGCTGAAGAGAAGCACGGCCGAGAATCCGATCAAAACCCAGCCTTTGGACGAGATCTTGCGTTTTTCGGGAGCATCGGCGTCGTCCGCGCTTTTCGTCTCGCCCGACTCAGCGGCTTCGGCTTCTTGCTCGGCTCGCCTGAGAAGTTCGGGATCGATTTTGAAGGCGGGTAGCCGCTGAAAAGTTTTAACCGCGATGATCGCGACCGTGGTCGAGCAGAGGGTCGCGAGAATCGCCGGCAAGACAATTGCGTAAGGGTTGTCGATCCCCGCAGCAGAAACCAGAGCGATCGCAGTCGCTGGAACGAGCGTGACGGAGCTGGTGTTGATCGCCAGAAACGTGCACATCGAATTCGTCGCCGTGCCCTTGTGCGGGTTGAGTTCTTCGAGCTGCTGCATCGCTTTGAGCCCGAGCGGCGTGGCTGCGTTGCCGAGGCCGAGCATGTTGGCGGCCATGTTCATGACCATCGATCCCATCGCCGGATGCTCTGGAGGCACCTCGGGGAAAAGCCGGGTCATGAGCGGTCGGATTGCCCGCGAGAGAACTCGGATCAGTCCGGCTTTTTCCGCCAGCCTAAGCATGCCGAGCCAGAGCATCATGAATCCCGCAAGCGGCAGGGCAGCGTCGAGGACCGTGTATTTCGTCATCTCGAACGCTGACTTGACGATCCCGGAATCACCGCCAATTCGCCCGAGCAAGCCGGCGACGAAAACGCCAACGACGATCAATCCTAGCCAGATTATGTTCAGCATCTTGCCATGAGCTTGGCCAGCAGCTGCTGGGTTGGCAAGCGGTTTGGAGACTTTGAGCGAGGCGACCAACCGCGCAAAGTCCCCTATTCGCTTGATTTCGACTCGAATCTTGGGAGCTTGGGCCGAAATCGCCAGATCAACCCTGACGCTTTACTAAAATCCATGGCCAAAAAACCTGTAGTGCTCGTGATTCGCGACGGCTGGGGCATCAACCCAGGCGGACGCAAATCCGCAGAAAAGGACGGAAACGCGACCTTGCTAGCGGACACTCCTTTTCACGATCATCTTTTCCAAACTTATAAAGTCAGCTACATCAGCACTTCTGGCGTCGATGTTGGGCTGCCCGATGGGCAAATGGGCAACTCGGAAGTTGGCCACTTGAACCTCGGAGCCGGACGGATCGTTTATCAGGATCTCACTCGGATCAACAAGGCGATCGAGGAGGAGAAATTGTCGAAAATGCAGGCGTTGAAGGACGCATTTGGCGGTGCTGTTGGCCGGCGGCTGCATTTCATCGGGTTGGTTTCGGACGGCGGCGTTCACAGTCACCAGGATCATCTGATCGCGCTCGCGAAAGCGGCGAAAGAAGCTGGGGTCGACGATATCTGGGTTCACGCGATCACGGACGGTCGCGACTGTTCGCCAACCGGCGGTGCGAAATATTTATCGTACTGTGAGGACAAACTTGGCGAAGTCGGCGCGCGGATCGCGACGGTGGTCGGCCGCTACTACGCGATGGATCGCGATAAGCGGTGGGAGCGGACGAAGCTGGCCTGGGACGCAATCGTTCACGGCAAAGGCAGTGTCGAAGAGGTCCTTCCGAGCGAGGCTGTTCATCGCTGTTATGAGGGCGAGAAGACGGACGAATTTCTCATGCCGATGATTTTCGCTGAGCCGGATCAGCAACGCGTTCGCGACCGCGACGTGGTGATCTTTTTCAATTTCCGCGCAGATCGAGCCCGCCAGCTGTCGAACGCGTTTCTCTACAAGAATTTCGACGGCTTTGCTCGTGGCGTCACGCCGAAAGTCCATTACGTGACCCTGACCGAGTACGACGAGAACTACGATTGTCCGGTCGTTTTCCCGACGGAAACATTACCGAATGTCCTCGGTCAAGTCGTCGCCAAAGCTGGCCTGACGCAGCTGCGAATCGCGGAATCGGAAAAATATCCGCACGTTTCGTATTTCTTCAACGGCGGCGTCGAAGAGCCTAACGAAAGCGAAGAACGCACCGTCGTTCAGTCTCCGTCCGTCGCGACTTACGACCTTCAACCAGAGATGAACGCCGCTGAAGTCACCCGGCAGCTGCTGGCGAAATTGCCGGAGTTTGACCTCGTGATTTTGAACTTCGCCAACCCGGATATGGTCGGCCACACCGGCGATATCGAAGCGGCGAAAAAGGCAGTGGAGACGATCGACAGCTGTCTCAAGCAAATCGTCGAGGCCACGCTCGCGCTCGATGGCAAGCTCTTGATCACAGCCGATCACGGAAACTGTGAGCAGATGCGAAATGCCGATGGGTCGCCGCACACCGCGCACACGACTTTCCTCGTCCACCTGATTTACGTCTCGAATGATCCGAGCGAATATTGGTTAACGGACGGAATTCTGGCCGACATCTCGCCGACTCTGCTTCACATGCTCGACGTAGAGAAGCCTGAGCAGATGACCGGCTCGACCCGCCTCGTTCGGAAGCTCAAGGGCAGGTCCTGATCGTTTTTTCTCTCTGAAAAGATCAGATCGTGAGAAAGTTATTCGAGAGCCACGAACACGAACGAGTTGCTCACTTTCAATCGATCTTAGAAAGCGCGGAAATCCTGACCTTGATCAAAAATGATTGTCAGGCCGCATGTGAAGGCATTTTTCCAAACGATGTTGATGTTCCTGAGCTTTGGGTCATGAACGACGAAGATTACGATCGCGCGTTCGAGATTCTCCGCCCATTTTACGAATCAAGAGCGGCTAACCCCGATTCGGACACAGAAAACACCGACACCTAAGCGATAATTTCGTCGACCACGTGTCCGTGCACGTCGGTTAGTCGGTAGTCGCGGCCCTGGAAGCGGTGGATCAGCTTTTCGTGATCGAAACCCAGCTGATTCAAGATCGTCGCCTGCAAATCGTGGACGTGGGTTTTGCCTTCGGTCACTGCGAACCCCAATTCGTCGGTCTCCCCGCGAACGACTCCACCTTTGAAGCCACCGCCCGCAACCCACATCGTGTAAGCCGTGATGTGGTGATCGCGGCCGATCAAATCCTTGCGCTCCTCGCCCATCGGCGTGCGCCCGAATTCCCCGCCCCAAACCACGATGGTGTCCTCAAGCAAGCCGCGCTCCTTGAGGTCAGAAACCAACGCCGCTGAAGCGCGATCGACCTGCTCGCAGCGCTTTTCCAGCGCCCCGGCGAGGTTCGTGTTAGGATTGCCATGGTCATCCCAGTCCGTGTGGTAGAGCTGAACGAATCGCACTCCGCGCTCAACCAAACGCCGTGCAAGCAGGCAGTTGTTCGCGTAAGAATTCCCGCCAGGCTCGGCTCCGTAGGCATCGAGAACGTGCTTTGGCTCCTGTGATAATTCCATCAACTCCGGAGCCGACGACTGCATCCGGTGAGCCATTTCATACGCGTTGATCCGCGTCGCAATCTCAGGATCGCCCGTCTTCTCCAATCGCCGTCGATTCAAATCGCCTACCATGTCGAAAAACTCGCCCTGCCGCTTATCGTCGAAACCTTCCGGGCTCGTCAGATTCAAAATCGGATCGCCTGTCCCTCGGAACGGCACGCCCTGATGCGAAGTCGGCAAAAACCCGCTCGACCAGAGCGCATTCCCCGCTCGTGGCCCGCGTGGCCCTGACTGAAGCACAACGAAGCCCGGCAAATTCCGCGATTCGCTCCCCAAACCGTAGGTCACCCACGACCCCATGCTCGGTCGCCCCGGAACCTGGAAACCCGTGTTCATGAACAACTTCGCCGGCCCGTGGTTGAACACGTCCGTTACCATTCCGCGAAGAAAACAGACATCGTCGGCGATCCCGGCGGTGTGCGGCAAAAGATCGCTGACCCACATTCCGCTCTCGCCGTGCTGCTTGAATTCGCGCCTCGGCCCCAGCAATTTTGCGCCCTTCTTGATAAACGCGAAACTCTTCTCCTTCGGGAAAAACGAATCCGGCGCCGGTTGTTGGTCCATCTCGCGCAGCTTCGGCTTGTGATCGAAAAGCTCCAGCTGGCTTGGGCCACCGGCCTGAAACATGAAAATCACGTTCTTGGCCTTCCCTTCGAAATGCCCTTTCTTCGGCGTCAGTGGATCGAGGTCGTTCGCCGCGGAGGCCTGATCCTGGGCCAGCAAACTCGCCAGCGCCATCCCGCCAACTCCCACACCACAGTCCTTGAAAAAGTGCCGCCGCGTCCGGGCAAGATCGTAATCTCGCTCAGCAACTGCTAGTTTGGCGCGTTCGGTCTGATTCATTGTTCGTAACACAACAATCGGCGCGCAAAGTTTTCAAGCAGCGACGCGACTTCGAATTCCAACAGCTGGCTTGACGCGCTTCGGTTTGTGTCGTCTGAAGAACGAACCAATGAGCCAGACTTTGATCCCATCCGTTTGTATCGACGCCGTTTTCGAGGGCAAATCTTTTGACGACGCCTGTTCAGCTGTCAGCCGCGCAGGAATTCCTGCAATTGAGTTCTGGGGTTGGTGGGACAAGGATATCGATGAGCTTCAGGCCGCCCAGATCGAGGATGGCCTCGCGATTTCAGCCTGCTGCACAAAATTCATCAGCCTTGTCGATCCCGCCACTCGAGACGCTTATCTCGAAGGGCTTAAAAGCTCGATTTGGGCCGCGAACGGGATGGGCGTAAAAACGTTGATCTCCCAGGTTGGCGATTTTCGACCTGGAGTCCCGAGAGCCGATCAGCACCAATCCCTCGTTGATGGTTTACGGCTTGCCGCTCCTCTTTTGGAAGCAGCGGGCGTCACTTTGGTGATTGAGCCGTTGAACGAACTTGTTGACCACCAAGGCTACTATCTTGTGCGCAGCGATGAAGCATTCGAAATCATCGACGAAGTAGGCAGTTCGAATATCAAAGTAGTCTTCGATATTTACCATCAACAGATCAGCGAAGGCCATTTGATCCACAATATAGTATCGAATATCGAAAAGATCGGTCATTTCCACGCAGCGGGAAATCCCGGACGGAACGAGCTACAACGGGGAGAAATCAACTATCAGCAAGTCTTCGCCGCGATCCGCGAAACAGACTTTCAGGGTTACGTCGGACTTGAGTATTGGCCGCTTGATGACGATCCAGTTCAAGCACTTCAAGAAGTAGCCGAATGGCTTAAATAGATCCTATTATGTTTAGAGTCCCTCTGGTATTCTTTTTCCTCGTTGGCCTGATTTCGGCAACTGAGAAGCCGAATGTCCTGCTGATCCTCGTCGACGACCTCAAACCGGCGCTTGGGTGTTACGGCGAAACGGTTGCAAAATCGCCAAACATCGATGCGCTGGCTTCACGCGGGATGCGTTTTGATCTCGCCTACTGCAATCAGGCCGTCTGCGCGCCGTCGAGATTCACATTGATGCTCGGCTCGCATTCAACTTCGACCGGGCTATACGGTTTAGGAAGCCAGCTGCGCCAAATTCTGCCCGACGCGGTGACGATGCCACAGCACTTCGAGAAACACGGATATCGGACGGAATCGCTCGGAAAAATTTTCCACATCGGACACGGAAACAACGGTGATCCCGATTCCTTCAGCGTTCCGCATTTTAAGGACAAAGTGATCGAGTATCTCGATCCAGAAAGCACGGACGGCGGCCAGTTGACTCTGGAAGAGGCGCTTTTCACCAATCAGAAGCTGGGTCAAATCCGATCGCTCCCGCGTGGTGCCGCTTTTGAATCGCCCGAGGCAGAAGATTCTGATTATGCCGATGGGCGAGTCGCAGCAGAGACGATTCTACGCCTGCAAGCGGCTACCGAACGCCGCAAAGCCGACGGCACGCCGTTTTTCATCGCAGCGGGTTTCGTCAGGCCGCATCTCCCTTTCAGTGCGCCAAAAAAATACTGGGATCTCTACAATCCGGCGAATTTGCCAATGCCGGAGACCCAGCAGCTGCCAACGGACTCTCCGAAGGTCGCCCACAAGCGAGGAGGCGAAATTGCCGCCTACAAACCGGTCCCGCCCCAGGGTGAGATCGACGAAAAACTGGCTTACCAATTGATCCACGGCTATTATGCCAGCGTCAGCTACGTCGACGCCCAAATCGGCAAAGTGGTCGACGAAATCGATCGACTTGGCTTAGCCGAAGACACGATCATCGTGCTTTGGGGCGATCACGGTTTTCATCTCGGCGATCTCGGGGTCTGGACGAAGCACACCAATTATGAGCAGGCTAACCGTATCCCGATTTTGATTTCAGCCCCCGGAGTAACGAAACCTGACACGTCAACAAAGCAGCTCGCCGAGAGCGTCGATCTTTTCCCGACCCTGGCCGATTTGGCCGGCCTTCCAGCTCCTACCGGGCCTCAGTCGGTCGATGGGCTCAGTCTCGTGCCGGTCTTGAAGGATCCAGCCGCGCGCGTTCGGAGCCACGCATTTCACGCTTATCCGAAAGGAAAACTCGGGCGCGCGATCCGCACAGAACGCTATCGCTTGGTTGAGTGGAAGAAGCCCGGCGAGTCGCCTGAGACGGCCGAATTCGAACTCTACGACTACCAAAAAGATTCTTCCGAACGGCAAAACCTCGCGACCGAACTTCCCGAGATCCTGAGCGAACTCCGCGCGATTCTCGCCACCTATCCGGAAGCGGCGACGAAAGAGGGAAAGAAGCCAAGCAAATCACCGGAGATCGCCAATCGGTCGCTTCGTGTGGTTGCCGAGATCGAGGCGGGCATGCCCCACGGTGTGGTTCTCGCGCAGGGCGGTCGCGAACACGGTTACGCTTTGCACTTTATTGAAGGCAAACCGGCTTTCGATCTGCGGGTCAATGGAGAGGTTACCCGACTGATCTCCGGCATTGAATTTTCCGGACGCGTCAAGTTGGAGGCGGCCATCGGCGCGGAACAAATCACCCTCAGCGCCAACCAGCAGTTGCTGGGCAAAGCCGCATCGCCTGGATTGATTCCTTTTCAGCCAAAGGACCCGCTTTCGGTCGGGCTGGATGAACAGACGGCGGCTGGAAACTATGAATCGCCGAATCGATTCAATGGTAAGGTGATCTCGACCAACGTCATCGCGGAGTGAGCCGCCAATTGGCCGAGCTCACTTGAGCCGCTCTTCCCGCAAGCGCAGGACCGCTTCCCTGGCTAATACGCCAAAGGCGTTGAATTCCAAAGCCCGGGGTAACCACCCCGGGAACGATCCACCAGTTTAGCGAGGGTACGCCAAAGGCGTTGCACAACAACACCTCAGCTGATTAGTTAACCGCCGACTTTGATTCAAGCAATTAATCCCAGACGTAACGCTCGTCGAGTTCCACTCCATATTTCCGGCACAGCCGTCGAAACTCATCCTGGAACGTCTCTTTTCGATGATGCTCCTCTTGATCGCTGATGTATTTCGTCAACGCCTCGACGTGACCAGGGCTGATGGAAAATGCGCCGTAGCCGCTTTGCCAGTAGAATTTCGTCAGATTTGGGGATTGCTCCTTCACCCACTTGGATGACTCGCGCTTCAATTCGCGGACGATATCCGACATTGAGTGGTTTTTCGATTGGCGGCAGAGGATGTGAATGTGATCGGAGACACCACCAATTCGGATGGAAGGGGAGTCGAGGTTCCGGCAGGTCCCGGAAAGATAGGCGAACAACCGGCCACGGATTTCGGGATCTTGAAGAAATGGATAACGGTCCTTGGTCGAGAAGACGATGTGGACGTAGATCTGGGAGAGCGATTGTGGCATGGGTTTTTGCCGCTTCTACAACGCCTTTGGCGTAATGGCAATCTTGGAAATGGCAACCCAGGGTGGTTACCCTGGGCTTTGGGATTTAACGCCTTTGGCGTAGCTGAATCTAACCTATTCCCTGGAGCCAGCGCCCTCAAATTGCACTAGATCCCAAGTTCAGACCTGGCGTCCCGCGAATCACCGCCCTACGTTCCTTCCGATGAAAACCGCCCTCGTTCCCCTCTTTTTGCTACCCGCTTTGTGCATCGGGCAGGCCCCCGACGTCCTGCCCGACGAATTCGCTCCGGACGTCCCGAAGACCGAAATGATGAGCGCCTGGCTCAAGAAACAGGCGTTCGAAGCGCTCGACCGCCGCGATGCCGCATTCGAGCAGCTGCTGGACGAAGACCTCGAAACTTGGCAAGCGGAGCGGCGCGAGTTTTTCCTGAAGCAACTCGGCGGCTTCCCCGAGCGCACGCCGCTGAATCCGCAAATCACCGGGAAACGCGAATTCGACGACTACCGGATCGAAAAGCTGTATTTCGAATCGCAGCCTGGCTTCCACGTTACCTGCACGCTCTACCTTCCGCTCGGTGACGGCCCTTTCCCGGCCGTGCTCCACCCGACCGGCCACAGCGCGAGTGCTAAGAATCGAGAACTCTATCAGCAGGCCTCGATCACGATCGCCCGAGGCGGCTGCGCGGTGATTTGCTACGATCCCGTCGGCCAGGGTGAGCGCCGGCAGCTGCTGAAGCCGGACGGCTCGAAATACGCGACGACCGAGGAGCACATGCTCATCAATCAGGGCGCATTTCTGTTGGGCTCGAACACGGCGCGCTACATGATTTGGGACGGGATGCGCGTGATCGATTATCTCCAGAGCCGGCCTGACATCATGCCAGACAAGATCGGCTGCACCGGCATTTCAGGCGGCGGGACGAACACGAGTTACCTCATGGCGCTGGACGATCGGATCGTGGCCGCCGCGCCCGGCTGCTACCTCACGGGCTACCGTAGTTTACTCAGCACGCTCGGCCCGCAGGACGCCGAGCAGAACATTCATGGGCAGATCGCCTTCGGCATGGATCACGCCGATTACGTGCTGATGCGATCACCGCAGCCGACGTTGATCATGGCGGCGACGCGGGATTATTTCGACATCAAAGGCGCGTGGAATTTGCATCGGGCGGGCAAGCGATTTTACACGCGTCAGGGTTTTCCGGAGCGCGTCGATCTGGTCGAGCCCGACACCGAACACGGGTTCCCGATGGAGATGCGCGTCGCCGCGTCGAACTGGATGCGCCGCTGGCTTCTCGATAACGATGAGCCGATCGGCCCGGAGCCGGAATTCGATTCGATCTTGCCCGAGGAAGAGTTGAACGCGACTCCGACCGGCCACGTGCTCGATTTGGAAGGCGCGCGGACGGCGTTCGATTTGAACGCGGATTGGGCGGCGAGTTTTGCTGACCAGCGAGCTGAGAACGCGAAGCCGGAGAACCGTCAGCAGCTGCTGGCCAAAGTGCGCGAATTGACCGGCGCGCCGGATCTGGCGGATCTGAGCGCTCCCAAAGTCGGCAGAGCTGGAAAGAGTATCGAGCTGGGCCCGAATGTGGCTGCTGACGCGGTTGTGATTGAGATCGAAGAAGGGATTTCGCTGCCGGGTTGGCTTTGCGGACCCGAGAATTTAGCGGGAGAGCCTGGCTACGCGATCTACTTCGATGGAAATGGCAAAGGCGGACTCCAGCCTGGCGGACCCGTTGCAGAGCTTGCGAAGAATCACATCGTCCTCGTCGTGGATCTTCGAGGTTTGGGAGAAACCCGGAAAGAGGGCAGCGGTCGGGGATTCGACGAATTGGTGGGGTCGGATTGGAAAGATATCACTTTGGCGAGTTTGTTAGGCAAGAGCTACGTCGGCATGCGAGCCGGGGACATCTCGCAGTGCGCCCGTGCTCTGCGCAATTTCTTTGGGATCGAAGACCTCAAGCCGGATCTGATCGCAATCGGCGAGGCGGGCATCCCTGCGCTGCATGCCGCCGCGCTGGAGCCGGATCTTTTTGGCAAGGTCAGGATTTCAGAGTCGGTCCGATCCTGGCAAGATATTGTCGACACGCCGTATTCAAAGCAGCAATGGTCGAACCTCGTCTTCGGCGCGCTGCGGGAGTACGACCTGACGCATCTCGAAGCCGCGATCGGCCCTGACAAGCTCACTATCGAGCGGCCGACGGGCCCCGACGGATCGATCCAGCCGCCAGAAGTTTCGCATCGCGCCGTGGGCTCGAAATCGGCAGTTGCGACTGCTCATCCGCTTGCGACTCAGGCGGCGATAAAAGCGCTTAACTCCGGCGGCAACGCGGTCGACGCGGCGGTCACGGCTGGGCTGACGCTCGGAGTGGTCGACGGCCACAACAGCGGAATCGGCGGCGGTTGTTTCATGATCATTCGCGATCCCGATGGCGCGATTCACGTGCTCGACGGCCGCGAAATGGCCCCAGCTGCTGCTACCCGCGACATGTTCATCACGGCCGAAGGAATCGCCGATACCGAAGGCAGCAAAGTTGGCCCGCTTGCGTCCGGGATTCCGGGTTCGCTCGCAGTTTATGAATACGTGTTAGAGAAATTTGGGACGCGCTCGCTGGCCGCCTGTCTCGAGTCCGGAATCGTGATCGCGGAACGCGGATTTCCGATCGACAGCGCTTGGGCGAGGAAGGTGAAATCAAATTCGAAACACTTCGAGCATTTTGGCTATCCGGCGGAAGTTCTGATGCCGTTCGGGATCCCGATGAAGGCCAGCGAGACTCTTCGTCAGCCGGATCTGGCCGCGACTTATCGAGCGATCGCGAACGGCGGGGCCGATTGGTTTTATCGCGGCGAGTTTGCTGAGAAGACCGCCGCCTGGATGCTGAAAAACAACGGAATCATCACGGCTGCGGACTTCGCGAACTACGAAATCAAGATCCGAAAGCCAGTTCGCTCCAACTATCGCGGCTACGAAATCATCGGCATGCCGCCGCCGAGTTCTGGCGGAGTTCACGTCGCCCAGATTCTCAACATTCTGGAAAATTTCAAGATGGCCGAACTGGACGAAACCGATCGAACTCATGTCTTAATCGAGGCGATGAAACTGGCCTTCGCCGACCGCGCCCACTGGCTTGGCGACGCGGACTTCGCCGACGTTCCGCGTGGTCTCGCGAGCCCGGATTACGCCGCCGAGCTAGCCAAGCGAATCGACCTCGCCAAAGCGGCTGAGGTTGAAGGTCACGCGACGCCGCCGAACGCCGAATCCGATCTTTTCGAAAAACACACGACGCATTTCACTGTCGCCGATTCCGAAGGCTGGTGGGTCGCCTGCACCGCGACCGTCAACACTTCCTTCGGCTCCAAAGTCATGATTCCGGGTACCGGAGTGATCATGAACAATCAGATGGACGATTTCTCAGCTCAACCCGGCGTTCCCAACGCGTTCGGCTTGATCGGAACCGAGGCCAACGCGATCGAACCGGGCAAGCGGCCGCTCTCAAGCATGAGCCCGACGATTGTGCTCAAGGACGGCGAGCCAGTTCTCACGGTAGGCGCGGCTGGTGGACCGACGATCATCACTCAAGTTGTGCAGGCGATTCATCGATACGCCGACTTAAACCTTCCGCTCGAAGAGTGCCTTGGCCTGCCCAGAGTTCATCAGCAGTGGTCGCCGACGGAGGTCCGGATCGAAGCCGGTTTCGACGAGCAGCTGCTGGCGACGTTGAAAGAGCGAGGGCATCAGTTGAAAGAGACTGGAACCGGCACGTCCCAAGCGATTCGTCGGAACGCGGACGAAAGTTTTGAAGCGGCCGCGGATCCTCGCCGCGAGGGACGTGCGGACGCGACCGACTAAAGAACCGATTGAACGAGTTTCATAAGCGAATCCCACGGACTGAGCATTTGCTTAGCAAAACCTTTCCTGATGGCGAAGCGCGAATGAATTTTGCGCAAAGATTCAAGGTAGCGCCACGCTTGCGGCGTCCTCGCTTCTGCGTAAACTCGCCCGCTATGTACGACAGCCGCATTGACGATTTAGCCAAACAACTTGTCCGTTATTCGACGAGCACGAAACGTGGAGACAAGGTTTTGATCGACGTCTTCGACGTTCCCGAAGCAATCGCGATCGCTCTGATTCGCGAAGTCCGCGAGGTCGGTGCGACTCCGTTTGTGAACATCCATCGCGCGAAAATCACCCGTGAGCTCGGAATTAATGCTACCGAAGATCAGTACAACACGATCAATAAGCTGAACCTTGGACAGATGAAGCACATGGACGTCTACATCGCTGTGCGTGGAAGCGAGAACATCAATGAGCTGTCCGATATTCCGGCTGATCGGATGAAATTGATCGCGGCGAAGACGCGGCCGACCTTGAACTATCGGGTGAACAAAACCCGTTGGTGCGTTCTGCGCTGGCCTTCGAGTGCCATGGCCCAACAGGCGTTCATGAGCACGGAGGCGTTCGAGGATTTCTACTTCCGGGTGTGTTTGTTAGACTACAAAGCGCTCATGCCAGCGATGAACTCGCTGAAGAAGATGCTCGACGCCGCCAAGGACGTTCACATCAAAGCGCCTGGCACCGATCTGCGATTCAGCATCGAGGGGCTTGAGGCGATCGCATGCGGAGGAACGCACAATATTCCGGACGGCGAAGTTTTTACGGCTCCAGTTCGCGATTCAGTCGAGGGCAAGCTGACCTACAACGCGCCGACGGTTTACCAGGGTATTGCGTTCGATAACGTCTGCTTAGAATTCGAGAAAGGCAAAATCGTCAACGCGACGGCGAACAACACGAAGGCGATCAATCGAATCCTCGATTCTGATGCCGGGTCACGCTACATCGGAGAGTTTGCGATCGCCTTCAACAACGAGATCAAGGAGCCGATGCGCGACATCCTTTTCGATGAAAAGATCGGCGGATCGTTCCACTTCACGCCCGGCCAGGCTTATGAAGGACCGGCAGACAATGGAAATCGCAGCCAGGTTCACTGGGACATGGTTCAGATTCAGCGCAAGGATTACGGGGGCGGCGAGATCTGGCTCGACGGAAAGCTGCTTCGCAAGGACGGGCTGTTCCTTCCCGCCAGTTTGGCAAAACTCAATCCCGGTGGCAAACCAGCTGCAAAGCCGAAAGCTAAGAAAAAGGCTGCCCGGAAAAAATGAAGCCACAGTGGTGGCAGGCAATTCTGTTAGTCGGTGCCGGTGGATTCATCGGTGCCGTCGCTCGCTGGATGTTGGCCACTTGGGTTGATCAGTTTAATTCCTCGAAATTCCCCTGGGGGATTTTCGCCGTGAACGCGCTCGGGTGTTTGCTGATCGGTCTCGCCGTCGGCGTTCTTAATCATGCTGGCTGGCGGTTCGTGATCGTAACCGGGTTTTTAGGAAGTCTGACGACGTTTTCGACTTTCAGCTACGACACGCTGAACTTGATCCGGGACGGTCGGATGGCGCTCGCGCTCACGAACGTCGGCCTAAGCATCGTCGTCGGATTGTTTGCAGTCTGGGTTGGCTATACGATTGCCGGAGTCTTTCGATCCTCTTGAGCAACTGCTGGATTTTCGGCTTTCTCTGTCATCGGCGCTGGCACCCGGGCTGATCGGTGCCAGGATTGCCGCCGCATGAGTCCAACCTACGTTATCGGCCACAAAAATCCGGATACGGACGCGATTTGCTCGGCCATCGCCTACACCGATCTGCTTCAGCGAACTCGACGTCCCGAGGCGATCGCTGCGCGTTGCGGCACCGTGACGGCGCGAACCGAATGGGTCCTGAAAACCGCAGGTGTCGAGGCCCCGGAACTCGTGATGGACGTTCGCCTGACCGTTGGCCAAATTTGTAAGAAAACGGTCGCGACTGCAGCCCCGCACGAATCGTTTCTCGACGTTTACCAGCGGATGCTTTGGGGCGGCTATCGGTCGATCCCGATCGTTGAAGGCGAAAACCAACTCGTTGGTTTACTCTCGTTGCAGGACCTTTTGAAGCTGCTGCTTCCGGTTGGCGAATCGCCGGATCGGATGCGTATCGTGCGGACTTCGATCGCCAACATGCAGAGAACGCTGGATGGCGAGATCATCCAGGAAGGCGACGATCACGAGCGCGTCGACGAGCTGGTCATGATGGTCGCGGGCTCAAGTGAGAAGGTCATGGAGGAGCGGCTGACGCAATTCCCGCCTGAGCAGCTGCTGTTGATCACCGGGGACCGCGCTAACGTTCAGAAGAAAGCCGTAGAACGCGGCGTCCGATGTTTGATCGTTACCGGCGGGTTTGAGCTTTCCGAGGAGATTCGTCAGACTGCGGAAAAGAAAAACGTCCCTGTTCTCATGACTCGGCACGACACGGCAAGCACTGTGCAGTTCGTTCGCGGCTCACGTCAGGTGGCCGACGCGATCACACATGACTTCCATCAGTTCGAAGCGGAAACGCAGCTGCGAACTGTGCGCGAAACGATTCGCGGATCCGGCCAGCCGCTATTTCCTGTCGTCGAGGGCGACGGCCGGCAGCTGGTCGGGGTCTTTTCTCGATCGGAGCTGATGGACCTGCCGAAATCGCAACTCGTGCTCGTCGACCATAACGAATTTTCCCAGGCCGTGACTGGCGCGGAGGACGCGCAAATTCTTGAAGTCGTCGACCACCACCGACTAAGCGGAAACCTCGTTTCGAAAGAGCCCATTCGATTTATAAATTTACCAGTCGGCTCGACTTGCACGATTGTCGCTCTGCAGTTTCGCGATCAGGGCCTCGTTCCCGCTCGCTCAATCGCGACCTGTCTTTGCGCTGGAATTATTTCCGACACGCTCAACCTGACTTCGCCGACAACGACTGACGAAGATCGTAAGATTCTGGATTGGCTATCGAAGATTGCTCAAATCGACATCGGTCAATTCACTGAAGACTTTTTCGCCGCTGGCTCCGTTCTGAAATCTTCAACGATCGAAGAGGCGTTGAACAGCGATCGCAAAGAGTACGACGAAGCGGGCTATCGAGTCAGCATTTCGCAAATCGAGGAACTTGGGCTAAGCCATTTCTGGGAAAAGCAGGAGGAGCTCCACGAAGAATTGCGGAGCCTGATTGGGAAACGTGGGCTCGACATCGCCTGCGTCATGGTCACTGACATTGGCAGGCATTTCAGCGTGTTGCTGATCGAAGGTCCGGAAAAAGTTCTGGAGAAAGTCGACTATCCGCGAAAAGACGCTGGAGTTTTCGAAATGGACGGGGTTGTCAGCCGGAAAAAGCAGCTCTTTCCGTGGCTGAGCCGGTTGGTTGGCCGTGTGCCGAAAGAAAGCTGACTCGCCAGCAGCTGCTGGCAGCCAGGCCAAATTTATCTGAGACAGAGGCCCGGTCGAGGGTCCGTGTAATTGGAAAGACTCAGACTCAAAAACCAATATAAAATCGACTCATGAAAACCCTGATTTCCAGTCTCCTCGCCGCTCTAATGCTAAGCGGCCTCGCCTTTGGTGAATCCCGAAACTGGACGCAAGCCGCGACTGGTCGAAAAATTCCAGCTGAGTTAGTTTCGGTTAAAGACGACAAAGTCGTGCTGAAACTCGGCAATGGACAAACCGCCGAGGTGCCGATCAGCTCGCTCATTGAGGCCGACCAGGCGTTCATCGCTGAATCGCAGAAGGCCAAACCTGGCGACAGCCCAGAGCCGACAGCGAGCGCCGCGGACATGAAAATTCCTGAGGGCCCGACCGAGCTGATTCTCGCAGAAGCGCACGCCTGCTGCAAAGGCTGCTACACCGCGATCGAAAAAGCAGCAGAGAGCCTTTCAGACGTGACGGTTTCGGCCTCAAAAGGAAAGATCACGATCAAAGGTGATACGGGAAGCCTCGTAGAAGCGGCTCTTGGTTATGTTAAGCAGGCCGGTTTTTACGGTAAGCCAAGCATCGCTGCTTTTGCCGACACCAAGAAATACGCGACTACGGAAATCGAGGAAATTTACCTGAGCCGAGTTCACGTCTGCTGTCGTTCATGCGTTCGCGATCTTGAGGGTGCTTTGGAATCCGTTGAGGGGATCAAAGAGTTCACCGAAATCGAAGACGGCATCAGCGAAGTTCACATCACCGGGAAGTTTACTCAAGCGCAGGTCATGGCAGCACTTCATGCCGGGGGAATGCACGGCGCGCTTTCGCCGAGATCCCGCAATTAAGATTTTCTGGTAGTTCATCAAAGGCCCGGTCAGCAGCTGCTGGTCGGGCCTTTTGCGTTTTAGTTGGGAAACGGGCAAACGAAAAAGCCTCGCTCGGAAAACTCCGAACGAGGCTCATTAAAACTCTATCAAACTAAAGCCGACTACTTCTTCTCCGGCTTGTGCTTGCTGTGGCAAGGCTTGCAGCTCTGGGCTTCGTCGAACGCCGCAATCGCGCCATCGCTCTTGTCTCCACCGGCAACTTTGTCGATTGCAGCGATCAGCGCCGCGACCTTCTCTTCGTATTCAGCCTGCTCGCCCCTTGGCGTCTTGGTGCCCTTCAGGGTTCCGATCAATTCGGCAAGCGCCTTGATCTCAGCATCGCTGGCAGTGCCTTCGATGACTTTGGTCGCAGGGCTTTCTTCGCCCTTGAGGCCTTCTTTCATGACCTTTTCGATAATTTCATGATTCTTGTCATCAGCCACCCCGGAGGTGACCACGCCGAGAACCGCCAACAGGAGGATTGCAATGGTGCTTTTCATCGGTGGCATTCTTGCGGGCGCGCGATCGGTTGCAAGCGAAAGAATTATTTGGGTAGCTTCGCGTCCAGCTCGCTTAGCTTGAATCGGACGCTCAAAATGTAGGGTTCTTCGCCTTCATCCCAATGGCCGTACGTCGTCGTTACGAACGTTCCGTCCGGCAAAATCTCGACCGGCGGGTAGGCGCAGTCGGCACCTTTTTTGTTGTCCTTCAATCGAACCCGATATTGACCTTCGCGGCCTTCAACGAGGTCGTCGTACGTTCCGACCCAGCCTACCCAATCGCCAGCGGTTGGGCTCTTCCACGCTCCAGGCGTGCGATCTCGAAAAGTGATGAAGAGTCGGCCGTCTGGCCCGTATTTTCCGGTGTGCCGATCTCCTGTGAGCGAAGCCGGGAGTTCGCGTGGTTCGCTCCACGTTTTGGCTTCGTCATCCGAGAAAATGATGTGCGAATTCCGCGTTCTGGAATTTTCTCGAAGCAGAACCGCGAGCTGCTTGCCATCTGGGCTTCGAATGATTCCGGGCTCACAAAGATGGATCTCCTGCGACTTGATAATTCCTTCCGGTTCTGACCATGTCAGGCCGCCGTCCGCCGACTTCGTCTGGAACAGGGTAAAGGTTTTTGGCTTCGTCATTTTCGGTTCAGCGCGGAGAAACCGGCCGTCGTCGTGAAACATCGCGAGGTAGTGGCCGGGGCCGGTTTTGAGATCGGCGTGACAGCCCATCACGACGATTCCGCCCCAGTCGCCTACTTTCTTCAGCTCAGACCAATTCGCGCCGTCGTCCTCGGTCACGGCCATGCGAGTTGGGTAGAGCCCGCTGAACATGATAATCCGCTTTTTGCCTTCAGCGTCGATCACGCGGTGCAGCGTCGGCACCTCCCGCGATGTCGCCCAGGATTCCGGCGTCGGCAGCCGATCGCTCCAGGTTTTCCCGGCGTCAGTCGAGCGCTTGTAAACAATTCCGCCGCGGCCGTGGCCTTTCGGATAGACGATCAGCATCGTCTTGTTGTCCTCAAGCAAGACTGTGGTCGGGTGCCCGAGGTACTGGCCTTTTTCGCGGTCGATCACGACTTGGCGCTCGGTTTCCGCGTCAAGATCGACGACTGGAATCGTAAACGGACCGGCAGGCGGCTCAGCAGCTGCTGGCAGAGCGAGCGCGGCGGCGAAGAAGAAGAGGAGGGTTTTTCGGACGATCATAGGAATTGATCGGCGCGCCCGAAGAAATCGGCAAGGGCGAGTTCGATTGAGAAATCAAAGCAGCCGGCCCGTGCCCTCGCCCTCGAGCCGATCGCACTCCTCCTGGATGTAGCGATCGGTCATCCCCGAAACGTAGTCGCCGACCGTTCGCTTGAGGCTCTGCTCTGCCTCGATACCGTGCTCTTTAAAGTAAGCCCGCATCCGTTCGGGCTCGTCGTGACAGGCTTTGAACATCCGGGCGACGAGCTCGCGGCCTCGGTTGTTCGGGACGGCGACTTTCGGGTGAAAGTAGAGATTCTGGTAGAGAAATTTGCGAAGCTGGCCGTTGGCTTTACGCATGAAATCGCTGTAGGCGACGATTCGATCAGGGTGTCGGCGAATGTCGTCGGCGCCCCCGGCTACAATTTCGGTTAGGTTTTTGTGAGTCTGCTGAACGACGTCAGCGACTTCAAAATCAATCAGGCTGCGAATCGCGTAAGCGAAGAAGCGTTTGCCTTCGAGTTTGGGAAACTGGGCGCGAACTCGCTCAGAGCAGATTTTCCAGATTTCGAGTTCGTCCAGCTGTTCGGGCTGGATCAATCCGGAATCGAGCCCATCGTCGAGATCATGACTGTAGTAGGTGATTTCGTCAGCTCGATTTGCGATCTGAGCTTCGAGAGAAGGCATGGAAAACGTTTCTTCCGCGTGGTCGCCGAATTCCGGTCGAGAGAATCCCTGTTCGTGTTTGCGCAGCCCCTCGAGGACTTCGTAGGAGAGATTCAGGCCGGGAAAACTCGGATATTTGACTTCGAGTTGCTCGACGATCCGCAGGCTCTGGAGGTTGTGCTCGAAGCCGCCGACTTCGCGCATCAGCTCGTTCAGTTCCTCCTCTCCGCAATGCCCGAAAGGCGCATGACCGAGATCATGAGCCAGCGCGATCGCTTCCGTCAGATCTTCGTTCGCGCCAAGCGCACAGGCGAGCGTTCGGCTGATTGACGCGACTTCAATCGTGTGCGTGAGGCGCGTCCGAAGATGGTCGCCAGATCCGTTGAGGAAGACCTGAGTCTTGTATTCCAGGCGCCGAAAAGCGCGCGAGTGGATGATTCGGGCGCGATCACGCTGGTAGACGGATCGATACGGATGCTGCGGCTCGAAGTGGGTTCGGCCAGCACTGTCGGCAGCCTTTTGAGCGTAGGGCGCGAGCGTGCTGGCTTCATCCGCTTCGAGCTGCTCGCGGGTTTTGAGGAACGGCTGGCTCATCGGTCAGGCTCGACGTCCGCCTTTTTGTCGGCTTCTTCTGCTTCTTCGCTGCCAGCAGCTGCTGGCGGATTGGTGATGAGCTCGTCCCGGAGCTTTTTCTCATTTCGGGCCGCTTCGCCCATGATCTCGCGAGGGATCCTGACCATATCATAAATCGTTAGCAGAAAGAGAAGGATCAACGCGGCGAAACTGATCAGCCAGAAGATTCCGAATAGGAGGGGATGCTCGTTCAGGAAACTGGCGAGCGGCCAAAGTCCGACTGCGATGATGATCATCACGGTAATCGCGACCTGAAAAATCAGGCGGCGGCGCAATTTGCGGGTTCGAAGAATGACGAGGCAAACCGCCATCATCATTTGGAATCGTGAGAGCTTTTTTTCCGGCACGCGACAACGAAACCCTTTTCCGGGTGCTCACAACCTGCTTTCCTCAACTCAGGCAAGAATCTCGCTTGCGACCTTGCCGTAGACGTCGGTCAGGCGAAAATCGCGACCAGCGAAACGGTGGGTGAGCCGCTCGTGATCGATTCCTAACAAATGCAGAATCGTCGCGTGAAGATCGTGAACGTGCATTTTCTTCTCCGCCGCCTTGAAGCCGAATTCGTCGCTGGATCCATGGGCGTAACCGCCGCGAACGCCGCCTCCCGCCATCCACATGAGAAATCCGTGAGGGTTGTGATCGCGTCCGGAACCGTTTTCGCTGACGGGTGTGCGGCCGAATTCGCCACCCCAAACGATGAGCGTTTCTTCGAGCAGGCCGCGCTGCTTCAAATCGCCTATCAAAGCCGCAATCGGCTTGTCGATGTCCGCGGCGAGCTTCGGCGTTTTTTCGTCGTGCTTGCTGTGCGTGTCCCACGGCTGGCCGTTTCCGTAGTAGACTTGAACGAACCGAACGCCGCGTTCTGAAAGGCGTCGAGCGAGCAGGCAGCCGTTGGCGAAATGACCCTCGCCATAGCTTTCGCGAACCGCTTTCGGCTCGAGGTTGAGATCGAAGGCATCGGTCGCGGCGAACTGCATTCGGTAGGCGGTTTCCATCGCCTCGACGCGGCCTTCGAGCTTCTGGTCAGCGCCGCCGCGAGCCGCGAGGTGATCGCGATTGAGCGCTGAAAGCAGATCCAGCTGCTTACGCTGGGCATCGGGCGCGAGCTGCTGGTTGTGCAGCCAGGGAATCATCTTCTGTGGGTCGAGATTCGAATGGTTGACGTAAGTTCCTGCGTGCTTAGCTGGGAGAAAAGCGCTGTTCCAGAGAATCGAGAATCGAACCGGCTTACCCGGGCAGAGCACGATGTAGGACGGAAGATTCCGGTTTTCGCTGCCGAGCCCGTAGGACATCCAGGCTCCCATGCTCGGAACTTTCGGCGTCATCGTTCCGTTGTTCATCAGCAACAGCGCTGGCCCGTGATTCGGGTTGTCGGTGTAGCAACTTCGAAGGATGCAGAGGTCGTCAGCGTGCTTGGCCAGGTTGGGAAGCAACTCGCTGATTTCGAGCCCGGATTCGCCGTGCCTGGCGTATTTGTAAGGGACCGGCAGGAGGCCGCCGGTCGGGCGCTCGGTGCGGAGATCGGCACCTTCCGGCTTCTGCCCGGCAAACTTGGTCAACGCGGGTTTGGGATCGAAATAATCCGGGCCAAACGGACCGCCGTTCATGAAAAGGTGGATCACCCGCTTGGCGCGCGGCGCAAAATGAAGTCCAACTCCGTCATCCGCGTTCAACGCCGAAGCTAACCCGAGCGCGCCGATGCCTCCGCCAACGTTGGAGAGCATTCGTCGGCGTGAGAGAATCTGGTCGAGCGGGTCCATTTCGATTCAACTCACGCGTATTCGGCTTCCGATTTTTCAGCGTCGGCCAGCAGCTGCTGAGTAATCAGTCAGCGGTTTGCCCTTCGTCCGACGCGACCGACTGAATCTCAATCGGCTCGTTTTCTCTCGCAAGAACGACACGGAATCCCCAAAGCGGCTGAGTTCGATCGATTTTGGTCACGTTGCGGTGAGCGGTTTCGAAGTTTTCTTTGCGAGAGTCCTGCCAGCTGCCGCCTCGCATCACGACCGGGTAAGGGCCGCCGCCTGGGCGAGAGCTGTAGTTGTCGCCGACGAATTCCCAGACGTTTCCGGCGAGGTCAAAAACACCATGCTCGTTGGCGTCGAAACTTCCCACCGGTGCCGTACGAGCGAATCCATCGGTGTAACCCGGGATTGCCGCGCGGACGACGCGAACAGATTTTCCAGCTGAGTCTGCGAAGTTACCCGAGCCCGACCGCGGCGGCCAGCTTTTGCCCCAGGGGAAGACGCCCCGCACCTTGCCATCGCGGGATTCCGGCGAGCCGCCCACTTCATTGACCAGACCAGCCAGGTGACTCCATTCCTGATCGGTCAAAAGCCGGTAAACGTGGTTAGGCTGGATTCGTTCCTGTTCGCGCTCGACTTCGGTCAGCCACTCGCAGAATGCCTTGGCCTGTTCCCGCCGGATGTTGACGACTGGATGATCAGGGCCCTGATCGAAGTCGGTTTCGTAGAAGCGATCCTCTGTGCCGAGCGTGTCCCAGTAGATTTCGTAATCTTGAACCCGCGTTTCGTAGATCGAGACGAGAGTTTTTTCAAACGGGACGAACTCCATTCCTATGTGATTTTTCCATTTCCGATCGAAAACGACGCTCTGGTTTTCTTCCAGCTCGGCCTCAAGATTCAGCGGCTCGAGGTAGTTCACGAGTCCCTCGACAGTTGCGGCTTTGAATCCGGCCATCCGGATTTCATAAGCCACCGGCCCGAGTTCCATGTCGTCAATCGCGACCGGCGTTAATCCAATTTTCTTACCTGTTCGGTAAACTTCAGCGCCGCTGGGAATGCTGGAAATCACGACGCGCCCGAAGCGATGCTCGCCCACGATCGCGAAGAACGAGGCCAGATCCGGAGAGCCGTCCAGCGGCTCGGCGACGTCCTGCATGTAGACGAGTTTTTCACCGAGATATCCGTCGGCGCGGTCCTTGGCCGTCATCCAATCACAGAACGATTGGCGAGTCGAAGCATCCGCAAAAACCACGGCGTCAGCACCAATTTTGAAGTTCAGTTTGTTCTCTCCGACGGTTTGAGAAAAGTGGTCAAAATCGGTCTGCTGAATCGCGCCGGCAGTGCGATGAGCGGCTTCCGGCGAAAGCGGCTGGAATGCGATTCCAACGCTGTTTTTCCAGGCTTCGCCTTTGAGTGGAGGTCGCCAGACGAGGAGTTCGGCATCGACAAGAGCCGTATCGCCAACTACGACCCGCGCGAGGACTTCGAAATCCCGATAGCCGTCTTTCACGACCCTGACTTTGTAGTCATCAGCCGGGAGTTCGCTCATTTTGACTGGCGTTGCGCCGATTTCCTCGTCGTTGACATAGACAATTGCGTCGGACGGAAAACTGATGATTCTGAGATTGCCGATCACGGCCGAAGGAGCCGGGTTCGGGTTCGTAGTCGGCGAGCCAGGCGACGGACCGGGATTCAGGATCGTCGTTCCCGGATTGCTCCCCGGAACGACCAGGACATGATCCTGATCAACAGACGCGACGGCAACGGGACCAGGAGTTGGGTTCGGATCAGGCGAGCCGATCGGATTGTTAGTGGAGGCAACGGCAGGAGGTTGCTCGCCGTTTTGCCCAGCAGCTGCTGGGTCAGGCCCGGTTCCCGGATCGGCATCCGGGTTTGCTCCAGGATTGAGGACACCGGAAATTTCCGGGGGCTCCTGGCCAGTCGGTTTGGGAATTGCCGGAGCAGCGACGATTTTTCCAGAATTCTCGTCCTTTTTGGCCAGCATCATCCCGGCGACGACTCCGCCGCCAAGCAAAAGAACGACTGCGGCAGCGGCGGCGAATTTCCACGAACGATGACCGGACGGCCGTTTTCCGTTCCCGATTAATCTCAGCGGATCGAGCATCGAACGCGAGTCTGCGAAGCGCTGTTTCGGTCGAGGCGCGCAGGTTTTGCAAATGATCGTGTTCAGCTCGCTACGTTCGCGCAAGCTTTCCTCTTCGGGGTCGATGATGGTCGGTAACTCCGGAAAATCCATCCGGTCTTTTCCTGTGTTCATCTCGTAAAGCACCATGCCCAGGCTGTAGAGATCGGCCTGATGAGAACCCGGACCTTCCGGCGGAATGTAGCCCTCGGTGCCGACGAAAGTGTCCTGCCCGGCGCTGGCAACCAGGCCGGGATCAGCGAGCTGCGGCTTGCCTCGAACGTAAATAATGCTCGACGGCTTAACATCTCGGTGCGTCAAGCCGCCGAGATGCATCGCGCCAAGCGCCTCGCAAAGTGTTTTCCCTATATCGAGGCAATCTGGAAGAGCCGCCTTTTCGCCGCGGCGCAGCTTTCGCGATAGGGTCAGCGGAACGTAGTCATCGACGTTGATTTCGCGGCCCTTCGAAACGTCATCGGCGAGCTCCATCACATAATAATAGAAGCCCTGTTCGTCGTCGCGGCCGACGTGGAGCACATCGACGAGTCCGTCGTCGTCTTTCGAAACCGATTCGTAGTGCTGAATCCCTTCGAACTCGCGTTCAAAGGCCTTTTCGTTATCGAAATCTGATCGCCGGACGATTTTGATCGCGCGGAGAGTTCCAGTCACGCTTCGAGCCAGCCAGACTTCCCCGTAGCCGCCCTTGCCGATACTGTGGAGCGTTTTGTAGTTCGGAATTTCCGGCCCATTTTCCTTCGAGCGTGCGGGCGACGGAACGCGCTCTGAAATCGGCGAAGTCTTTTCCTCCGGCTTCACTTTGACGAGTTCAGAAACGGCAGCGGTTTTGTCATCCGGCTTCACCTTGATACGATCGGAAACAGCGTCGGTTTTGTCATCCGGCTTCACTTTGATCCGTTCGGAAACAGCTGCGGTTTTGTCATCCGGCTTCACCTTGAGGCGTTCGGAAACAGCGGCGGTTTTAGCGTCAGGCTTCATTTTAACGTTTTCGGAAACCGCATCGGTTTTCTCGCCCGGCTTCATTTTAACGTTTTCGGAAACCGCATCGGTTTTCTCGCCCGGCTTCATTTTAACGTTTTCGGAAACCGCATCGGTTTTCTCGCCCGGCTTCATTTTAACGTTTTCGGAAACCGCATCGGTTTTGTCATCCGGCTTCACCTTGACGCCTTCGGAAACAGCGGCGGTTTTAGCGTCAGGTTTGCCGTTAGCGCCCGGTTTGACCGAGTGCTTTGCGGGGACCGGAGCGGTCTTGTCGTCCGGTCGGCGTTGCGACTTAGAGGAGCTGGTCCTGGAGGCTTTCAATTTCTTTTTTAACCAGTTTGCCCACTCGGTGTTTGGCCAGATAAACCTGAGTCAGACTGACTTGCAGGGTCTCCATCACTCGTTGGGCGTTCCATTCTTTTACCACGTAACAATCGAAAATCTGATACTGCTTCGGCGACACCTTGCCTTTCACTCGATTGAGCGCCGCCTTGGTCAAGTTGCGCGCCCACTCGGCATCCCACTCTTTCTCGATATCGAGCTTATCGGGATCCGCGAATCGTTCCAGCGCCCCTGTTCCAGTCGAAGTCTCCTCTTCAGGAAAGGTCAGCAGCTTCTGGTCGCGTTGCCGTTTCCGAAACTGATCGGCGATTCGCCAACGCGTGACGTTCAAAAGCCAATTCTTAAATGAGCCTTGAGCCGGGTCGTACGGATTCTTGGTTTTCTGCTGCTGCTTAGCAATTGAGAGAACCGTTTCCTGAACCACTTCGCTCGACTCATCCGGACGCAACCCTGCCTTCGACGCCATTGAATAAATGAGGCGCCAGTAGGTCTGGTAAAATTCGTCCCAACTTCGGCGATCCTCCCAGTCCTTCAGCCTCTCGATAAGGCTCTGTCGGGTCTGGGTGTAGGCGCGCTTCAGCTCGGGGGGGTCGTCTGCAGCTTGGGCTTCAGCAGCCATATTCTGGAAGCTAGCATTTTTTGGCGGATTTGTGAAGAAATTAGCCAAATGATTGAAAAATGAGCGATCTTTTCTCAACTTTGCGAGGTTCGAACGCGATTTCGAGCTTATTTCCGTAATTTCCATAAATAAAAGCAGTCTAACGTTTGCATAATTGCTGATCAAAACCGGGAAGTCGGGATGAAAACGGAGACTCCGAGCATTTGTCGGGAGCCAGCGACTCTGAAATTTTGTCAGACGATTCGAGTTTGAGCCGCCCCCAGCAGCTGCTAGAATATTCGCAAATCGTGAGTGGCCGACTCTCTTTGTAAGCCGCTTGCTGAATCGGCCGCATCTTTCTTCTGAGCGACGCGGCTCCCTCCACAGAAAATACATTCGCAGCGTCGCTCGTGAACCCATGAAAATTCACCTACTCCCCATCCTCGTCTACGCCCTCGCGGCAATCGCCGGTTTCTCATTTCCGCTGAGCCCGGCATCCGCTCAGGAAGAACAACTCGATGAGTCTCGCCTGACCTATCAGCACTTTCCGCGTTACTATTATTATAACGCGACTCGACTCCCGAAATTTACCCTTCTCTTCAATTCGGAAGTCGATCCATCTCGCGTGAAGCGCCAGATGTTCTTCGAAGATCAGGCGGAGAAAGCGGTCCCTGTCGATTCGCGCTACGCGACCGATGAAGAGATCGCCGAAATGTGGAAGAGCTACGGCGGTAACCAGGAATCACCGGATTCCAAACGCTTCATTGTGGTTCTGCCGGCTCGCCCACTTCCAATCGGGCAGAACTGGAGGATCGTGATGCCCGAAGGCTTCAAAAGTTCGGACGGCGAACGAAAACTGGCACAGCGGCAGACGATTGGCGCGGGCTCGATTCGACCATTCCTGATTGACCATGCCTATCTTAATAAGGAGTACAACGGCGATCCCGTCCTCTCAATCGGGATGTCGAAAACAATCGACGAATCACTCGAAGGCCAGATCGATCAGTACATTTCGCTGACGCCGAAGCCGGAGAATTTCAAGATGGAGACGGGTCAGAGCTTCGTCCAGATGACGGGCGATTTTGAGTATGGCCAGCCCTACAAATTGGTGATCCGCGCCGGGCTGCTCGGAAGCGACGGACTGAAGCTTGAGGAGCCTTATGAAGAAATTCTCAGGTTCAATCCGCGCGACGGCTTCATCACGATGCCTGAGTTTGAAATCGCTCAGCCGCTCCACGGCGATGGCCGATGGCAGATCGACACGGGCAATTTAAACGGGCTTCAAATCCGCGTGAAGCAGCTCGATGGGGATGCGCTGATCTGGGCACTGCGCGGTTACGAAGTTTACGACGAAGCGACCGCTTGGAATGAGGACAACCCGGGTGGTCAGAAATATCCGCCGTTCAAAATGGTCGCTGGTCGCGTGATCCATGACAAAACGATTGCGCCGACCGTAGACATCGACCGGACGGAACGCGTGGAGTTGAAATGGACGGATTTTGTCGAAAAAGGCAAGCCAACCGCGCTCTACCTGGCCGTTGAAGGCAGCTCTCGAGAGCATCAGTATCTCGACTCTCAACGCTTCGGTGCGCAGTCGATTATTCAGCTCACCGACATCGGCGTCGCGTGGAAAAAGAATGCGAAAGAGGCGGTCGCGTTCGCGTTTTCAATGAGCTCGGGCAAACCGCTGCCTGGCGCGAAGCTGGCCCTCGTCGACAACGACAACACCGAATTGGGAACCTGGCAGACAGACCAGAACGGCGTGGTTCGATTCCCGCTCGACGGCCCTCACAATGCCGCCAAATGGCTCGTGACGACGAACGGTGCGGATCGCTACGTTTCCAGTTTTGATCCGAATCGGAAGTATGGAATGTCGACTTGGGAATTCAACATTCGCCAGCAGTACTGGGGTGAACCGGACGTGCGGCTTCGCACCTACCTTTTTTCGGATCGCGGCGTCTACAAGCCGGGCGAATCCGTGCATCTCAAAGCGATCGCCCGTCTCGCGGATGGTGAGCAGCTGCTGACTCCGCGCGGCGATCAGGGCTTCCCAGCCAAGCTCACCGTCAAGAACCCTCGTGGCCAGGAGGTCCTCACACGCGATGTGACTTTCACTCAGCGCGGCACGCTTGATTTCTCGTTCCAGGTTCCGGAAGGAAACATGGGAACTTTCCAGGTTCAGCTGGATTTCGACACGGTGGTCGGCAAAAATCCGGACGATCCGGAAGAAGATCACTACGACCGTTACGCTTCGCATTTCTTCGAAGTCGCCGACTACCGACCAAACACTTTCGAGGTTAAACTCGACGCCGAATCGGTCGTCGCACCTGGAGATGAAATCTCCGTCGACGTTGCCGCGAACTACTATCGTGGGAAGCCGCTTTCGAAGGCCAGCCTGCAATGGCGGGCCGATTTTTACCCGACTCAGTTCCAGCCGAATGGGGAAAACTACGACGGTTATGTTTTTGGCGGCGGCGATGCCGACTCTCGCGACAACGCGGCTGAGGAGCTCGAATTGGCTGAGGACGGAACGGCAAGCGTTAGGCTCGATTTCGTGCCGACGGACGCGTTGGAAGGCCCTGTCAGGGTCAATTTTGCGGTCGACGTAACCGACATCAACCAGCAGACGATCGCGCAGCGAACCAGTATGTTCGTCCACAGTTCGGATTTCTATCTGGGCCTCAAACTGCCGAGCGGCTGGCTCAACACGGGCGATAAATTCGCGGTTCAGGCGCTTCCGGCAACGCGCGATAGCGAAAACGTTGATCGCGAAATCGACGCGAAGCTGATCGTCGAACGCCAGGAATGGACGACGGTGAAAGTCGAGGCTGCAGGCGGCGAAGAACGGCACCGCAACGAGTGGGTTTACAAACCGCACAGCGAGCAGCTGCTGAAACTCGGCGCGAAGCCGACGACCGCGAATTTGAACTTCAAGGATCCTGGAACTTACCGTTTTACGCTCGTGGCCGAGGAAAACGGGAAGACGATCAAGACCGTCGGCACGCGATACATTTATGGAAGCGGCGACCAGTGGTGGGCGCATCAGGACGGCGAAAAAATCGAGCTCGTTGTCGAGGACGACATCGTCTACAAGCCGGGCGATACCGCGAAAATTCTCGTTCGCTCGCCGGTTCTTGGAACCGCGCTGGTGACGACGGAACGAGCCGGGGTTCACACCTCGTTCGTCACCGAGCTTACCTCGAAGAGCCAGTTTATCGAAATCCCGATCGGCAAGCGAGATGCGCCGAACCTGTTTATTTCCGTGGTGATCATTCGAGGAGCGAACGACAGCCCGCATGAGTTCAAGGATGCGGATTACAAACTCGGTTATGCCGAATTGAAGGTCGAGCGCTCGGATACAAAACTCGAAGTCAAAGTCGAGGTCGCTGAGCAGGAAATTCGACCGCAGAGCGAGGTCAACTTGACCGCCACGGTCGCGGGTGAGGACGGCCAACCGATCGCAGGAGCCGAGGTCACGCTCTGGGCAGTCGACGAAGGCGTTTTGAGCCTGACAGGCTACGAAACGCCGAGACCTGGACCGGAGTTTCATCGGCCCTATCCGCTCTACATCAAAACCTGGCACAGCCTCTTCAACGTCCTCCCAGAGAATGTTGAAAATCGCTATTTCTCTAACAAAGGACTCCTGATTGGCGGTGGCGGGTCACTCGATATGCTCCAGGAAAACGCGCGCAAAGATTTCCGCGCGACTGCGTTCTGGAACGGTTCGCTCCTGACCGACGAGAACGGAAAAGTCACCGCCAAATTCACAGCGCCCGACAATTTAACCGAGTATCGCGTCATCGCCGTCGCGCTTGGCGGGACCGAGCAGTACGGCTCGGGAACCAGCAAGATGACGGTAACCAAACCGGTGATCGTTGAGCCCGCAATGCCGGTGTTTGCAAACGTCGGCGACGATCTTCTTCTTCAGGCCGTCGTTCACAACACGACTGGCCAACCCGGCAAATTTGAGGTGACGATGAAGCTGGACGAGCACGCCAGTTTCCACAGCGAGGAGTTCCGGATCATCCCAGCAGCTGCTGACCCTGACAATCCGCTACTTTGGACTGAAACGATCGAACTCGGGGCGGGTGAGAGCCGTGGCTTGCCGATCCCGGTTCATTTTGAAAAAGTCGGAACCGCGAATTGGGTTTGGACGATTGAAGAGCTTCAGGCGCAGGGAAACAAGCGGACGGATTCGGTCGAAACCACGCTGAATGTCGGCTACCCGGTTCCGCTGCTTGGGGAAACGCACAACCTCAGCGTGAAGCGCGGTAGCGAGAAAAACTTGCTGGTTTCCTTCGGCAAAGACGTCCTCAACGGAGTTGGCGAAATCGACGTAACGATTTCCAATTCACGCTTGATGGAAGCCCGCGATGCGCTGGGTTACAACCTCCGTTACCCGTATGGCTGCGTTGAGCAAACCACCTCGGCAACGCTTCCGTGGCTGACGATGGAGAGTCTCAAGGATGTCTTCCCTGATCTCGATGTCGACGAAGCTGAGAAGAAAAAAGCGATCGGCACGGGCATGACTCGCCTGCTTAGCATGCAGACCTACGATGGTGGCCTGAGTTATTGGCCGGGCTCTGACAATCCCACAATGTGGGCCAGCGCTTACGGCGGTCTGGCGCTGACAATCGGTGCTAAGCAAGGTCATCCGGTTCCGCAAGCGCGGCTCGACAGTCTTTATCAGTGGATCTCGGAAAGCATCCGCTTCGGCAAAGATGAAGAGGCCTCGACTTTCGAATTTCATCAGCGCGCGATGGCGCTCTACACTTTGGCGCTGGCTGGCAAAGCGGAGCCGGCTTATCACGAATTGTTTTACCGAGAACGCGGCAAGCTGGCTCCGGAATCCCGCGCGTTTGTCGCGATGGCGATCCTTGAAGGCGGAACTCCCGAGCAACGGCAGCTCGTGCCGGAATTGCTGAACGACTACAAGAAAGAGCCTGAGGCAGTGGGCTGGTACGGCTCCAGTTTGCGGACCTCAACCCGGCTGATTGCCTGGGCGAAGATGGACAGCAAACATAAGCGAGTCGGCGAGCATCTCGACGCGCTTTTGGCGCTTCGCCGCCCGGTTTACGGTTGGGGCAGCACGTTCACAAACGCTTGGCCGTTGCTAGCGCTTGCGCAGGTCGCCGAAATCGAAGGTGTGCCTGACAAACCCATAAAAGCGACCCTGACGTTTGGCGGAGACGAGGCGGATGTCGGCCTTGAAGCCAAGCTCGACAGCGTGACTGCGAAGTTCGGATTTGATGGCGATATCCGTGAGCAGCTGCTGGATCTGAGCGCGGGCAGTCGCGATCAGCTCTACGCTCAGGTCAAGGTGTCCGCTTATCCAGATGAGCTCGCTTCTGAAGCGCAGGATCAGGGCTTCAAGATCCGCCGTGGCTATCACCGGCTCAATCCGGACGGCACGATGGAGAAAACCGATCACTTCACGATCGGCGATCTCGTGGTCATCCATCTCGAGGTCGAAATCGACAATCCGGACGAGTACATCGCGATTGACGATCCGCTTCCGGCGATTTTCGAAGCCGTGAATCCGGCGTTCGAGACGCAGGCAAACGCCGGTGCTCCGATCGATCAGTGGCAGCAGATGCCGCGTGATTTCCAGGAGATTCGTCAGGACCGCGCGCTGTTTTTCACCAACAACGTCTGGAACGCTGGCAAGTATCGCGTGCAGTACCTCGCTCGCGTTGTCGCAGCTGGATCGGTCACCGCGCCGCCCGCCAAAATCGAGGCGATGTACGAGCCGCAACGTAGAGGCTTGAGCGCGACGAAGAGGATCACCGCTTCGCTGCCGAATCGGGCTGCTGACAAGCCGGTGGCGGTCGTGGATTGATCGGATTTTTGTCGAATTTGGGAAGCGCCGTCGGACGAGAGTCCGGCGGCGCTTTTTTATGGGATTGAATCAAGGGCCGAAAAGTGGTTTCATCTGGAATGCCCTTTCGAACTCTTTTGCTGTTCCTGGTTTTCGCCGTCTCCTCCGCCTGGACCCAGGAGGACGCAAACTTCGACGAATGGGTGATCGAATTTCACCAATTCCCGGAACCTGGTCTGGTCGAGGGTTTTACTTCGCCCAAACTTGGTTTTCTGAAGGCTCCTCCGCTGCCCGCTGCTGACGCTTCGGAAGAGGAAATTGAGACGTTCATGAAAGAGAGCAATGAGATCGTTAGCCACTTTTTCGAATTCATCGGCGTCTCATCACCGAAGGGCACCCTCTTCACTTTTGATCCCGAATCTTTCACCCTTGCCGCTCGTCTCCCGCGCGGTGCGCAAGTGGCGATCGCCAATCTCGCTGAAGCGGCTCGCCAGCGAGTTCCAAAATACATCGCGTGCGACCTGACGATCATCGAATCAGAAGCGGGGCGGATTCGCGAATCGATCGAAGAGGCATCGACGAGCGCCGATCACCGGGCCGTGTTGGACGCGCTCCTCGCGGACGTCGACAACGGCGAGGCGAGCATCGTGGGTTCGCTCTATCAAGAAGCGAAAAGCGGGCAGCGCTCTGCAATTCGGCGACAAGTTGAAACGGCGGTTCCCTTCGGAATCCGCACGGATGAAGAGGATTGGATCGAGTGGGAATCAGAATCCGTGCCGAACGGAATTGACTGGGAAATCGATCCGGTGATCGGCGCTGACGGCAACACAATTGACTTCAACCTCAACGTCGGATTTGACTACGCTCCTCCGCGTAAGCGTCAGGCACCGGTCTCAAAACGCGGCGAAACGAGTCTGTCCGCAGTCGTGGTCGACACGCACGTGGCGAGGCTGTCGACGAGCGTAATCACGCGAAGTGGCGACGCAAAACTGTTTAGCGTTTGGAAGCCAGAGAGCGTTGAGGGGCGAAACGACGACACGCTTCAAGCGGCTTTTGTCGAAGGCACAATCGTTTCGGTTCTGCCGCTGCCCGAGCCACGGGTCCAGCAGCTGCTGACGAATCTCGGCGATCAAATCGTGGAAATTCCCGATGGCCCGCCGCAGTACGAAAACTTGCCGGGCGAGTTGCCGCCTGGGATGATCGTCAGGAGATTCAGCGTCCCGCCCGGGTTTATTTCGGGCGTTAACCGGGGTGGCGGCGGGTCCGTTGATCCCTTCGCAGACCTCGGTGCGGGGGAGCAGACTTTTATGATTCGGGCAACGGCCAAAGATATCCTTAAACGAGTTGGGATCCCGTTTCCGGAGGGCTCTTCGGCCAACTATATCGCTTCGACCAACGAACTCGTGGTCCGCAATTTGCCGGAAAATACTCAGCTGGTTGAGGCTTACATTTCGAGTATCCGAGAAAATGTCCTGAAGACGATTGGCGTAACGCTTCATGTTGTTCAGGCTCCGGCGAGTCTGCTCAGGCGTATTGCGAGAGAGTCGCGAATCTGGGCGGACCACGCGGAGGCCTGGGAGCAAATTCAAGATTCGGTTGATCAAGGAGAGGCGTCGATCCTGCGCAGTGTTTGGTGTGAGGGCAATTCTGGCCAGCGCTTCAAAGTCGAGTCTGGACAGAATCATATTTATTACACAGCCGCGGAGGTAACGCCGAAAGGCCAGCTTGCTAACGGGAAAGCGGGCAAGGAAGAGGCGGATCAGGGAGCCAAGGCTCAAGCCATAGTTTCGGCTGGAGGAGCGACGATGAATGGAGTTGAGGAAACGCACATCGTCGGTACGATCGCCGAATTCGACGTTGTCCTGGGAGCGGACGGAGAGACGATCGATCTCAGTTTGAATTTCGAATACGACTTCGCTCCGCCGGTGCGGAGTGGCGAGTCGCAGCGCGATGCGGCAGGCAATATCGAGATGGACGCTCCAGGGACGGACTTCCGCCGGGCGAACGTCGTCACGTCGGCGACGATGAAGTCGGGCGCGATTCGGATTCTGGGCATTTGGAAGCCCGAAGGAACTCAGGAATTCGACCAAGCGGATCTGCTTCAAGCGATTTTCGTGAAGCCCGATGTGCTTGAGTTTCCGGAGAACTGATTTCGGCTCCAGGAATTTTCTCGCGAGACGGGTCGAAGGCTGTAAATTCAATTCCTATGCCGAATTTACCCGAAAAACTAACCTCGCCGACTCGAGTGATCGCAATCACGGTTCTGTTTTCGATTCTGACGATTTCCATTGCTCAGACTCAACACAACACCCTGACAGCCGAAGAAAAACAGCAGGGCTGGCAGCTGCTTTTTGATGGAAAGAGGATCGAAGGCTGGCGCAGCTACGGTTCTAACACTCCGCCGAAACAGGGCTGGGTGGTTGAAGATGGAACGCTCCACAAGCAGGCGGAAATCCGCGGCGGAGACATCATGACGGCCGAAACTTACGAGAACTTTGAGTTCGCCTGGGAGTGGAAACTTTTGGAAGGCGGAAACAATGGCGTGAAATATTTCATTACCGAAGAGCGCAAAGCGACGGTCGGTCACGAGTTTCAGATGATCGACGACACAGCGATCAAGGATCCGTATTCCGGCAATGCGTCATTTTATCTCGTGGTCGCGCCAATTGCGGACAAACCGAATCGACCGATGGGCGAATGGAATTCCTCGCGCCTCGTGGTTCGCGGAAATCACGTCGAGCACTGGCTTAACGGGGTGAAAGTCCTCGAATACGAATGCGGGAGCCCGGCTGTGATGGAGCGCGTGCCGAAAACGAAGTTCAAAAAGTATCCCGGCTTCGGCGAAAAAGTCCGCGGCCACATTCTCCTGACAGATCACAAAGATCCGTGCTGGTTTCGCAATTTGAAGATCAGGATCTTCGACTGATCAGTTCGCCTCGAGCGCCTTTTTGATTTCGATTTCGATCTCCGCCGCCTTGACGACTGCCTCGTCCAGCGACGGTCCAGCTTTGGTTTGAGGCCGCTTGTGGCCGACGTGACTCAGCCACGCGCTGTGCAGCAGCTGCTGGCGCGCATTTACTTTCTGGAAAACCGAATCGCGAACCACTTCAGCCTCGTTTTCGAATCCTAACGCTGACAGAATACCGCCTGCCATGATTCGATGGCCCTGCTCATTCAGATGGACGCCGTCGTTTGAGAGCGTGAACGCGGGGTCGGTTTTGCGAGCTTCGACGACTGCCTTCAAAACCGGCGTGCGCGTGTCGATCACGAGATCGACGTCCTCGTTTTCGTTTTCGCGCAATGTCAGGATCCATTCGGAGTATTTCGCGAGCACGGAATCGTAGTCTTCGTAAATCTCGAACCACGCATATTTTTCAGCTCCGGCGGGCAGGAGCTTCCCTTTTTCGCGAAGCGGAACTGGATCGAAAGGCGGCGGAGTCATCAGAATCAGCTTCGCGTCGGCTGCCTTGACTTTTTCGATGATCTTCTCAATCCCTGCTTGGTAAGCCTTGAATCGATCTTCGCTGAAGGGGTAGTAAATCCCATCATTCATCCCGTAGCAGGCGAAGACGATATCAGGATTCACCATTGTCAGCGCGCGGTCGATCCGCTCGTGGACGTTGGGACGCGGGAATGGATGATCAGGCTCGGAAAGTCCGGTGCAGGTTTCGCTGGGAAGGCCGAGGTTGATCAATTCCGGCAACGGATCCGCGCCGTCTTGACGCAGCCGGGTTTCGATCACGCTAACGAACTGGCCTGCGTGAGTGATCGAGTCTCCGAGGAACAGAACGCGGCCTTCGAGCTTGATTTCAGCGGCTTGGATTGAGCCAGCAGCTGCCAGCGCAAGAATGCAGATTTTGAGCGGGTTCACAGACGAATTGTCCTCGATTTGAGGCGGAGAAGCAAGCCGATCGATTCGGAACGTTTTGCGCTTGTCAGGAAACGCGCCAGAGTGGGCGGGTCTAGACAAAACATGCCAACAAGTGCGTCAGAGGCGCTGCAGCGCCACTTTGGATTTCGCGAATTCCTCGATGGGCAGGAGCCGGTCATCACGGCTTTGCTGGAGGGCCGTGACGCGATGGTCGTGATGCCGACTGGCGGCGGAAAGTCGCTCTGTTATCAGCTGCCGGCGCTCTGTCTTGAGGGCGTAACGCTGGTGATCAGCCCCTTGATCGCTTTGATGAAGGATCAGGTCGATGCGCTGGCGAAAAAGGGAATTCCGGCGGCGATGATCAACAGCACGCTGACCTTGGACGAGCAACGTCAGCGGCTCAAGGAGCTGCGCTCAGGCAAATTGAAACTGGTCTACGTCGCGCCGGAGCGGTTTCGCAGTGAGGCGTTTCGTAGCGCGCTTCGGCAGGTGGAAATTGGTCTGTTCGCCGTGGACGAGGCGCACTGCCTTTCTCAGTGGGGACACGATTTTCGACCTGATTATTTGAGGCTTGAACAGACCCTCGAGGAGCTCGGTCATCCGCAAACGGCGGCGTTTACCGCAACGGCAACTCCGCAGGTGCGCGGCGATATTCTCAACACGCTGAAATTGCGCGATCCGTTCGTTTCGGTAACCGGATTCGAGCGGCCTAACTTGAGCCTTCGCGTCCGAGAGGTCAAAGGCAACAAGGAGAAGTACGAGAAACTCAATGCGGTCGCGAAGGAGTGGAAAACGGGCATCGTTTACTGCTCGACTCGCAAGCATGTCGAAGACGTCGCGGCGAGCCTCGTTGCGATGGGAAAATCCGCAGTGGCTTATCATGGTGGAATGAGCGATGACGATCGCGAAGCCGCGCAGGACAACTTTCTCAATCGAACTTCCGACATCGTCGTCGCAACGAACGCATTTGGGATGGGCATCGATCGGTCGGACGTTCGTTTCGTCGTGCATTTCGATGTTCCAGGCAGTATCGAGGCTTATTATCAGGAAGCAGGTCGCGCTGGACGGGATCGCGAACCAGCGGTCTGCGAATTGCTCTTTAATTTCGCGGACACGACGACTCAGGATTTTTTCATTGAAGGAAATAACCCGGACCCTGAGCTGATAAGGAGCATTTATGGAGCTCTCCATAATCAGGCTGACGATCAGCATCAGTGCCTCGTTTCCGGCAAGGAAATCGCGGACATGGCCGGTGCGAAGAACGGCATGGCGGTCAGCTCGGCAATTTCGGTGCTCACGAGAAGCGGTTACATTCAGCGCTACGATGTTCATGGAGAGCGGCGGCGCGGAAGCCGGCTTTTGCAGCCGAAACTGACTGCTGACGACATCGAACTCGACGAACGTGCTCTCGCCGAAAAGCGAAGAAATGACGGCGAAAAGTTGAAGGGGATGATCCGCTACACGCGCGAGCCGATCTGCCGTCAGGAATGGATTCTGCGTTATTTTGGGGAGGGCGATCCGTCGCAGTGCGGAAGCTGCGATGTCTGTCAGGATGAAGATCGCGGCGAGCTGCGCGGGCCGTATGAGGGGGAAGCGCTGGTCGTGAAGAAGGCGCTTTCGGGTGTCGCGCGGATGTCGCGTCGGACGACGACTGGGTATGCCGGGCGCTTTGGGAAGGGTAAGATTGTGAACATGTTAGTCGGAAGCGCAGCTGCGGACATCATTGACAAGGGGCTGGATCGGCTGACGACCTACGGCCTGTTGAAAACCGAAGGGACGGCCTACGTTTACGCCTTGTTTCAGGAATTGGAACGCGAGCAGCTGCTGGTGACCGGCGGCCACGAGTATCCGCTTGTTTCGCTGACTGATCGTGGAGTCGCGGTGATGAAGGGAGCGACCGACTATCGGCTGAACTGGCCTGACCGAAGCCGTTTATCGAAGCCGAAGTCAAAATCACGCAAGCGCGAAACATCCGCATCGCAGGATTTGGCTGAGATGGCTGGTTTGGAGTTTGACGCTTCTCTTTACGAGAAGCTACGCCAGAAGCGCGCCGAACTCGCCGCAGCCGAAGGTGGTAAGCCGGCTTACATCATTTTCTCAGATCAAACGCTCGAATTTTTCACACGACTGAAGCCGAAAAGCATGGAGGCGGGCCTGAAGATTCGCGGCGTCGGTGCCGTGAAGGCGAAGCGGTATCTTGAGGATTTTCTCGAGGTGATTCGAGGTTACGGCGGGGTTTGACAGAGCCTGCTAAATTTGGATTTTTAGTCATCACTGACATCAAAACAGAACTTTTCGGAGTCGTGAAGGCCTTGAACGCCTCCGGCATTCCCTATGCCTTGTGCGGCGGGCTTGCGGTCGTGCTTCATGGTTATCCACGCGCGACTCAGGACATCGACCTGCTGATTCTGCCTGACGACTACGCCAAGGTTAAATCCGCCGTTGCGCCGCTGGGATTTCGATTCGAAGCCACGCCAATGACTTTCAAAGCTGGTCAGCCTGAGGAGCAGAAGATCATGCGAATTTCCAAAATTGTCGACGAAGATGCGCTGATGTTGGATTTTGTTCTCGCCGATGGCTTCTTGCGGAAAGTCTGGGAAAACCGGCAGGCGTACGTGATCGAAGGAATGGAAATCGTAGCGGTCGACCGCGATGGGCTTATCACGATGAAGAAGGCGTCGGGGCGAACGAAGGACCTGGCGGATCTTGAGCAACTGCCGAGCGATGACTGAGGACGAAAAAGTATTTGAGCGTTCCAAACGAGCTTCCCGCGGAATTTCCGCGGACATGTCGCCTGAGGCCATTTCAAAGCGATTTCGAATTCTCGTGGAGCTGAACGAACTTTGCGCGGCGTTCTCGAAGGCTGAACTGGTAGTCGAGCGAGTCGATCGCGGGCGCGATTTGGATTCGGTGTCCTGAAAACAGTTGCCAACTCGCGCAACTATTTCAGTTGCCAATCGGCGCAACTGTTTGTAAAGCCGTGAGCAGTTTTCGAACTGAGCTAAATCTTATGCGCTCACTTTCTCTTGTTTTTACCTTAGCGATTCTTGCGCTCCTGACCGGTTGCGGAAACACCGGTGGCGAGCGCAGGAAGATTTCTCTGACTGGCTCCAGCACGATCGCGCCGCTCATTTCGGAGGTCGCGAAGCGCTTCGAAAAAGCGAATCCGGACGTCCGAATTGACGTGCAGACGGGAGGTTCATCGCGCGGCATCGCTGACGTTGGAATCGGGACCGTCGAGATTGGAATGTCGTCTCGAGATCTCAAAGACTCCGAAAAACAGGGCCGAGTGGCGCACGCGATCGCTTACGACGGAGTCTGCTTTCTCGTGCACGCATCGAATCCGGTTAGCGAATTAAGCGACGAGCAGATCGTTGGGATCTACACCGGAAAGATCAGGAATTGGGCTGAGGTCGGTGGGAAAAATCATCCGGTCACCTGCATCAATCGCGCGGAAGGTCGGTCCGAATTGGAACTCTTTGGCGAGTTTTTCGGCGTTCAGACTACGGACATCGAGGCGGACATCGTTTCCGGTGAAAACCAGCACGGAATCAAAACTGTCGCCACCGATCCTAACGCGATCATTTTCATGTCGCTTGGCGCTTCGGAATTCGAAGCTGGAAACGGCGCGAAAATCAAGCTCCTGTCGTTGCGCGGCGTGGCTGCGACGAGCGAGAATGTTCAATCCGGCAAGTATCCCTGGGCCCGCCCGTTGCTGCTCGTAACTAAGCTGAACACAGGCGAACTCGTTGACCAGTTCATGGCGTATGCGAAGTCGGAGGAGGTCAACGATCTCGTCCACAGCCAGTTTTATGTTCCGGTTCAGTAGAGATCAGACGCTCGTATTCGTACTTCGCGTTCTCGCCGGGCTCGCTGGAATTATCACGGTTTTCGTCGCTGTTTTTCTCGTCCTCGAATCGATTCCCGCTCTTCGAAACGTTGGGCTCTTCCGCTTTTTTTCTGACCCCTCCTGGCATCCGCGCGAGCACGCCAGCGAGGGGACGTTCAACTTGATTCCGATGATCGCCGGCACGCTGATCGTCACCTTCGGCGCGGTCCTGATCGCGACTCCGTTTGGGATCGGCGCGGCGATTTTCTGCCACTTTTACGCACCTCGCCCGATCGCTTCGGCCTATCGCCGAATCATCGAACTGCTCGCTGGAATCCCGTCCGTCGTTTACGGATTCTGGGGGCTCGTCGTGCTCGTTCCCTTCATCAATTCGTTTCATCCGCCTGGCCAGAGTGTGCTCGCCGCAGTGCTGATTCTTGCGATCATGATCCTGCCCACGGCCGCGCTCGTGACCGACGCCGCGATCGCCGCCGTGCCCCAGCAGATGCTGAACGGGGCCGCCTCGCTCGGGCTCTCGCGCTGGGGGACGATTCGCGGTGTGGTCTTGCCTTCGGCGAAGTCCGGGGTCTTCACCGGGATCATTCTTCAAACCGGTCGCGCGATCGGCGAGACCCTCGCCGTCCTCATGGTCTGCGGAAATATCGCGCGAATTCCCGGCACGCCTTTTGAGCCTGTCAGGACGCTAACCACGAACATAGCGCTCGAAATGGCTTACTCGCTTGGGGATCACCGCGCGGCGCTTTTCGTTACCGGGCTTCTCTTGCTTGGCATGATCGTCATCCTGACCATCGCCGCCGAAATCATCAGTAAAGATCACGTTTATGACCCGGGTTGATCGCACCGATCGCCTCATGGCCGGAGTTTTCTGGGCGATGGCGTTGATCGTCGCGTCGGTGTTTTTCTGGATCGTCGGCACGATTGTTTGGAACGGCGCTTCCGCGATCTCCTGGGAGTTCCTGACCGACGAACCTGAGAACAGCGGGCGCTCCGGCGGGATTGGGCCAATCCTCGTTTCAACGGGGCTGATCCTCCTCGTTGCGATGGCCGTTTCGCTTCCGGTCGGCATCGGCACGGCAATTCTCCTCGCGGAATTCACGCGTGGCGGCCATTGGTTTGGTCGTCTGGTCCGGCGCAGTCTCGACGTTCTCGCAGGCGTGCCGTCGATCGTTTTCGGGCTCTTCGGAACGGTATTTTTTTGCCAGGTGTTAGGGCTCGGCTTCTCAATTTGGGCAGGCGGATTGACTCTGGCTTGCATGGTGCTTCCGATCCTGATTCGGGCGTCCGAAGAAGGCCTGCGAGCGATTCCTGATCACTATCGGTTGAGCGCGGCTGCACTTGGGATTTCGCGAACGACGACTCTTTTCAAGCTCCTCCTCCCTGCCGCGCTACCGGGTCTGATGGTCGGTTTCGTGCTTGGTCTCGGGCGAGCAGCTGCTGAGACCGCCGCCCTGCTTTTCACCAGCGGCTACGTCGATCGCCAGCCCGAATCGTTGTCGGATTCCGGGCGCGCGATGACCGTCCACATTTACGAACTCGCGATGAACGTCTCGGGCGGAAACCAGAATGCCTACGGGACTGCGTTGGTGCTCGTGAGCTTGCTTCTCCTGACCAATTATCTCGCCAATTTTCTCGCTCGAAAGTGGCTCGGACGCCGAATTGTTTACTGATGAACTCACCGGAACCTCACATGCGCTCCAGCGATTTGACTTTGCGCTACGGCGACAAAATCGCTTTCGAAGATGTTTCGATCGACATCGCAAAGGGCGAGATCACCGCGTTAGTCGGTCCGTCTGGCTGTGGAAAATCCAGCTTTCTCCAATCGCTCAACCGGCTAACGGATTTGATCCCGAATTGTCGACTAACCGGCGAGATCACCCTCGATGGCGTGTCCATCCGATCCGGCTCGACCGACTTGATCGCGCTTCGCCGTCGAGTCGGTCTGATTTTTCAGAAACCGAATCCGTTTCCCTATTCGATTCGGCGAAACATCGAATTTCCGCTCAAAGAACACGGAGTAAAATCGCGCACCGAGCGGCTGGAAATCATCGAGCGGCGACTCGTCGAAGTCGGCCTTTGGGATGAAGTGAAGGACCGGCTCGATCAGCCCGCGCTGGCGCTTTCCGGCGGCCAGCAGCAGCGGCTCTGCATTGCGAGGTCGCTCGCGCTTAACCCTGAGGTGCTTCTGTTAGACGAACCGTGCAGCGCGCTCGATCCGATCTCCAGCGACACCGTCGAAGACCTCATGCTGCGCCTTCGAGGGGCCTACACCCTCGTCGTGGTAACCCACAACCTCGCTCAGGCGAGGCGGATCGCATCGAAAGTCGGTTTGTTGTGGGTTCGTGAGGATGCAGGCCGGCTGATCGAATTCGGCTCGGCGGAGCAGATTTTTGAGCAACCGGAACACGAGCTGACCAAAGCCTACGTCACTGGTCGACGAGGTTGACGCAATCTTTGGAAGAAATTTCGTCAAGAGTCGGCATCTTGATTGGAAGCGCCGAGTCGCGCGCTTCCACCCCAAAAACCGAACCCTGCATTTCCTTTGATTCGAGTAAAAAAATGGCTGAGGAGAATCGTTCGCCTAACCGGACTCGCGGTTCTCGGTTGGATCATCTTCCTTTACTTGGTTCCGCTCTTTTTCTCGTTGCCTGACGGCCTAACGACTGAGAAAGATCCTTCGACCATCCTGACCGATCGCAACGGCGAACCTCTCCGCCGATTTCTCGTAAATGGCGAGGAGGTCATCAGCGCTTACGTCTCTCTGGATCAGATCCCGACGGACTTGATCAACGCAACGGTCTCGGCTGAGGACAAGCGGTTCTGGGATCACGGCGGCGTTGATTTTGCGGCGATGCTGCGAGCGACGCACGACGTCGTGCGCAAGCGTTGGCCGGTTTCGGGAGCGTCGACGATTTCGCAGCAGCTCATCAAAATCACGACTGATCCGCCTCGGCCACGGACACTCAAAACCAAGGCGTTCGAAGTGTTTTCCGCGCGTAAGATGGAGATGTTTCACAGCAAAGACTGGATCCTCGAAAACTACCTCAATCGGCTTCCCTACGGCAATTTGCGGATGGGCTGCGTCGCGGCGGCGGAAGGATATTTCGACAAACCGCTTGGCGAGCTTTCGTTAGCGGAATGCGCGCTCATCGCCGGCCTACCGAACAAGCCAACTCGCTTCAATCCGTATAAAAATTTCGAAGGCGCGAAACGCAGACAGATCTGGATTCTCAACCGGATGGTCGAGGACGGCCACATCACGGATGAGGAGCGGGAGCGCGCGGAAGGCGAGAATCTCGTCATCGTTCACGGCGGCGGAGCGTTTCAAGCACCGCATGCGGTTGACCTGATTGTCGCTCGGCACAGCCAGCAGCTGCTGCCGGGTGAAGTGCGCTCGACGATCGATCTCGACCTGCAAAATTTCGCGACGCAGGCGATCGACGAGCATCTGAATTTCATCGCGTCGAAGCGCGACACCTCGCCGTTCATGCACGCTGCCGCTGTCGTGATCGAAAACGCGACTGGCGAAATTCTGGTTCTGTCAGGGTCCCGTGATTACGATTCTTCCGCTGCTGGCCAGATCAACGGAGCCTGGACGCCGCGCTCGCCTGGCTCTGCTCTCAAGCCGTTCACCTACCTCGTCGCGTTGGAACGCGGATTCCCCGCGAGCACCGTTCTGCCGGATATTCAGACCGATTTCTCAACGCCAACCGGAGTCTACCGGCCTGTGAATTACGATCGGACATTTTCCGGGCCGACCACGATTCGTCAGGCGCTCGGCAACTCGCTCAACATCCCGGCCGTTCGGATTCTGAATCAACTCGGCGGCCCCGAGCCGCTCTACGATGCGCTTGTGAATCTTGGCCTGACGACTTTGACCGAACCCTACCAAACTTACGGGCTCGGCATGACGATCGGGACCGCTGAGGTGCGTTTGTTAGAGCTAACGAACGCCTACGCGTGCCTCGCGCGGCTGGGCGAGTGGCGGCCGTACGTCCTGCTCGCCGAGGAGGATCCGACCGAGTCGAAGCAGCTCTTTTCCGAGGAAACTTGTTATCTGATCGCCGACATCCTGAGTGATCCGGAATCTCGCTCGCGGAGTTTCGGTTGGATCAACCCGCTTAACTTTAAAGACTTCAAAGCCGCCGCCAAGACCGGCACGAGCTCCGATTACCGCGACGCGTGGACGCTCGGATTCACGCCGGAATTCACCGTTGGAGTGTGGGTTGGAAATTTCGACAACACGCCTTTGGATCATTTTTCCGGAGTTGCCGGAGCCGGGCCGATCTTCCACAAATTGCTGAAGCGGCTTCACGAAGACATCGAGCCAACCTGGTTCACGCGGCCGAGTTCGGTGGTCAGCGTCGAGATCGATCCGTTCAGCGGTCGTCAGGCGCGCGGGACCGGAGTGCGCGAACTCGTTCTAGAAACTTCGCCGCCACCGCACGCCGTTGCGGCTGACTACGATGAGCAAGGCAGAACGCTGCTCTCGCCAATCTACGGGGCCTGGCTCGAAGCTGCGTCTCCCGCAGTGAATCGGCGGCTTGCGATCGCGCCAGCAGCTGCTGGGACACCGCTTCGGATTTTGAGCCCGCTCGAAGGCATGACCATCGTGCTCGACCCTGACATCGCTAACGGCGGCCGGATCCTTCCATTGCGGGCGAATCTCGGAGAAAAGCCACGCTGGTCCTCGCGAACTTTAGAGATTGATGAGGAGTCCCAAACTGCGATCCTCAGCCCCGGCGAGCACGAACTCATCGCCGAAAATCCAGAAACGGGCGATGTCGATCGCGTGATTTTTCGCGTTACTGGTCGTTAGCGAACCAGCACCTTGGCTCCCGGTCTTAATAATCCGGGAAGGCGGATCGCATCCCAATTCGCCAGTCGAATGCAGCCTGCGCTGCGTGAGCGTCCGATCGTGTGAGGACTGCTCGTTCCGTGCAGGCCGATCCCGGATTTGTCGAGGCCCGCCCAGAGAATCCCGACCGGGCTGTTTGGCCCTGGAGGGAGTTGAAACGCCGTGTCATCGGCTCCGCGCTCGCCTTCCTTCAGCATCTTTTCATCCCAACGAAATTCCGGAGTCGAAACCATCACCTGGACCGACCAGTCGCCATACGGAATGAATTCATCGGCACCTGGCGTGATCGGAAAATTGGCGAGCAGGACTCCTTTGTCGTAGATTTTAACGACGCGACTCTTCGTATCGACATAAACAGTTCGACTGCTTAGTTTTTCGTCCGCTTCGTATCTGGCATGTGTCGGAATCGATTCGATTCGAAACGGAGACACGTTCGGAACCAGCAGCTGCTGACCGGGCAAAAGGTTGTCGACATTGACGTTAGGGTTGATCTCGCGGAGAAATTTTTCGTCGGTGTGGAAGCGTTCGGAGACGAACTCGAGAATCCGGCGATAACTCAAATATTCGACGTTTTGTTGTTCGGCGGGCTCGGTAGGGAGATCGCCAACGAAATTCAGATCCGCGTCCTGAATCGTGTAGTAGGTGTAAGCCGATTTCACGCGCCGTTCCGCGTCGCGTAGAAGCCGCCACCAGTTTGCCGGGTCGTCGATGCGATGCTTTTGATTGAACAGCGCCGCCGCCTGCTTCGTGAACTCGCCCATGTCGCCATCGATTTTTCCGGGGCCGAGCATGAGTTCGTCGAGATGAATCTGCGCCAGGACAATTGTGTCGCGGTCCTCGGGCGGCGGAGCGAATCTGGATCCAAAAAGCCCGGCAAACGTCGGCTGAATCAAGAGCGCGAGCCCGGCAATGGTTGCGAAGGCGAGGGAAAAATGAGGGGAGGAAGTTCTCATGGTGCTTCAGAGCTTAAGAAGGCAGGGGGACGACAAAGTTTCATAAATACGTTTGTTTGCAACTTCTCTGCTGTGACTCCTTCAACCCCCTTTTTTGTTGTCAGGATTGATGATGGGGTTTTAGGCTGGGCGCGATTCCACCACTCTTTTCTATTTCCCATGATTTTTACTCGTCGCGTTTTCCCGTTCCTGTTCATTCTGCTCACTTTTCTCTCGATCGCCGCGCCCCAGCAGCTGCTGGCCGACATCCCTCCGGCTCCTCCTGCTGAAGACGCCGACCAAGCCGCTAAATCGGCTGCAAAAGGCGATGAAAAAGGCTTCGACGACACAGTCGACGGCTTGATGAAACCGATCGCCGAATGGGCTGACTGGTTTGTCTTTTATTCAATCCCCGTTGGCAACGGCCAGAAGGCACCGATCGTCCTGATTCTCCTGGCGGGCACTGCGATCTTCCTGACGCTCTTCTTTAAGTTCATCAACATTCGCGGATTCATGACTGCGATACGAACGACGCGATCGAAGTACACGCCGAAGGACGCGCCGGGCGACATTTCCCACTTTCAGGCGCTGAGCACGGCGCTGTCGGCAACGGTTGGTCTCGGCAACATCGCCGGTGTTGCGATCGCGATCGGAATCGGCGGTCCCGGGGCGACTTTCTGGATGATTCTGCTCGGGCTGTTCGGCATGACCACGAAGTTCGCCGAATGCACGTTGGGCGTGAAGTACCGCGAATTCGACAAAGATGGTCGGGTCAAAGGCGGGGCGATGTACTACCTCAGCAAGGGCTTGAAGGAACGTGGAATGGGCGGTCTTGGATCGGTGCTTGCAGTGCTTTTCGCGATTTTCGTGATCGGCGGCGCGTTTGGAGCCGGCAACATGTATCAGTCCAATCAGTCCAGCGATCAGTTCCTCTCAAGCTGGGCTCCGGAAGGGACGCCGGGATGGGCTTACGGATCGGTTCTTGCCGTTCTCGTTGGGATGGTGATCCTCGGCGGCATCGTCTGGATTGCTCGGGTAACTTCGTTCCTTGTTCCGTTCATGTGCCTGCTCTACATGGGGGCCGCGAGCTTCATCATTTTTACAAATCTCGACAAAGTCGGGCCTGCGATTTCGACCATTTTGAATGGGGCGTTTGGTGGTGAAGCCATTCTCGGCGGAATCATCGGAGTGTTGATCCAGGGCGTGAAGCGAGCTGCCTTTTCTAATGAAGCCGGTCTCGGATCCGCGCCGATTGCTCACGCAGCCGTGAAAACGAACAAGCCGGCGAGCGAAGGCTATGTGGCTTTGTTAGAGCCGTTCGTCGACACCGTGGTCGTCTGCACGATGACCGCCTTGGTCGTGGTGATCGCGGGAACCTGGAAAGTCGGTGGTTCGGCAAAAGCCGACATGGCCATCCTCTCCGCGCCGGAATCAACCGTTGAAATCCAAAGCATTGAAAAAGGTCAGTTCCTTCGTTTCCGTGATTCCAAAGAGGTCGAAAAGGGCGAAGAAAAAGAAAAATGGCACGAGGTGATCAGCTTGATCTCGGCAGATCACAAAGAAGAAACCAAGCTTGAAACGGTCGGCTGGGTCGCGAAAGACGCAGTGAAAGACGTGACCGGCATTCCGGTAACTTCGATGGCGTTCGAAAAGGTCTTCAGCTGGTTTCCAAAGGTCCTTTCGATCGCCGTTTTCCTTTTCGCATTTTCCACCATGATTTCATGGTCTTACTACGGGCAGCAGGGCGTGATGTATCTCTTCAAAGGATTAAAGGATGAGCACGTTAAGATACCCGTTTTCATCTACAAAATCGTGTTCTGCCTCTTGATCATCGTAGGAGCTTCCGCGTCGCTCGACAGCGTTCTCAAGCTTTCCGATGCGATGGTGTTCGCAATGGTGATTCCGAACTTGATCGGCCTCTACATTCTTTTGCCGGTTGTTCGAAGCGAAGCGAAGGACTACAACGAACACGTCAAAAAGATCAACGAAGAAGGCTGAGCGTTCAGCTTTCGCTCGGATCCTTCATTCGATAACCAACGCCGCGCAGGGTCTCGATCAGGGCTGTATCAAAGTCGTGATCGATCTTGCGCCGGAGGCGGGCGATGTAGGAATCGACGATGTTCGAGCCGGGATCGAATTGATACTCCCAGACTTGCTCCAAAATTTGGGTGCGTGTCAGAACGCGCCCCGCTGATCGCATCAGATAAACCAGGAGCGCGAATTCCTTGTGCGCCAACTCAATTCGTTCATCGCCGCGGTGAACTTCGTGAGTCATCAGATTCGCGCGCAGATCGGCGACGCTCAAAATGCTCAGCCCTTGCCCGGCAGAACGCCGCCAGACCGACCGCAGCCGCGCGATCAGCTCATCCATGTAAAACGGCTTCGTGATGTAGTCGTCGGCACCGAGATCCAGCCCGTCGACCCGTTCATCTCGGCCGTCGCGCGCTGTGACGAGGATCACGGGTACCGTGTTCTGATCTTCGCGGAGTTTCCTCAATATACTCAGCCCATCCCGACCGGGCAACATGATGTCCAGCACGATCGCGTCGTAGGCCTTGCTGCTCGCCATCTCCATTCCCTCCACGCCATCGCGGCACACGTCCACGCTGAAACCTTGTTCCTTTAGACCATTTTCCACGAAGGAAGCGATCTGCTTTTCATCTTCAACGACGAGAACTTTCACAGCTTCCAAAGTGGCCGATGATTCGCGAGGCGTCGAGGGAGAACCAACCGTAACCGCGATGAGGCTCGTCATTTGGGGAGGTTCAAAGTTGAATTCGCTGTATCGACAATCGTGACAATGCTCGAGCCCGTCACCCGATGTTTGCCGTCTGAAGTCAGGAAAATTCGAGTCTCCGACGACGTGCCTTCGACGAGCTGCTTTCCGTCTTGAAGCACCGGATGGTCGCTCAGAACCACTGACTGGCCCGCCGATTCGAAGTCTGCCCGACGCGCGTGCGCCACGACCTCTCCGCCTTTGGCATTCTTCGTCTTGATAACCACGTAGCCGCGCGCCACGCCGCTTTGAATCCCGCCAGCAGCTGCTGAGGCTGGACCACCGGAGTTTTTGATCAAGTTCACCTCAAGAAGATCGCAATTCATCCGCATCTCCGGATTGGTCATGACCACGTTGCCCTCAAAAACAACCAGGTTCCTTTTAGAATCGAAGCTCGAAGTCTCGGCCGTGATCTGAGTCGAATCCGACTTACTTTTCTTCGCTATCGGCTCCGCAACCGGATCCTTTGGAAGCGGCGGCTCAGCAGCAAGCGCGTGAATCGAGATTCCAATGAAGGCGACGCAGAACACGAGGTGTGCCTGCCCAATGGTTGAATCGAGAATTTTGGTGATCATCATGTCGGGAGATTGAGCCTGCCAGATGACTTGGCTGTGATCGCCGCGTTACGAAGTGGTCATTTTTTCCCGCACTTGAAGGCCGTCGGACGGCGCCTTAGCCTGTTCTCATGGCGACCGGACTTCTGCTCGATCCACTTTATCAAAAACACGACCCGGGCCGCGGACATCCGGAATCGACCCTTCGACTCGCAGCCGTGACGAAGGCGCTGACGGAATCCGGCTTAGTTGAGGGGACCACGTCGATTGATCTTCGTGCTGCGACCGATGAGGAGCTCGCGCTCGCGCACGACGAAAAATACGTCCAGCTCGCTAAGGCCGAAATCGCCGCCGGAATCCGAATGCTGAGCACCGGCGACACCAACGTGATGGCCGACACGCTCGAAGTCGCCTTAGCAGCTGCTGGCGGAGTGATGAACGCGGTCGACGCTGTTTTCACAGGTGAAGTCGACAACGCATTCTGCGCAGTTCGTCCACCTGGCCACCACGCGACGCCGAATCGCGGAATGGGCTTCTGCGTCTTCAACAACGTCGCCGTTGCTGCTCGCTACGCCCAGAAAAAGCACGGCGTCGAGCGCGTCGCGATCGTCGATTGGGACGTCCACCACGGCAACGGCACGCAGGACATTTTCTACGCGGATCCCAGCGTTTTCTTCTTCAGCACGCACCAATCGCCCTTGTATCCGGGCACCGGCGCGAAGAACGAGACCGGCACCGGCAAAGGCGAAGGAACCGTCCTCAACGCGCCGTTTCCCGCGGGCACCGGAATGGCCGACGTCCAGTCTGCCTTCGTCGATGGTTTCCTGAAATCGATGAAGGAATTCAAGCCCGACTTGGTTTTAATCTCTGCTGGATTCGATTCCCGCATTGACGATCCGTTAGGCGATTTTCAGCTGACAGATCCCAATTTTCAGGAGCTGACAAAACTGATTCTTGGCTTAGCCGAAGAAACCGCCGAGAATCGTTTGGTGTCTGTGTTAGAGGGCGGCTACAACCTGGACGGGTTGGGAAAAGCGGTCACCGCGCATGTCGAGACGTTGCTCGGCTAGTCGGTCGCAGATGCTGCCGACGATTCGTGCTGATTTCGTGCAATCGATTCGGATCGCGTTAGAGTCAGGGCATGGATCACCAGGTTCTATTCGGACTGGAAACAGAGTACGGAATCACCCGCGACGACCCCACGAATCTGGACGTCGTCGCTGAGTCGATCGCGCTCGTTCGTGCAGCGCAGGACGACGGCGTCCAAATGAAGTGGGATTATTCGTGCGAAGATCCCCATCTCGATGCCCGCGGCTTTCGGGTCGACGAACTCCGCCAGGACACCGACGAAGCGAATTATTACGCTCAGGATCGAGACCGCCCGATGAGCTACACGGAGATCAAGAGCGATCTCGTGCTTAAGAACGGGGCCCGCTGGTACAACGACCATGCGCACCCCGAATACTGCACTCCGGAGTGCTCAACGCTGCTCGAGATCCTCCAGCAGGACTTTATCGGCGATCAACTTGCGATGACGTGTGCCGAGGCGGTTTCGGCAGCCGACACGGAGGTGAATCGCGTTCGGATTTACAAAAACAACACCGATTTTCAGGGCCACAGCTACGGCTGTCACGAAAACTATCTTGTCCGCCGTTCGCTTCCCTGGGCGGATCTGAGCGCGGCGACCGTCGCGTTCCTGACAACACGACAAATCTTCTGCGGAGCTGGAAAATATGGAGTTGAAGATGAAGATCGATTCGTCGGTCCGGGTTTCCAAATTTCGCAGCGAGGCGACTTCTTCCGAGTGATCGAAAGCGTCGACACGATGCAGAAACGACCGATCGTTAACACTCGCGATGAGCCTCATGCGGACCCGGCAAAGTGGCGGCGCTTCCACGTCATTTGCGGCGATGCAAATCTCTCGCCGTTCGCGACTTACCTTAAAGTTGGGACGACTGCAGCGGTGCTTGAGGCGCTTTCGCGCGGGGCGCCACTCGACCGAGTTCCAACTTTGGCTGAGCCTGTGAAAACGATTCGCGACCTATCACGAGATCGCTCTTGGAAGTGGGAATGCCGGACTTCCAGGGGTGCGCCAACCACGGCAATTGAAGTTCAGCGCGCTTACCTTGAGTTAGCTCGGGAGTTCGGCGAATCGACGCCGGAACGCCAGCAGCTGCTGACTGAGTGGGCGAGAGTCCTAGACGATCTTGAGCGCGATCCGATCAGCACTGCCAACCGTCTCGATTGGAGCGCAAAATTCGAACTGATTGAAAAATTCCGCAAAAACGAAGGCATCGGTGAAGACGATCCCTGGGTGCGGAGCCTCGATCTCAGCTATCATCTTCTCGATCGCAATGAGGGCCTGTTTTTCGCCTTGTTAGACCAAGGCTCGCTCAGGCTTCCGTTCGATTACGAAAGCCTGACTCGAACTGCGGTCGCCGCGCCTCAAACAACACGAGCGGCACTGCGCGGAATTTTGATCGAACGCTTCGGAGACGACATCGACGCGGCTCAGTGGGATCATGTCAAACTCCGCAACGGCGCGAAGAAGCTGGACATCGATTTGCGCTCGCTTTTTGACCCTGACAAAGTTGCCAAAGCAGTTGAAATCGTTCGCCAATCTCAATCCGTCGCAGAGCTGTCCGCTCTCGCAGATTTCGTTCGGGCTTAGTCTATCCAAACAGACTCGTGATCGGCTTTCCTTTGTGGGCAACCGTGAACGGACGCTTACTCGGGCTGTAGAGCACGTGATCGAGCGGTAAGCCTAGAGCGTAGGCGATCGTGGCGTTGAAATCTGGAATCGTAACTTTGTTTTCGATAACCTCCGCCCCGGCTGCGTCGGTTTTTCCGTAGATCGTCCCGCCTTTGATTCCTCCACCGGCGAGCAATGTCGTAAACGCCCTCGGATAATGATCACGACCTTCGTTTACGTTCACGGCAGGCGTCCGACCGAATTCCGTGGCCAACACGACTAATGTTTCCTCTAGCAAACCGCTAGAGTCGAGATCCTTGATCAACGCGCTGAGCGCGCGATCAAGAATGTCACAACGCTCTGGAACTTCGACGAAATTGTTCACGTGCGTGTCCCACCGACCAAGGGACACTTCGACAAATCGAACGTCGTGCTCGACAAGTCGGCGCGCGAGCAAACAGCCCTGACCGAAGGAATCATCGCCGTATCGCTCGCGAGCAGCTGCTGGTTCGTCGGAGAGATCAAATGCCTTCAGATCTTCGCTCTTCATCAACTTCAACGCTTCGTCATAGAGATCGCCGTACGCCCGAACGTTGCGCTGTTGATAAGCCTCGTGAAACCATTTATCGAGGTCGTTTGCCATCTTGAGTCGTCGATTGAAAGTGGTTTCCGTCACCGAATCAAGACGCTCGCTATTCGGAAGCCCGTTCTCGGGATTCGTGACCATCAGAGGAGACAATTTCGCTTCAAAGAACCCCGCGCCCGGATGTCGACTGCCATTTCCGATGACAACGTTGCCGGGAAGTCTTTCATTGCCCTTACCATTGAATTTCATCAGCCAGGCTCCCATCCCGGGATGACGAATCGTCCCGCGTAGAGAATAGCTTGTATGCATAAAATAATTTCCCTGCTCATGAGCCCCGGCAGTCGAGTTCATCGAGTTGATCACCGCAAATCGGTCCATGACCTGGCCAGTTCGTTTGAGATACTCGCCAGTTTGATAGCCATCAACCTTGCTCTGTGCGGTTCCGATTGAGCCCATCGATTCGGACCCCGGCTTCACGTCGAACGTATCGAGGTGGCTCATTCCACCAGCCATATATAGGTAAATAACGTTCTTGGCCTTTACATTCGGGTTCTTCGCGGCCGATGCATCTTCACCAGCGGCGAACATATTGCTGGCTGGCGCAAGACCAACACCAAGCGTCGCGGCGGCGACACGAGCCGTAAAATCACGGCGAGAGAGATCGGATTGACGATTCGGATTCATGATTGGGGACGGTTATTGAATAAACAGAAACTGCTGAGTGTTAAGGATCGCATAGACCAGATCTTTGTAGGCTTCGTCTCCGAACTCGGCGATAATTGGAGACATGTATTCGCGCTCAACCTTGGTCGGATAGCGAGAATACAAACTAAGATAGATTACGTTCAGCTTTCCATCTGGCTCATCCTCGTTCATCACCTGCCTGGCGAGCACTCCATACTTATTTACGAGTGCTTCCGCGTAGGGACCGTTTAAAAGCTGTAGCGCTTGCGGAAGCGATGCTTCGTCGTTCGCGTTTTCAATCACGTCGCGATCGGACTGGCCGAATTCGCGGAGAAAATGCCCAGGGGGCGCGGGTGACGGGAGATTCGCCGCGCGTTGAGCCTGAGTCGCCATTTTAACGAGAAATTCGGCAAACCCTCGAATCTCCTCCTTCTCAGTGATCCCAAGATTCTTGGCGATCTCCAGAAGCCGTTCACGCTGCGCCCGTTGAAATGCTCGAGTCGCTCCAGCCGCCGCGCCTCGATTCTGAGACATCCCCATCATTCGTGCCTCCATCGCTCCGACCATCGGGCCAGCAGCTGCTTCCTCGCCGAAAACCTCGGCTGCTTCACCGCTCTCAACCAGCTTCTCCCAGCCTGCCTCGTAAATGTGTTCACGAACTTTAGAGCGAACATCTCCTCGATACTGATTGGCTTCGCGGGCAAGTTGCCGAGCTTTCGCTTCATCTTTGTCAGCTCGCGCTTGAGCGGCCTCGGCCGCCAATTCGCGCGACCGTTGAGCACCGGCACCTGCTGTGTCCCCAACCGCCTTCACGCCTTCAATAAACTCTTCCGGCTCCAATGCGTAAATGGATTCGTGAATCTTGTGAGCCGTTTCCAGCCGTTTCTGTTCTGCAGCGACGGCCATTTCCGGACGCTTGTCAGGCTCTGGATTGATTAGCGTCACGAACGAATCCCAGATTTGTTCAGCACTCATTCGGCGCAGAGTTGGGCCTGAAAAATAATACGACTCGCCCGGCAAAACTTCTGCTCGGCTCGCTTTACGGCGGTAAACTTCAGTATTGTATAAAAGATTGAGAAACGCTTTCAGGTCATAGTCCAACTCCTTGATCTGCGATTCAAGAAGCTCCATCAATTCTGAATTCGACGCCTCAGTGCTGTCCAGCAGCTCATCAACCGGCTCAATCAGACCAATTCCGAAAACCTCCTTCCAGAGACGGTTTGCAATCACTTTCGCGAACCGTGGATTGTCTTTCGAGGTCATCCAATCCGCATAATCATCGAGTGTTGGTGATGCGTCCGATCCAAACATAGTCTTTGCTTCAACCACCTGCTTCGGAGCCGCGTTATCGTATTGATAATCATCCGGCAACCGCAATTCCTGATCCAGCTCTTGAATCGACGTGTAACGGAGCGGTCGCATCACTTCCTGAAAGACCTGCCGATAAGCGGCAAGCTGCCGCTGCTGTCCGCGCTCCATCCCCCTGACTCTCTGGTTCCCGCGAATGTATTGCTGAACGTCTCGGAGAATCGGAGGCCGATAGTTTGACTGCATATCATAGCTGAAGGCGGCCATTTGATAGTAGTCCATTTGAGTCCAGGAATCGAATGGATGATCATGACACTGGGCGCACTCGAGCCTCGTTCCCAGAAACACGCGGATGGTGTTCGACATATTATCCAGCGGCATCCCGCGATCTCGAAGATAATAGCCGATTGCGCCTGAATCCCAAGCAGCACCATCGGTCGTCAAGAGGTCGCTTACGAACTCGTCGTATGGCCGATTTTCTCGGAGAAATTCTTTGATGAACTCAGAATAGTAAGGCGTGATGAACTGACCGTTGTTGGCCGTCCGGTTCACCCGAAGGATGTCGGCCCAGAAATTAAACCAGTGATTGACGTAGCCATCGCTGCCCAGCAGCTGCTGAACGAGTTTTTCGTGCTTTTCCGGATCCTTGGAATGAATGTAGGTGGCCGCCTCCGCCCTGGTCGGAATTCGTCCGGCGATGTCGAGATAAATTCGCCGGACCATCACCCAATCCGGAGCGGCTTCATTCGGCTCGACACCGTGTTCTTCGTAACCACTCTGGATCAGAGTGTCGATTTGTTCGCTGGGCGAAGCCGCGAAAACGAGCGAGGGGAGGAAGAGAGCGAGAAGACTGATTTTCATCGAAAGTATGCGGTTTAGAAATCAAGACGCTGCTGAAAACTTCCGGTTACGACCGGTTTTGCAATCGAGACGAGCGAGCCCCAACCGTTCAAAAGGCCATAGAATTTTATAACAGTATGCAAGGCCATGGGTAAACGGAAGATTGCGAAGTGGCAGGCCGTGTAAAGACGCGATGAGAACAATGGCCAGAATCGCCGCATTTATTGCGCTCGCGAGCTTCGCTCAAGCAGGCGATTACTCAATTCATGCAGGAGGAGCGGAATCGATTACGCTGAGCGGCCCCGATGCCACTCAGCAACTGCTGGTGACTGATGGAGGCCGCGACGTGACGCGGGAGGTCGAGTTCACGGTGTCGCCGACGGGCGTGATCGAGGTCAGCAATCGAGGTCTCGTTACGCCACTCGCGGACGGTGCGGCGACGATCTCAGCGGGAGCCGCAAGAATCAGCGTTACCGTGGAGAAATCTGGACAGAACCCGCTCATCAGTTTTCGAAATGACATCGTCCCAATTCTAACGAGGAACGAATGCAACACCGGCGGCTGCCATGCAAAAACCGGGGGTCAGAACGGGTTTCACCTTTCGCTCTTTGGCTACGAGCCGGAAGCGGACTATCACAATTTACTCCATCAATCTCGCGGGCGTCGAATCTCGCTCACGGCTCCGTCGCAGAGTTTGATTCTGCAAAAAGCCAGCGGCGACCGGCCCCACGAAGGTGGCGCGCGACTCGCAATGGGAGGTCGAGATTATTCCGCGATTCTGCGCTGGATCGAGCAGGGTCTGCCTTTCGGAGCCGAGAACGAACCGTTAGTCGAACGCATCGAGGTTTTCCCCCGTGATCGCGTCCTTTCACCGCACTCTGACCAGCAGCTGCTGGTCACGGCTTTCATGAGCGACGGCTCGAAGCGCGATATCACTCATAACGCGCAGTATGAGCCGAATCAGGAAGACATGGCCGAGATTGAGGAAGGTGGACTCGTCAGGATCGAAGGGAAAACCGGAAGCACGTCGGTCATGATTCGATTCCAGGAGCACGTCGACGTCTTCCGCGCGATCATCCCGCTCGGCCACGAAACGCCGCCTCCGCCAACGCCTGTAAATTTTGTCGACGAGCGAATTTTCGCCCAACTCAATGTTCTCGGCCTGCCTCCTTCTGAGCGGGGAGACGACGCGATGTTCTTACGGCGGGTAACGATCGACATCGCCGGGCGCCTGCCAACTCTGGAAGAAACGCAGGAGTTTCTGGAATCAAAGGCTCCTGACAAGCGCGCCAAGAGAATCGACGCGCTGCTCGAGACCGTCGAGTACGCCGACTATTTCGCCGGAAAATGGGCTGCGATTCTTCGCAACAAAGCGCAGGGAAACCTCGATTGGGTATCACGCGAAACCTACGCTTTCCATGGTTGGCTGCGTCAGAGTTTCCTTGAAAATAAGCCGTTCAGTCAGCTCGTCGCCGAATTGCTCACCGCAAGCGGCAAGTCTGACGTAAACCCGGCTGTGGGCTGGTATCGGGTTGTTCAGGATCCGAAGGATCAGATGGCCGACATCGCCCAAGTTTTTCTAGGTATCCGGATGCAATGTGCTCAATGCCATCATCATCCTTATGAAAAGTGGACACAGGACGACTACTACGGATTTGCGGCTTTTTTCTCCACGTTAGCCAGAAAGGAAGTCTACAAACTCCCGGAGAGCGACATGGTTTATCACAAAATGGTGTTAGCCGAATACGAAAACCCGACGACGAAGGAAAAGCTCAAACCAACTCCGCTCGAAGGGGTGCCTTTGGAGATTCCTGAAGTTCACGACCCGCGTGTTGAACTCGCAAACTGGATGACCTCGCGTGAGAATCCGTATTTCGCGAAGATGCTCGTAAACCGTTACTGGAAGCACTTCTTCAGCCGCGGGCTCGTCGAGCCGGAAGACGACATGCGGATCACCAATCCGGCAACGCACCCCGACCTCCTCGATCAACTAGGACAGTCGTTCATCGATAGCGGATTTGACGTAAAACATTTGATTCGGACGATCTGCAACAGCCAGGCCTATCAACTCAGCTCAGAGCCGAATGAGCATAACAGCAAGGACGACCAATATTATGCCCGCTATTATCCAAAGCGACTTCCTGCCGAAGTAATGCTGGATGCGATCAACGACATTGCCGATTCGAAGAACAGTTTTAACAAACAGCCTCTCGGGGTCCGCGCAATCGCCCTTCCAGACGACAACGCGAACAAGGAATCGATCTTCTTAACCGTCTTCGGTCGGCCTCAAATGGACAGTGCCTGCGAATGCGAACGCACCGCCGATGCGAATCTTGCTCAAAGCCTTCACCTCATCAATTCGCCAACCGTTCAGGCCAAGCTCTCCGCCTCAAAAGGCCGCGCCGCCGAACTCGCCGCCGACACCGAACGCCCTGACGAAGATCGAATCCACGAACTTTATATGCGAGCTCTGGCTCGCGAAGCCGACGCTGAGGAATTGGCGATGGCCTTCGCTCACTTAAAGAAGAAGCGAGACCAGTCCGCTGCGGACCCGGAAAAAGTTCCCGTCGCGACAGCCGAGAAACAAGCGTTTGAGGATATTCTCTGGGTGGTCGTGAACACGAAAGAATTCCTTTTTAACCGCTAAGCCGAAATGAAGACTGCCTTCTCTCTTCTGTTCTTCCTCGTCAGCATCGCCTCTGCTCAACTGCCGACGACCGATCTCCAATCAATATCTCCGCGCGTCGCGAAGGCAGGAAAGACGATCGAGGTTACCGTCGCCGGCGTGAATCTGGAAGATCCAACCGCGCTCCATTTTTCCGACTCCCGGATTCAGGCTAAGCCGGTTTTGAAGCCAGCAGAAGATCTGGTTCCAGATCCGCCAGCGATTCCGAATCGTTTCGAGATCACAGTTCCGGCTGACGTGCCTCCAGCGATCTACGAAGTCCGAACGGTTGGACGTTTCGGCCTGTCGACCCCACGCCCGTTCATGGTTGTGGCCGCAGATTCGATCGAAGTTACCGAAGATGGTGATCACTCGACTCGAGACACCGCTGCTGAGCTACCAATCGGAACTGCGCTGATTGGCCGAATCGATTCAAAGGCGATCGATTGGTATCGATTCACCGCGAAAAAGGACCAGCAGCTGCTGATTCGTTTGTGGGCGGAACGGCTGGATTCAAAGATGAACGGCCAACTTCGGATCTACGATTCGAGCGGTCGTGAGATCGATCACGGCCGCCCAACTTTTGGCCGCGATCCACTCGCGGATTTTGCTGCGCCAGCGGACGGCGATTATTTTCTGGCCTTGTCAGACGTGCTTTATCGGGGCGACGCTAACCATTTTTATCGGCTGCAAATTTCCGAAACGCCTCACATCGATTTTGTGTTTCCGCCTGCGGGTGAGCCTGGTAAGAAATCCAAATTCACGGTGTTTGGCCGCAGTCTCCCAGGCGGGAGCCTCGATTCGGGGCTGATGATCGATGGGAAACCATTGGAGTCGATCGAAGTCGAAATCGATATTCCGGCTGAGGCTCAGGCCCCTGTCGAATTCAGCTCGCTGAAACCGACGCAAGCCGCATTGCGAGGAATCGATTACAAGTTAGCCGATTCGAACGCTGTCAGGATCGGATTCGCCACCGCTCCTGTGATCGTAGAGGAGAAAGACGCCGCGAATCAGACGGTTGCGCTGCCTTGCGAGATCGCAGGCCGCTTCGATGAAATTCGCGATTTCGACACGTTCAGCTTCAAGGGATCGAAGGATAAAACCTACTGGATTGAAGTCATTTCCGATCAACTGAGAGCGCCAACTGATCCCACTATTTTTGTAGAGAAACTCGGCGGTGAGGAAATCACGAAAGTGGCCGAAAACGATCAGCGGACAACTTACTTCAGTGTGGACAACCTGGACGCGACAAACGTCGACTCGAGCGATTGCGCTCTGAGCTTCACAGCGGACGAGGATGCAGATTTCCAAGTCACGATCGTCAATCATTTCGGCGGTGGCGGTCCGGACCAACTTTATCGATTGGCGATTCGAGAAGCTAAGCCGGACTTCGATCTCTACGCGCTTTACGAGCGCCCACTTGCTGATGGAAGGAACGGCTGGCCGTCTACGCCGGTTCTGCGGAAGAACGGATCGATTGCGATTCGGATCGTGGCACCTCGGCGTGATGGGTTTGACGGCGAGATCACGGTGACGGCCGAAGATCTGCCCCAAGGCATTACGGCCTACCCACTTGTAATGAACAAAAAGACCGATCAGGGTTTCCTCGTCTTTTCAGCAACTGCTGACGCGGAGACCTGGGCAGGGCCAATTCAAATCACAGGAAAAGCGGCACAGCTTACGCGTCAAGCGAGGAGCACGAGCCTCGTCTGGGGGATCGTCTTCGCCGACGCATTTCGTGTGCGAACGAAACTGGATCTCGAAACGGTTCTTTCGGTTAGCGGCGAAGACAATTCTCCCTCGAAACTGGAGCCAACTGAGGATAAACCGCTAACCGTTGAAATTGGAGCCAAGCTCGAAATTCCGATCAAGGTCGAAGACTTCGGTGAACGCAAAGGCAACCTGACGGTTCAACCGGAGGGCCTTTTCGGCATGCTGCGTAGCCCGCCAACGGTCAACATCGCGGCCGATGCGACTGAGGGAATGCTCGTGATCGACTTTACGAAAAACGGGAACTACGAACTCGAACCGGGGGTTTATCAGTTCACGCTCCAAGGAACTGGCGTCGTGAGTTTCGCTCACAACCCCGAAGCTGCAGAGCGCGCGACTGCCGAATCGAAGCGACTGGAAGAGCTGACTCCCCAAGTTTCGACTGAACTCAGCCAGGCAAAGATCGCCGCTACGACAGCCAAAACGGCGCTCGATACGGCTCAACGGAATGTCGCCGCGGTGGCTGAGGATAAAAAGCAGGAAATGGAAACGGTCGCGGCGGCGGCTCAGGCAAAATTCGACGAGACGACCAAGGCAACTGCGGCGGCAGAGGCGAAGTTGAAGCGTTTGGAGCAGCTTAAGACGGAGGCGGAAAAAATCACCAAAGCGGCTCAGGATAAAGCTCAGCCGAAAGACACGAAATTCGCGATTTACTCGAAACCGCTGACTGTCACGGTCACTCCGAAGGCCGAGGAGGCGAAGTAGCGACTGGCGTTTTCCGTCGCTTGCGCGGATCCGGCTCATCGCCGTTTAGAAAGCGCTCGAGCCGACCAAGCCGATGTTTGCTCGCCCTTGAATTCATCAGATCCCAGGCTTGCCTGAATCCTGGCAGCTCGAAATTCCCTGCAATCCCGTTCGCCCACATTTTCCAGGTTGCCGCCGAAATTCGGCCTTGCTCACGAAGGAAAATCTGGGAACTCGAAAGATGAAAGTAGCGATGAAAATCGCCAAGCGCGTCCTCGAGTTCGTCCTCCGTCAGCTCGTCGCCGAGAAAAACCTTCACGGGCAGATCACCGCAGAGTTGGCGGTATTCGCGTCGAATTTCGTCTTCAAATTCGGCAGCCGCGAGTTTCTCGGCATGCCAGAGTTGAGCAACGGCGATGAGCACACCGACGGCAGTGGCGGTCGAGGCGACTGCGGTAACGAGGTCGAGAGTTGTCATAGCGAGAGGTCTGGAGATGATTCGAGTTTTACCAGCAGCTGCTCCATCGGAAGACCGACGACGTTGGTCCAGGAGCCCTCGGTTTTCTCGATAATGAAATCTCCGTGATCCTGCGCCGCGTAGCTGCCGGCTTTGTCGAGCGGGTTGATCAGGCCGATATATTCGTGGATTTGTGGGTCTGTCAGGGGGCGAAAAGTGACGAACGTCCGCTCGATGAATTCCAGAGTCCAAGCCGGCTCTTGTCGTGTCAGGCAGACACCGGTGCAGACGACGTGGGTTTTGCCGACGAGCGTTTTCACCATGCGGAAGGCATGGTCGAGATCGCTCGGCTTGCCAAGTGGCTGATCATCCAGAGCAACGAGCGTGTCCGCGCCGAGGACGACAGAATCGGGCCTGATCGTGGAAACAGCTCCAGCTTTGAGGCGAGCATTGCGGCTGACAAGCTCATCGATTCCTAACGACCAATCTTCGATCTCGTCGACGTCTGCCGGCTGGATTTCAAACTCTATTCCGGCTTCGGTGAGCAAATCTTTGCGGCGAGGAGAGCCTGAAGCGAGGACGAGTTTCATCTTCGCCTTCGAAAGCACGAGACGCGCGCCTTTTCAATGGAGATCCTGACAAAACCACGCATCGTGCGCGGCATGTCAGAGGAAAACCAGACTGCGATCGATCGACTCCGCGAAATCATGCACACGCTGCGTTCGCCCGACGGCTGTCCGTGGGACCAGGAGCAGACGCACGAAAGTCTCATTCCTAATCTTATCGAAGAGGCCTACGAAACAGCGGCTGCGATTCGGTCAGGCGACACGGCGCACATGGAAGAAGAGCTTGGTGACCACCTTCTTCAGGTCGTTTTTCACGCTGAGTTAGGCTCTGAAACTGGGGCGTTCGATTTCGATTCGATTTGCCATGCGATTTCCGACAAACTCGTCCGTCGGCATCCACACGTTTACGGCGACAGCGGCGTGGAAACCACGGACGGCGTGCTTCGGCAGTGGGACGAGATCAAGGCCGCGGAGAAGGGCGATGCGGGAGAACAAGCGCGTTACCTCGATGGCGTCGGCCAGGGATTTCCGGCGTTGCTGCGGGCCCGCGAGATTCAGAAAAAGGTCGCCAAAGTCGGTTTCGATTGGGAAAAGAGTGAGGACGTTTTGCCGAAAGTCCGCGAGGAGATCGACGAGATCGAAGTGGAAATGAAATCTGGAAACCAGCAGCTGCTGGGTGAGGAAATCGGCGATCTGCTTTTCGCGGTCGTGAACCTGGCGCGAAAGGAAGGCTTTGACGCCGAGAGCCTGCTCGCTGCCGCGAATGACAAGTTCATCGGCCGCTTCGACCAGGTCGAGACCGGGCTCAAGAGCGATGGCAAATCGCTGAAGGAGGCGTCGCTTGAAGAAATGGACGCGGCGTGGGAAAGTGCCAAGCATGCATAGGCTGATTTTCGTTCCCCTGATTTTTCTCGGCTCACTCGCGGCCCAAGAGACCGCGCCTCAGCCGGAGTTTTCATTTTACGACAAGCTCGTCGAAGCAGCGCAATTTCGGTCAACTCAGGAAGTGCGTTACGTCGCTGATTACGTCACGCTCGAATACCCGGGCGGCGACGTTCCGGAAAAAACGGGCGTCTGCACCGATGTTGTAATTCGCAGCTACCGGGCGCGCGGTCTCGATCTCCAAGTCCTCGTTCATGAGGATATGAAGACTAACTTTTCGAAATATCCGCAGAACTGGGATGCGCCAGGAACTGATCGAAGTATCGACCATCGCCGCGTGCCGAACCTACAGCGCTACTTCAGGCGAAAAGGTGCCGAGTTGCCTATTACGGATGAGATCGAAGACTATCAGCCTGGCGATGTTGTTGCTTGGGATCTGAACGGAAACGGCTTAACGCACATCGGCATCGTCGTCACCGCTCCGAAAGGCGGCAAAGCGGGAGCTTGGATCGTTCACAACATCGGCTCCGGGCCACGACTCGATCGACGCCTTTTTGAATGGGAAATCATCGGCCACTACCGCTTTGGCGAAGGCGTGGACAAGAATTATTCGAACAACTAACAAACCTACCAGTCATGCTCCGAGCCGAACAAATTCCTTTAAGCCTTCAAGCGATGGTCGACCGCGAACTTGACCCGGGCGAACGCATCACCTGGATGCAGATGCCCGTAGCGCGCTACTTCACAGCCGGTTCAATCGCCGCATTTGTGTTTGCGATTCCGTGGACGGCGTTCGCGATTTTCTGGATGGTGATGGCGTCCCAAGGATCGACCATCTTTTCGCTGTTCGGCATTCCGTTTGTTCTGATCGGTATTGGGTTGTTGCTTTCGCCGGTCTGGAATTACCGGGCGGCTAAGAAGACGATTTACGTAATCACAGACAAGCGCGCGATCACGATTCACGGCGGCACCCGATCGAGAATTCAATCGTATTTGCCAGATCGGCTCCGAGATCTTCGCCGTGAAGAACGCCCGGACGGCTCGGGAGATGTGATTGTTGAACAGGAGAGCTGGACGACTTCAAAAGGTCACACGCGGACGAGATCGCTGGGATTTCTTGGCGTCCAGAATGCCAAGGAAGTCGAGGACCTGCTCGAGGAACTCTCTAAGAAGGCTACATGATCAGACCGACGCGACAATTTTCGCGCCGATGTAGACCATCCAAAAGGACAGCGCCTGAACCAACGGAACCAGGAAAGCGGGATGGAGTGGCCATCTTCGAGAAAACAGGTTCAGGCCCGCTGTACTGACGCCAAAAAGGAAATAAAGAGGAATGAAGTTATAGCTTGTGTTCCCAAAATCCAGCGAGTCATCAGCAACGAAGAATGCGAGACTGATGACTGGAATTATCGTAAGTGTTACGAATTTTCTCTTTCCTGAAAACTGTATAGTGATGGAGACAATCCACAGGACAATTGATATGAAAAATCCAATCAACCCGAACAGGAGATAGAATCCGAAATCCGAAACGAATTGGACCGGCCAGAATATCAACTTTTCCCCAATCGTCATTTGCAGATAGGTTTGCTCAAATCAGCTCTTCGTAATCTTCGCCCAGCTTCGTCACCAGAAGCGTGTCGACCGCTTGGCAAACGCGATTGACGATGCCTTCAAATATCGCTGCTCCTTTTTCTGGCGTTGCGAGATCCGGCCGGCCGGTGCAGCCAGTTTTCGTCCGCTGTTTCATATCGCGGCTAACGTAAAATCCTTCGACAGTGTCGGGCTGCCAGAATCCGGCGTCGGCCAGCTTAGGCGTATCGACGAGTTCCGGCCGAAGGTGCATGATCATCGATGTCTCAAATTCACAGGCGTGACCGACCGCTTTATCCGCGCCATCGAGACCGTCTGCGATGACTTTTTCCGCAACGCTCCAATAAGAACCGCCCGCGAGAAGCGGCCGCGGGTCTTCCAGCTGCAGTTCGCGCAAGGCGACTTTGAGCGGATCGACATTGCCGCCGTGACCGTTCAAAAAGACGAGTCGCTCGAAATTATCGTCCAGCAGCTGCTGAGCGATTTCGCAGAGTGTCGCGATGTAGGTATCGAGATTCGCGCTCAGAGTCGCGCCCAAACGCAGGTGATGCGCGCTCGCTCCAAGCCAGAGAGTCGGCAGGAGCAGAACGGAATCCGGACGCCGAGACTCGACCGCTTCGGAAACCGCGCCGCAGATGATCGTGTCGGTTCCGGTCGGAAGATGCGGGCCGTGTTGCTCGACGGCAGCGATTGGAGCGAGGACTAGAGTTTTTGAGCGGTCGACGGCCTTCAGCTGATGGGCGGTCATTTCGTGAAATTTCATGCCTCGACCTTGGCGACTTTCTGCAGTCGAAGCAACTTTTGGTTGTCGCGAGACCAGCAACCGGGTTTGAATCGTTTTGATGAACGCGCGCCCTCTCCTCCTTTTGGGATTCACACTCGCCCTTGCAGCGGCTCACCCTGACACGGAGCCAAAAAGCGAGGTCGATTCCAACCTTCAAGCGACGCCGTCGGGCGCAAAACTCAGTGTGCAGCTGACCGATGCAGAGACGGGCGAGCCAATTTCTGGCTGCATCCGGATCCGATCTGGCAAAGCCGAGGAGTGGCTCGATCTCAGCCAGCAACTGCTGGCGCGCGGCGAGAGGCTCCCGCAAAAAATTCGCGCCCTCGGCTGGCACACTCTGATCGCCGAAACCGATCTCGATGTCCCTCCAGGTCCACTCAGGATCGAGGCATTCGGCGGGCTGGAATTCGATCACAGCACGCTTGAGGTCGAAGAAGAAACGGCGCGAGTCGAAATTCCGTTGGCCCGACTGTTTCCTGCGTCTTCGCAAAAATGGGTAGCCGGAAACACGCATCTGCATCTTCGGCAAATGACCCGCGAGCAGGCCGATCGCTACTTGCTCGACATTTCACGCGCGGATGACTTGGAAGTCGTCTTCGTTTCCTATCTTGAGCGAGCGCTGGTCGATCGAGATTACACAACGAATACCTATACGAAAGAAGATCTGAAACGGATCTCGACACCGACGCTGATTTTCGGTGACGGAGAGGAGTACCGCCACAATTTCGGCGGAGGTGGCGAAGGCTACGGCCACGTGATGTTTTTGAATCTGGCGGAACGGATTCTACCCGCCAGCGTCGGCCCCGGAATCACCAAAGGAGGGACCGATGGCACGGCTCTTCAGCCTGGAATCGAAAAAGCGCGAGCCGATGGAGCAACGGTGATCTGGTGTCACAATTTATTTGGCATGGAGGATCTGCCCAACTGGATTAAGGGAAATATCCATGCTCAAAATATATTCGATGGCGGCAACCGAGGCACTTATGCGGATACATTTTACCGCTATCTTAATATTGGTTTGAAAGCGCCATTCTCCACTGGAACCGACTGGTTTACGTATGATTTCTCACGAGCTTATGTTAAAGCCAACGACTTGAGCGTAGAGAGTTGGCTGAAGGCGCTCCGAGAGGGTCGATCAATCATAACAAACGGCCCGTGGATCGAACTCGAAGTCAATTCTCAATCGCCGGGAGACGTGATCGATTTGAAGAAACCTGGCGAGGTCGAGATCACGGCTCGAGCGGTGGGCCGACACGATTTTGGGGCATTGGAGATCGTTGTTGGCGGAAGGGTTCTAAAATCGGCACCAGCCGAAGCGCGAAAGGCGGGAGGTTTCGAAGCTTCAATCGATGGATTCCAGCAGTTGCTGAACGAGCCCGCGTGGATCGCTGCGCGAATTCAGCCTGACGCCGAAATTCGAAACGAAATGGATCAACCCCTTTTCGCCCACACGAGCCCGGTTTACGTCCAGATGAATGGAGCCGGAGTTTTCGATCCCGCAGTCGCGGCGGAAATCCGGGCCGAGATCGAAGAAAGCCGGAATCGGATTTCGGAAAACGGAACCTTTGCAGATGATGAAGATCGCCAACGCGTTCTCCAAGTTTACACTGAAGCCCTCCAAACCCTAGACAATCGATGAAAGCACTCTTCCTACTTTTGCTCACCACAAGCCTGCTCAGCGCGCAGGACCGGCCTAACATTCTATTAATTCTCTGCGATGATCTCGGTTTCTCGGACCTCGGTTGCTACGGAGGTGAGATCGAAACACCAAACCTCGATAAACTGGCAGCGGAGGGCACTCGTTTTTCGCAATTCTATAACTGCGCAGTCTGCGTGACGACTCGCTCGGCGCTTTTGACAGGGCTACATCCGCGTCACGGCAGCGAGCCTCGTCTTCGGACAAATATGGTTACGCTCGGTGAGGCAATGAAGGAAGCAGGCTACGCGACGGCTTTAACCGGAAAATGGCACCTTGGCAGCGTTTCTCCGCTGCGTCCGATCGATCGCGGCTTCGACGAGTTTTATGGATTGTTGTCAGGATGTTCGAATTTCTTCAATCCAGCGAAGCAGGACCCGATTTTCTACAACGGCGGCAATTACCGGCCATTCGCCCATAATGAAGAACGAATCACGGAGTTTCCTGAGGATTTTCACACAACCGATGCATTTTCAGATCACGCGGTGAAAACAATTCAGCGGTTTTCATCCAGCGAGGACCCTTTCTTTATTCATCTTTGCTATACGGCTCCGCATTTTCCGCTGCACGCCCGACCCGAGGATATTGAGCGCTACCGCGGAAAGTACGCAGCCGGCTATGATGCTTTGCGCGAACAACGTCAGGCCAAGCAGGTTGAATTGGGCATATTTGAAGAGCAGCCTGAACTATCGCCAGTCGATGAGAAGACCGGCGATTTCAGGTACGACTACAGCGTCCCAATCTGGGAAGAACTGGACAAAACCGAACGAAAACTGGAGGAGAACCGGATGGAGGTTTACGCCGCGATGGTTCATCAAATGGACCAGGGGATCGGCAAGGTTTTGCAGGCGCTTGAAGATTCTAACGTAGCGCAAAACACGGTCGTGTTTTTCCTATCGGACAACGGAGGTTGTGCTAGCTGGCCCGTGAAGAATTACGAAGGGTTTGTCGAATATAATAAAGGCCTGAATTCAATTTT
>JBLHKS010000006.1:0-99916 GCA_047620505.1 Verrucomicrobiales bacterium | reverse complement strand
AAGCCTCGCGGTCTCTACCAGCAGCTGCTGCGTGGCGCGATGCGCGGAAGCCCGATCACAATTGCCGCGATTGGCGGGGCCGCAGTCGGGATGTTCCTCCTTTTCCCAACACTCGGGGCCGAACTTTTTCCCGAAGTCGACGCCGGCACTTTTGAAGTTCGCATCAAAACAGTCCCCGGCACACGCCTGGAAAAGACCGAGCAAATCGTCGCGCGCCTCGAGGAATCAGTGAAGGAAACGATCGGCGAGGAGCACGTCCAATCCATCATTTCAAACATCGGCCTGCCGGTTGGAAAAGGCGCGGGATTCTCCACGATCCTAAGCTCAAACTCCGGTCCAGATACGGCCTACATCATCGTTAATCTCAATAGCGACGGCCGAGATAAATCAACGAGCAACTACGTTAGCGAGCTGCGCGCCAAGTGGAAAGCCGACTTTCCCGATGAGAAATTCTTGTTCGTCACCGGCGGAATCATCAACGCCGCGCTCAACGAAGGAGCGCCGACTCCGATCGACATCGAGATCAAAACAGGCAAGCTCGAAACCGGCCGCGAGGCTGCCGAAATCATCGAAACTGCGATGCTCGATATTCCGGGTGCCGCCGATGTTCAGATCGCTCAGATGCTCGACTACCCGCAGCTCGACATTCAGGTCGACCGGACTCGCGCCGCGTTTTACGGCTTATCCCAAGAAGAAATCGCCAAAAACGTCCTCACCGCGTACGGCTCGAGCACCGGCTACACCTCGATGATCTGGGTCGCGCCCGACGGCAAAGATTTCTTCATGGGCGTTCAGTTAGGCGATAACAAAGCCGAAACGTTAGACGAACTCCGCAACCTCCCGCTTCGCATTTCGACCGACCGCGGCCCGACGACGATCCCGCTTTCCAACGTCGCCGAAGTCCATCGCGTCAACATTCCCGGCGAGATCGCCCACGCGGACATTTCCCGAGTTAACAACGTTTACGTCAATGTTGAAGGCCGCGACGTCGCCTCGGTCGTCGCTGACGTCGAAGATAAGCTCGCCGGCCTCAAACTCCCCGCCGGCGTCACCGTTTCAATGCAAGGCCCGGTCAAAACGATGCGCGAAGGCGCCGCCAACATCGGCTTCGGCCTGATCGTCGCCGCGTTCCTCGTCTTCCTGATTTTGATGGCGCAGTTCAAGTCCTTCCTCGATCCATTAATCATCATGCTCGCCGTCCCGCTGGCGATGGCCGGAGTTGTCTTCGCGCTTTTCCTGACCGGCACGACCTTAAACATCCAATCGCTGATGGGCGCGCTGCTTTTGATCGGCGTTGTAGTCAACAACAGCATCCTGCTCGTCGAATTCGCCAACCAGCAGCTGCTGACCGGCAAAACCCCATTCGAAGCCGCATTCGCCGCCGCAAAAATCCGCGTACGCCCGATTCTCATGACCTCAGCCACGCTCCTGGCATCGATGGCGCCGTTCGCCTTCGCGCTGCTGCCCGGCAACGAAGCGATGATCCCCCTCGCCCGCGCCGTGATCGGCGGAATGGTCGTTTCGACGATCCTGACACTGTTCTTGATTCCCTGCGTTTACGCATTGATCAAGCGCGCGCCGAAAGCAGAAGCGACGGCTTGAAGACGCGGTCTCTCATTCCCATCTCAGACAATCGCTGGGCGTTTTCAGCTGCTGCTTCCGCATTGCGAAATCAGCGCGCCGCACCCTATCACGATCAAGCAGTGATTTCGGATTGCGGTGGGGAGCCCAAGGCGAAACACCGCTTTCGAACGGTCTAACGACCTCCTTCCGGAATGCCGTGCACCAAACGGCCAAAACCACGCTCACTGGCAATGCGAAAGCGGTGTCTCGCTTGAGGCTCCCCACCGCACTCCATATCATATCGTCGACATCAAGCCGTGATTTGCATCAGCCCAAAAACTTGCACACCGCCAATTTTTTCCTAACTTCCTTCCATGCATGAATCGGGAGACGATCAAAATCACAGCTCCGATTCCGGCTCGTTCACTTGGCCGCATGCCCCAACCCATCGCCTCTCCGAACGCGGAACCTACTTCGTTACCGCCGCGACCTACCGCAAGGAGCACTATTTCGGCAGCCGAAAGCGCCTCCGCATCCTTCATGACAAATTGCTCCGCCTCGCGGATCGCTTTCATTGGCGACTGGAGGCATGGGCCGTGTTCTCCAATCATTACCACTTCGTCGCTCATTCGCCCGAGGAGGAGGACGACGCGGCATCGCTGTCGACTTTCCTCGCGCAGCTGCATTCATCGACGTCGACGACCATAAACCTGCTGGACGGTACTGAAGGACGTCGCGTTTGGCACAACTTCCGCGACACCCAACTGACCTTTGAAAGTTCTTACCTCGCGCGCCTGAATTACACCCACCAGAATCCTGTGAAGCACGGTCTTGTATCGGTGGCGAACCAGTATCCCTGGTGTTCCGCCGCGTGGTTTGAGCGAACAGCTTCCAACGCGCAAGTGACGACGATTTACGGCGTCAAGACCGATGAACTCCAGAATGTGGACGACGACTTCGAGCCGTATCGGGGATGATTCCCAATTTTTCGATTTCGGAGTGCGGTGGGGAGTCCGAGGCGAGACGCCGCTTTCGAACGGCCTATCGACTCCAATCCGGGATTTCGACACCGAATGGCCAAACCAAGTTCATGTGCAATGCGAAAGCGGTGGCTTGAGAAGTCTAGATACGATTGTAAGATCCATCCATGTTTCGCGAGAATCCTTTCCCGGGAATGAACCCATGGATGCAAAATGTCTGGCACGATGTGCATGTCCGACTCATCAGTTACATCGCCGACGCGCTTTGTGAAGAATTGCCGGAGGATCTTGTCGCCCGGGCCGAGGAGAACGTTTCGCTGAGCGGCGAGGTTGGCGAAGATGAAGAGAAACAGCAGCGACGCCCGGATGTCGTGGTCGTCGACGATAGCGAGAGTTGGAAGCACGGCGTGCCTCCAGTCTGGACACCGGAGAACGATCGAGGCTTAGCAGATCGGGTCGCAAAACCCGTTCTCGTCGAAACCCAAGCTCCGACACCGCGGTGGATCGAAATTCGTGCCGACAGCGGCGATTTGATCACCGTGATCGAAGTCACCAGCCCCGCAAACAAGACTTCGTCCGGGCGCGCGACGTTTGAGCAAAAGGTGGCCAATTTTCTGCACGGCGGCGTGAGCGTGATGGAGATCGACCTGATTCGGGGCGGGCGAGCGGCGCGTGACGCTCGTATTGGGAATTGGCCTGAGGATCCCTGCCAAATCATTGTCGACCGCGGATCTCGGACTGGCTTGACTGAAGTCTATCCCTGTCCGTTGCGCGAGCCGATCCCCGTGGTTCGCGTTCCGTTGCGGCGCGGCGAACCTGATGCGGCCCTCGACGTCCAGGCGTTGATCGATCGTTGTTACGCTCGCGGCCGCTACTGGAAGCTGAAATATCAGCAGTCGCCCGTTCCGGAGCTTGGCGAAGCCGACTTGATCTGGGCTCAGGCGCGACTGCGTGAGGTGGGCTTGTTAGATGGCGAAGCCTGACCGGATCAAACCGCTGCCTTCTTCGCCGCGCGGTTCGGTCGCTGACGTAGAGTTCGAACGATTCACTGAGCGTTTTCAGATCCTCCACAGTCAGCTGTCCGATGCGAAGTTTAAACGTGGTTCAGCGGCCAATTGTGTTTCAAACCATACCGTCTGAAGGTCGCCTGATTGCTGAAAACGGGCCGGAGAATCCGATTTACATCCCGACCGGGAACCGCGATTCATGGCGCGCCTGCCATGAAAGCCATTCGCATTCTCACCTTTTTCACGACCGCACTCGGCCTGACTTCCGTCCTCGCCGGAGAAGGTCAGAGCGATCCGCATCGCATCGATCTCAGCACCGCGCTCAAGCTCGCTGACGCCGACAACACGCAGATCGCGCTCGCTCGCGAACGCGTCAATCAGGCCGAAGCCCAACTCGCGCAGGCGCGCACGCTGATCCTGCCTGACCTCGCCGCTGGAGTGAGCTACGCCCATCACGACGGGCGCTTGCAGGAGACCAATGGCAATATTCTCGATGTCGAGCGCAGTAGCGGATTTGCGGGGCTTGGATCTGGCGCAGTCGGGGCTGGTGACGTGCAGGTTTCGGGCATCGGGCTCAATCTGGATCTCGGTGACGCGCTCTACGCGCCGCTCGTCGCTCGCCAGCAGCTGCTGGCCGTGGAAGCCGAAAGCGAGGCTGTGAAAAACCAAATGCTGCTCGCCGTCGCGGCTGCTTATTTTGAGCTTGTCAGGGCGCAGGGAAATCTGGAAATCGCAAAAGAAGCCCTCGCCAACGCCGAGGATCTCGCCAAGACCACGAACAATTTCGCGGAAACCGGCGAGGGGCTCGCGTCCGACAGCGAACGCGCGAAAGTCGAGGTGCTCATCCGTCAGCGCGACATCGCCGCGGCTAACGAACTCGTCGCAATCCGCGCTGTCGAGCTGGCCAGACTTTTGCGGTTGAAAACGGGCACTCAGCTTCGCGCGACGTCAAGCCCCGATGCCCGAGTGAACTGGGTCGACGCCTCCAGCGATCCCGAAACTTTGACCACCGACGCCCTCACCAATCGCCCTGAGCTTAAAATCGGAGATGCTAAGCTCAGAGCTTCCGAGCAGAGCTTGAAACGAGCCAAACTCGCTCCGTTGCTCCCAAAACTAAGCTTCGGAGCCAGCACCGGTGGTTTCGGCGGCGGCGAGGGAAACACGATCAGCAACAGCGGCAACCGAACGGACGTCAGCGTTGGAATTTATTGGACTCTCGACGGCCTCGGGCTCGGGCAACGCGCACGGACCGAGGAAATGGAGTCGCTGCGCGAACAGGCTCGATTGATCCGGATCGACATTGAAGACGGAATCACAGCCGAAGTCACGGCCTCGCTCGCCGCCGTTCAAAATCGCGTTTCCCAGATTTCTTCAGGCTCCAAGGCCGTTGCAGGCGCTCGCAAATCCTATGAACTGAACCGCAGCCGCGTTTTCGAAAACCAAGGTCTGCCAATCGAAACGCTTCAAGCAATCCAGTCTCTTGCCGTCGCTCGGAGTCTGCATCGCGACGCCATTGTCGACTACAACATCGCTCAATTCCAGCTTTTCACGGCGATCGGGCAGCCGGCAGAATAGTTTGGCCTTGGTTGTTGCGAAGCTGAAACGGGGATAGCTTCAGCGATGAGAGTCACAGCTTTCGTCGCCACCTCCCTTCTTTTTCTTCATCCAGCAACTGCTGCTGCATCCGAACCTCCGGAAGCGACCGTGCTCGTCGTCACTTCGGCCGATTTGGAAGACGCTTGGCTCCCATTTGCCGCGTGGAAAACGGCCCTGGGCAAGCGAACGAAAATTCTCTCCACGGAGTCGATCGCAGCCGAATACGAAGGCCGCGACCTTCAGGAAAAGATCCGGGTTTGCATCCGGCATCACGTCGAAAACTTCGGAACGACGGCCGTCATTCTCGGTGGAGACAGCAGCCCGGATGGCGGCGTTGTTCCTGATCGAGACACGGATCATAATACGATGTGGGGGCCTGCGGCTGGGATTCCGACCGATATTTATTATCTCAGCAAGGGGTCCTGGGACGCCGATGAGGACGGAAAGTTTGGCGAATGGAAAGACGATGCTTCCGCGATCGACTATCCGGACGGCTCAGTTGGTCTCGGCAGAATTCCGGTCCGCACGGCTGCGGATGTTTCGGCCTTTACCGCGAAGGTCGTTTCGTATGAATCGCGATATCCAGAAGACGCGTTTGCCGAGGAAATGATCATCACCTGTCCGGTTCCGCAGGCGTATCCGAAGCTGAAACGGAGTTGGGACGACCACATCGCAAAGGCGTGGACGAGGGGAAACGGTCAGCAGTTTTTCGCCGATCGAACTCCCTGGGACAAGGCCGTGGGCGGCGATTTCGCGCTGAGTCCACAAAATTGGATTGAGCTCGTGAATCGAAAGGAGGTCGGAAAATTCCACCTTCACGGTCACGGGCTTCAGCATTGCTGGGTGCTCGAAAACAACGCCGAATTGAATCTCGACGGAATTCAGCAGCTGCTGAATCGCGACGCCTACCCAGTGATCACGACCGTGTCGTGCTTTACGGGCGAGTTCGACGCTGAGAACGATCCGTGCATTGCCGAACAAATGCTCCGTTTGCCGAATGCGGGCGCGGTGATCATCGTGGCACCGTCTCGCGAGGGGAAGCCGCATTTTCACGATCCGCGGACCGAGTTTCCGCTGATGATGAGCGAAGGAAAGCCGGATGGAACGACCCTGACCATGGCGCGGTTCTGGGCAAACGGGCTGGGGGAAAATATTGAAGCCGGACGCGCGCTGATGACCGCAAAAGCGGGCATGGCCGAGGATGCTCGGAAGTCAGCTAACTTTCATCTTTGTCTCTGCGAATTGAATCTGCTTGGCGATCCGACTCTCGATCTTCGCGCTTCAAATCCGCGCATCGCCAAGGCATCTCTTCCTGAAAAAATTGCAGCCGAGCGCCAGGTCCTGAAAATCCAGACGAATGCGCCTGGAGCGCGGGTTTGCGCATGGAAACCTGGCGAGGTCTACGTCGTCGCGGTCAGCGACGGCACGGGGCTGGCGACGATTGAGATCGCTCCAAAAACGGAAGGCGAAATGTCGCTGACGGTTTCGGGGCTGGGCTTGAATGCGCTCTCTGGATCGATCCAGGTGGGATCATCAAACTCGAAATAGCGCGCCCATTTTCTTCCCTAACAGCAGTCCCGCTCCGACGATCGACACGGCAAGGAAAGTCATCGCCCAGACGCCAAGCGCGGCAGCCAGGAACGAGCCATTTCCTAACGAACCTACAAAGAGATTGTAGATTGCGGCAGTGATCGGAAAATGAGCCTGTCGTTGAGCCAGGATCAGCGAATCAGACACCTCAAGCATCGAGAATGCGAAGGCGAGCATTGCGCCTGCGATGAGGTTCGCAGCGATCAAAGGTATCGTGATTTTCATCAGCGCTTTGAGCGGATGCGCGCCGAGATTTTGAGCGGCTTCTTCCAAGCTGCTGCTGGTTTGCTGGAATCCTGCGACCGCAGATCTCACAATGTAAGGCAGACGCCGGACGGCGTAGGCGATCACGAGAAGGAAGATCGGGTTTTCGAACTCGATAAACGGATTATCGAGGAGAAAACGCAGCGGCTGGCCTTCACGCGTCATCGCGAGATAGCCGAATGCGAGAACGAGCCCAGGCACCGCCAACGGCATCATCGCCATCACGTCGAGCACTTGCCTTCCGCGAATTTTCGTCCGCGAGATCACGTAGGCGATCGCAACTCCGAGAACGATGTTCAACCCGGTCGCCAGACCCGCGTACTTCAAACTGTTTGCGATTGATGGCAGGGTCAGGGTGTGGCCGAGCGCTTCTTCAAAGTGCTCCAGAGTGAACGAATTCGGCAAAACGCTTTGATACCAATCTCCAGAAAGAGAGACGAGGAGCACGCCGAGATGCGGAATCGAAGCGATAAAAATCACCGCCAGAAAAGCGAGCGAACAACACCGACCTTTCCAGCCGTAAAGCACCTCCGCCGTGCGGCCCACGGACGCCCTTCCGCTCGAAGATAGGTCTTTTCCGCCAGCTAGTTTTTTCCCGACGATAAAGATGACCGAGGTGATGATCAGCACGACCGCGACGAGGGCATAAGGAAACGGATTGTTCGATCTCAGGTCCTTAATTCCATCAAAAATCTGGACCGAAGTGATCCTGGTGTAGTCGAAAATCAGCGGCACGCCGAGTTCGGTGAACGACCAGATAAAGACGATCGTGCAGCCCGCAAAAAGGCCCGGTAAGGTCAGCGGCAGCGTGATTTGGAGAAAGCGGCGACGCGGCGAACAGCCTAGATTTTCCGCCGATTCTTCCATCGCAGGATCCAGATTCGCGAGCGCAGCGGTGACGTTGAGGAAGATGATTGGATAAAGATGAAGCGCGTTCATCAGAACCATTCCCGCAAAACGGTGGTCCCCAATCCAATCGACCGGATTGTCCATATCAACCAAGCCGAACCACGAAAGAAAGACGTTTAGCGCCCCGGACTGACCCAGCAGCTGCTTGATCCCGATCGCGCCGACAAAGGGCGGAAGAACCAACGGAATCAGGAGAAGCGATGAGAGCAGCCCCTTGAACGGAAATTTATAGCGATCAGCCAGAATCGCCAGCGGCATGGCGATCAGAACAGCGCCGATCGTGCTGAGAATTGCGCAGACAAATGCGTTTCCGAGTCCGGCGAGATAGTTGCTGTCTCCCAACACCGTCGTCACGTAAGCCGTCGTGAATTCGCCTTTGTAGATAAAGGCCTCTTTCAGCGTCGTGACGATCGGCAAAACGAAAAACGCCGAAAAGAACGCCATCATGAGGACGAAGGCGATTAACGAAGCGTTGATGTGGCGAAAGGTTCTCAGCATCTTACGTTACTCCTCTAGTCGGGCCTTTCTCGCCGCTAATTCGTAGTTTCTCCGGAAGTAAGCCCGCAGTCGACGGCGTTCGCCCTGAAGCGCAATCGGGTCGTCGAGACTGAGCATGTTCGCCAGATGCGCAGCGCCGCCAGAGTAGCCGACGAGACTAACGTTGTAAAAAATCTCGCTCGCTTTTGGCGGTCCGTTGTGATCGATCAACGCCTGCCAGGCTTCGCGAAGTTCCTCATGATTGTCGAGGCACATCACTTGAATCACAAAGCGGATCACGCTGAAGTATTTGCCGGTTCGGTCCGAATGATAGGTGAATTCCTCAGCCTTCTCGTAGGGAAGAATTTCAGCATCGTTTGAAAGCGCTAGCTCCTCAGGAGTGTAAGCGTCGAGCCTAATAGGCAAACGACGCAGCGCGGTGTTCTGCGGGCCTCCGCGCGCACTCGTTTTGTAATGCCAGATCCGCTGTCCGGGCGGAGAAAAAAGGTAGCGCATGAATTCCAGGGCGAGATCCTTGTTTGGTGCGCCGCGCAACATTCCGATTCCATCCGGCGTGATCGCCGTGCCTCCCAAAGGAAGGATAAACTGGACTCGCGAACTTCCGTCCTCCCTCAGGTAGCGCTCATTCAAGGTCCGGCCAAAAAAGTCGATGCACATCCCGGCTGCGGCATTGCCCTGGGCGACATCGTAGGGCGGTTTGGTCGAGCTATCGGAAAAGTAGCGCGCATTCCCGGCGATTCCCTGAATCAGATTCAACCCTCGAGTCCAGCCCCGATCCATCGCGTCTGCGATAGCCTGATCCATGTCGACGACTTTCTCCGGATCGATCTCTTGAACTGCGATCTCCAATTGCTGCTGAATCAGCATTTCAAACGCCTTCGCTGCCGAGCCGCTTTTTGTCGGATCCGCCAAGGCGAGCGATCCGAAATAAAGCGGGTCCTTCAGGTCTTCCCATTCCCTCGGCGGATTCAGCCCGAGTCGCTCGTGGCTATCCTCATTGTAAACGATTCCGAAGCCCGATAGACAGTTGCCGAGCCAGCGATGTTCCTTGTCGTAAAGTTGAACGCCACTCGCGGTCGACGGGATCACCTCCTCTTCAAACCATTCGGGCTCCGCGTCAACAATCCCGCTATCGACGAGATGCCCTTTTCGAGAGTGCTGCTTGAAATCGTAATCGCCGCCGCCAAAGAATAGATCGATTCCGACGCCAACATCCGAGGCTAGAAATTTTTGCCGAGCATCTTCGTAAGTCGCCTGCTCGTCCGGGGTATCGAAGGCACTCGGCATACGATAATTGATCGACGCCGCCCCCGGGCTATCCGGCCCGTTCCATTCCGTTTGGACCGTTTTCTTCCAGTGGCTTTCAAACGCAGCCCGGTACGAAGTATCAAGAAACCTTGAGATCTCGCCAGTTCCACCGACATCGCGCCACTCGATTTTCACGAGCTCGCTTTCCGGCTGGTTTCGCATGTAATCCTGAAATCCTCGCGCGAATTCTTCCCGAATTGCCTCGTTGTGCGGACTTATGATAACGAGAGTTCTATCCGCCATCGCGTTCCGATCACCTTGGTCAGACCGCAGAAAAAACGGAGTCGCGAGGACGATAAACAGAAGCCCGAGAACCGCCGCGACTTTGAGCCAGATCGATTCACCGATGCGATTCAGCAGCTGCTGAATCAACTGAAACAACCCAGCCCGTTTCGCAGGGGGCACCGACTCGGGCGCCGACTCGGGCGTCTTCTCCGTTTTCGGCCGCTCGCGCGCCATCGACGGCCTGCCTTTGTCGTTATCTTTGGAGGATGACGACATCTTCGGGATTCGCAATCGCGAAACAGGTTTGTGCGGATGAATCCTTGAGCTCAATCGGATTGAACTCGCTGATCTGAAGGACATGGCCGAGTCCATCCACGGTTAACTCATAGCGCGCCGTGTCGCCAAGATAGGTCTGGTTTGAAATCTTGCCTTCGAGACAATTTCGATCGAGGCGCTTGTTGCCTAAAACGAGTCCCTCAGGACGAACTGAAAGGGTAACGCGATCGCTGTACTTCGGTTTCCAGCGTTTGTGGCCGATCCGCCCCTCAAACATGCCGATTTTCGTCTCCACGGTCCAGAAACCCGGTCGCTTTGCGGGCTCGATCAAGCGGCCCGGCACAAAATTCGTCTCGCCAATAAAACTAGCGACAAAGCGCGAAACCGGATTTCGATAAATCTCGGTCGGAGTCCCAACCTGGGCAATCTCGCCGTCGTTAATGACTGCGATTCGATCCGCCACGCTCAGCGCCTCGGTCTGATCATGAGTCACGTAAACCGTAGTCAAACCGGACTCCTTGCAAATACGCCGAATCTCCGCGCGCATTTCAAGCCGCAGCTGAGCGTCCAGATTCGAAAGCGGCTCGTCCAGAAGCAGCGTCCGCGGCTCCACAATCAGCGCCCGAGCCAACGCAACGCGCTGCTGCTGACCACCCGAAAGCTGATTGATCGAGCGCGAAGCGTAAGCCTCCATTTTCACCGTCTTCAAAGCCTTTTCGACTCGCTCGCCAATGATCCCGCGAGGCAGTTTCTTCTGCTGAAGGCCGAAAGCGACGTTTTGCGCCACGTTCATGTGCGGCCAGAGCGCGTAACTCTGGAAAACCATCGCCGTCTCCCGCTTGTGCGGCGGCCGGTAGGTCACGTCGTCCTCGTCAAAAAACAAATGTCCCGCTTCGGGATTGTAAAAACCGGCAATCGTCCGAAGCAGAGTCGTCTTTCCGCAGCCGCTCGGACCGAGAAGAAAAAACAGCTCTCCCTTCTCAATCCGCAGATTGAGATCATCGAGCGCAACGACGTCACCAAAGCGTTTGGTGACGTTTTTTAGAGTGATAGAAACCATGTTTCCGGGTCAGAGTTGGGTCGGGCCGGACTGCCTCTTTTCGCGGGACCGGGCGCGAAAGGCAAGCCGAATCTTCGGGTAAGCAAAGAGGCTTTATCGAGTGCGGGGTGCCGCCAGCAGCTGCTCGCGCATTTTCAGGATGGCCGAACCGCACAAAAACCTGTAGAATCGCCGCATGAAGATTCGAAAACGGAAAATTCTGAGCGCAATCGCCCTCGCCTTCCTCATCGCCGGAAGCGGCCTGGTTCGAGCCGACGTCGCCGTCCCTCCCTCGAAAAAGAAAGCGAAAAGGGATGCTCAAGCGGCGGAGTTCGAAGCGAAAATCGACGAGTTGGAGCAGAAAAACGGCCTGCTGCGGGCGAGGAACATTCATCTTCAAAACAAGCTCGACGAAATCCAAGGCTTCGAGCACGAGCGAATCTCCGATGTCGAAAAAAACGCTCGCGAGGCAATCCAGCAGCTGCTGCCGAATCTCGAGCTCGCTCCAAATCCCGAAAATCCGCGTCTTCCCCAGCTCCGCTTGCGCCTCACCGAGCCCGTCGAGGCCAACGATGAAGTTGAAGAGCCTGCCGCAGAAACTGAGACCGCCGAAGAGCGCGCGCTCGTCAGCCCGAATTCCGCGGTTCCAGAATGAAAATCACGAAAATCGAAACCCACGTCTGCGATGCGCGGATGCGGAACTGGATTTTCGTCAAAGTCCTGACCGATCAACCAGGCCTCTACGGCTGGGGCGAAGCGACGCTCGAAAATCACACACGCGGCGTTCTCGGCTCGATCGAAGACATCTCTGAGCTGGTCGTCGGCGAAGACCCGCGTCGGGTCGAGCATCTCTGGCAAATGATGCATCGCCAACACTTCTGGCATGGCCACGGTGTCGTTCGCGCGACCGCGATCGCCGGGATCGACCTCGCGCTCTGGGATATTCTTGGAAAAGTCGCCAACCTTCCCTGCTCACAACTCTGGGGAGGCCCAGTTCGTGATTTTGTCAGGACCTACTGTCATCTCGGCGGCGGAAAACTCGAAGATTTCTACGAAACGTCGGTCGACGAGGCCAAGCGATTCGCTGATCTCGCGAGTCAGGCGGTCGAGGACGGCTACACCGCTTTCAAATCGATGGCCGTCCCTGCAACCGCGCCGATCGAAGGCCTAAAACCGATCCGCGCCGCCGAAGCCTGCGTCGCCGCGATGCGCGAAGCCGTTGGCGAAGACATCGACATCATGGTTGACTGCCATGCTCGACCGTCGCCTGCGATGGGCCTGCAATTCGCCAAAGCGCTCGAGCCCTACGGCCTATATTTTCTCGAAGAGCCCTGCTGGCCCGAAAGCGCCGACGGACTCGCGATGATCAACGCTGCCGTTTCGACCCCGATCGCGACTGGCGAACGCGTCACGAATTCCGCCGCTTTCCGCGATCTTTTTGCCGCCCGCGCCTGCGAGATCTGCCAACTCGACATCACGCATTGCGGCGGCTTGAGCGAAGCCCGACGAATCGCCGCCCTCGCCGACGCCTACCGGATCGCGCTCGCCCCGCACAACCCGCAAGGCCCCGTTTCGACCGCCGCATCGCTCGAATTCGGCTTCTCGCAATCGAGCTACATCATTTGTGAAACCGTCCACGCCGACGTCCCCTGGCGAAACGACATCATCAACGAGGGTTGGACGATGGAACGCGAGGGCCGGATCGTCCGACCTAACACAAAACCCGGCTTAGGGATTGAGTTGAACGAATCTGAGATCGCGAAGCACCCGCCGACGAAGGAAGAAATTCCGCGAGTTTTCTACGCGGATGGGAGCGTCGGAGATTGGTGAATTTGCTCTGAAATAGCTTTCGCACCGCGTGGTCTCGTCCCGAGCAGCGGTTCCGGCACCCGCGCGAATTTCATCATTCCATTTGACGCCGATAGGACTCGTGCCGTCCGCTTACGGAATGAAGCGACGTGAATTTGCAAAGTCAGCAGCTGCTGGAGCGGCCGCATTCGGATTTCAAGTAGTTCCAAGCCGCGTTTTCGGCGCGAATGATCGAATCGCCCTCGCGGGTGTCGGCACGGCCGGAAAAGGCGCAGTCGATATCGGCGAGTCTTCCAAGGTCGGTTTTGAAGTCGTTGGCCTGGTCGATGTCGCGGACGTCAAGAAGGTCCCTGAGATCGGTGGTCACGCGAAAAACCTCCTCGCGACCCGAGACAAGTTTCCGGACGCGAAGTTCTACACGGACTACCGCGAGATGCTCGACGATCTCGACGACAAGATCGATGCGGTCACGGTCACGCCGCCCGATCATCATCATTTCCACGCCGCCTCAGCCGCGGTGATGAAAGGCAAGCACGTCTATTGTCAGAAGCCGCTAACTCACGGAATCTGGGAAGCCCGCAAGCTGGCCGAGCTCGCCGCGAAACACGGCGTCAAAACCCAGATGGGCAACCAGGGCCAGGCGAATGACGGGATGCGCCGCTGCATCGAAATTCTGCGCGCCGGTGCGATCGGCAAAATCAAAGAAGTCCACGTTTGGACTGATCGCCCGATCTGGCCACAGGGATTCCAAACGCCGCCTGACCCACAACCTGTGCCCGAATGGATGGACTGGGAGCAGTGGATCGGCCCCGCGCCTTTCGTCGACTACCACAACAAAATTGCGCCCTTCAATTGGCGTGGTTGGTGGAATTTTGGCACCGGCGCGCTCGGCGACATGGCCTGCCATCTCATGGCTATGTCTTACGCGGCAACTCAGCCGGGACCGCCGAAAACGATTCACGCGGAGGCGGAGGGTGGCAGTGAATTTTCCGCACCGATCAACTCGACGGTGACTTACGAGTTCGCCGAAGGCCTGAAATACGTCTGGTACGATGGCCAGAAGGGAGCCGAGTTTCTCCGCGATTCCTGGGGCCTCAAGCGCGGTGAAATGAACCGGCCGAACGATGATTTGCTTCAGGGAATCGACTTCAACAAGTACGACACCGCTGTCGTCGGCGAATTCGGCACGCTCTTCTTCGGCTACTTCCACACCGACAAGTGGATTGTGCTTCCAAGCGCGAAACTCGATGGTTTCGACTGGCCCGAAGTCAGCCTACCGCGCGCTCGTGATCAGAATCCGTACGCCGAGTGGCAGGACGCGATTCACGGAAAAATCGACCAGGCCGAATCGCATTTCGGCCACTCCGGACCGTTCACAGAAATGGTTCTGCTAGGCTGCCTCGCTCAGCGCGTCCCGGGCGAAAAACTCGAGTGGGACAACGAGCATCTGCTGGTCAAAGGCCGACCGGAATTGCAGAAAATCATCAAGCGTGATTACCGCAAGGGATGGGAAGTCGACGTTTGATTCTCGCGATTCGTGTGCGACAAATAGGGATGAGTTTCGATTCTCTCAAACGCGAGGCGGTTGCCTTGGACCCAGTACATCGGCGAAAACTGATGGCGATTCTGGCTAGCATTCAGGCTTCTGAGGATGATCCGGACAGTGCGAGGCGACTTGCCGAGAAGCTGGATTCACCAGAGCGTTGGATCCCGATCGAGGACTTGGAGAAGGAACTCGGAATATCGAATGGCGGGCAGTGACTACAGGCTGTTTCTTGAAATTGAGGTAAGCGAATTTGTGCGCTCTCGAAAGCGCCGCGAGCAAGAGCAGTTGCTTTCGAAATTCCGAGAAATCGCTGCGTTCCCCACAGCCCACGTGGATTATTTCAAGTCCGATCAAATCGGCAGGCAGCTCGGCGTCCACGTATCTGGCACCTTCGCAATAAAATTCTGGGAAGATGTCGCCGACCAGCATCTGAAGATCATCGAAATCACCCCTGCCGATCGCGCGGGCTGATCGAATTTGGCTCAAAACTCAAAGCTAAGAACCCAGTCTTCAGACATTGGAAAAACAAACTGATCCGCTCGCGCCGATACAATTCTCGAATACAATCCCGCCATGTACGATATCAGATATCTCATAATCCTTGGAGTTTGCATGCTGCTCAGCTGGATTGTCAGTTCGCGGCTTAAGCGCAAGTTTGCCCTTTATTCTCGCGTCCCGATGAACATGTCTGGCAAGGAAATTGCCGAGCGGATGCTCTCGGAGAACGGCATTCATGATGTCCAGGTCACCGAAGTTCCCGGCCAGTTGACCGACCACTATCATCCGCTGAAAAAGACCGTCAATTTGAGCGAATCCGTTTATCATCAGCGGACGCTCGCAGCGGCAGCCGTTGCGGCTCACGAATGCGGTCACGCGGTCCAGCACGCCAAAGCTTACGGCCCGTTGAAGATGCGATCCGCCCTCGTTCCCATTGTCGGCTTCGCATCCAAATTTCTACAGTTCGTCCTGATCGCCGGCATCATTCTTCTGGCGATGAAAAATCCACTCGGCATGCCCATCGCGATCGTCGGAGTCTGCCTTTTCGGCGCGACTACGATCTTTGCCCTGGTCACGCTTCCGGTTGAATTCGACGCGAGCAAGCGCGCCCTCGTTTGGCTCGACAAATCCGGCATCGCATTCGGTCAGCAACAACAGATGGCGAAGGACGCGCTCAATGCGGCGGCAATGACCTATGTCGTTGCAGCCTTGGCATCGGTCGCCCAGCTCGCCTACTGGATCATGCAGCTCCTCAACCGACGCTGAATTGGCGGCTGAGAATTTTTCAGATTCGCCTGCCAAAAGCGAGTACGACGCCGTCGTGATCGGATCGGGCCCGAACGGGCTCGCGGCGGCGATCGAGCTGGCTCGAAAAGGCGCGTCGGTCCTCGTCATCGAGGCAAAAGACACGCCCGGCGGCGGGACGCGATCGCTTGAATTGACCGAACCTGGCTTCGTCCACGATGTCTGTTCGGCAATCCACCCGATGGGCGTAGCGTCGCCGTTCATGTCGTCGTTGCCGCTCGCGGAACACGGCTGCGAATGGATTCAGCCTCGCTTCCCGGCGGCCCAACCGATCGATGGTGATCGCGCCGTGATTCAGGAGCGCGAGATCGCCGCGACGGCCGAGCGACTGGGGCTCAAGGACGGCAAATCTTATCGCCGGATCTTCGAGCCGCTCGTTAAATCCGCGCCGAAACTTTACCAGCAGCTGCTGGGGCCGATCAGCTTTCCACGTTACCCATTTGCGATGGCTCGGTTCGGCCTCAAAGCTCTCCGAAGCGCCCGAGGTTTCGCGCATTCAAATTTCAAGACCGAAGAAGCGCGCGCCCTTTTTTCCGGCCATGCGGCTCACTCGGTTCAACGGCTCGAAGACACCGCAACCGCGGCGATCGGGCTGATGCTGACGGTCACGGCTCATCATGTTGGCTGGCCAGTCGCCAAAGGCGGATCGGGAAAAATTGCCGAGGCGATGGTCTCGATTCTGCAAAGCCACGGCGGCGAAGTTGTCTGCAGCCGTCCTGTCGATTCCATCGAGCAGCTGCCGAAAGCCAAGGCCTATCTTTTCGACACGTCGCCAACGGCGATGGGCCAGATCTGTGGAGATCGGCTGCCTGCGGGTTACCGAAAAAAGCTCGACAAATACCGCTTCGGCCCTGGAGTTTTCAAAGTCGACTGGGCGCTGAACAGCCCGATCCCCTGGCGAAACGCCGAGTGCGCCGAAGCCGGGACCGTCCACGTCGGTGGGACTTTCGACGAGGTCGCTGAAGCCGAAGCCGCGCCCTGGAGCGGTCGCAACTCGGAAAAGCCGTTCTTGATTCTCGCGCAACCGACGAATTTCGATCCGAGCCGCGCGCCTGATGGAAAACACGTCGCCTGGGCCTATTGCCATGTACCGAACGGATCCGAGGAAAACATGTTAGAGGCGGTCGAGTCGCAAATCGAACGCTTTGCGCCTGGGTTCCGCGACTGCGTTCTCGCGCGCCACACATTTTCGACCGCCCAGATGCAGGCTTACAACTCGAATTATATTGGCGGCGATGTCGTCGGCGGCGTTGCCGATTTACGGCAGCTTTTCACTCGCCCTGTCGCTCGATTGAATCCCTACACGACTCCAGCGAGCGATATTTTCATCTGCTCAGCATCCACGCCACCCGGCGCGGGAGTTCACGGCCAATGCGGATTTCACGCCGCCAAAGCAGCCGCCAAAAGACTACGGTGAACCGCTCTCGGAGTCGTCCGCCGCTTCGCCCAGCGCTTTATACATAATATAGATATTTACGTAACCCTTCGACTTGTGAAGGAACGCATTCGGGACCATTCCGACGATTTCGAATCCCATCATCCGCCAGGCTTCAACCGCCCTGAGATTCGTCGCCACGACGCAGTCGAAAATGATCCCGCGATAGCCCTGACGCTGCGTTTCGGCGATCGAATCCGCACAAAGCGCTCGACCGATCCCCTCCCCTCGAACTTCTGGCGCGACCATGTAAGAAACATTCGCCAGGTGGGAACCACGGCCGATTTCGTTCTGCCGAATCACGTAAGCACCCACAACCCGGTCTTCAGCATCCACCGCCACGTAAGTCGTCTTGTCCTCGCCCATCCAGAAATCCCGGCCTTCTTCTTCGGTAGCCGAATCGTCTAGATAGTAGCTTTCACCCTCTTTTATCACTTCGCGAAAAAGCGCCCAGATCTCCTCCGCATCCAGCGGCTGAGCCTGACGAATCGAAATGACAATACCGGTTCTTAGCATGCTGATTTTCTACAATTCAGGCGGAGCCTCGCCCGTCTTCGGGTTCGGGCGCAACATTTTTGCATCGACTTCGGTTCTCCAATCGCGAAGTCGCTTGCGCATTGCCTCAACTTTCTCAGGATGTTGTGCGGCGACATTTTTTTGTTCTGCTAGATCGGCGCTCAAGTCGTAAAGCTCATCATCGCCGGTTTCCAGATCCTGGATCAACTTGAGATCGCCCATTCGCACCGCGCTAGCCGGAATGCCACCCTGATTCGCATAATGCGGATAGTGCCAGAAAATCGCGTCTCGATCCAATTTTGCTTCAGGATCCCGCAACAGCGCCGCGAAACTCACGCCGTCGACGTGCTGCTCAGGTTTGGCCGGGAGCCCAGCCATCTCCAGAATCGTCGGAAAAAAATCGGTGCTGATGACCGGATGCGAGCAGCTGCTACCGGGCTTCGTCACGCCAGGCCACTTCACGAACACCGGTTCGCGCACGCCGCCTTCGTACATCCAACCCTTGCCGCCGCGCAACGGGAGGTTTGAAGTCGGGAGCCCCTCACTCGTCGACAAGCCGCCGTTGTCGGACATGAAAAAGATCGCCGTGTCGTCGCTCAAGCCGAGTTCATCCAGCTTCGCCGCGACCTGACCAACTGCATTGTCCATCGACTCCATCATCGCCGCGTAAACCGCGTGATCCTGCCGAATTCGCACCTTGCGAGGCTGCTTCGTGTCCGGCCAGACCTGCCGTTCCCGCTTCGAATCGAACCGACCCGCTTCATCCGTCAGACCCAGTTTTTCGGCCTTCACTTTGTATTTCTCAACGAGGTTTTTGGGGGCCTGTAACGGCGTGTGGACATTGTAAAAAGCCAGGTAAAGCAGAAACGGCTGATCTTCAGCAGCTTCCAGAAATCCGCAAGACTCGTCGGCGAGTCTCTTGGTCAGGTAATCGCCTTCCTTGCGAGGTGAGAGATTCTCAACATTCTTGTAAGGCTCAAAATAGCTGCGCGGCAACCCGTTCGAGCCACCTCCAAAATTGTAGTCGAAGCCCTGATCCGTTGGCCAGAAACCTTCGGGCCCCAAATGCCATTTTCCGGCGAAACAAGTCGTGTAGCCGCCTTCCTTCAGCGCCTCGGCAATCGTAACTTCCTCCAGCGCCATCCGGTCGACCATCTCCGCCGATTGAAATCGACCGCCGCGCTTTCCGCTGAAAAAATTCGTCGCGTCGGTCCGCGCCGGATATTTTCCGCACATGATGCTCGAACGCGTCGGGCTGCAAACCTGACAAGCCGCGTAGGCATCGCTCAAGATCATCCCTTCGCGAGCGAGTCGATCGCAGTTTGGCGTTTCGTAAAAAGTATCCGGATTATTGAACCCGACATCCATAAAACCGAGATCATCGACCAGGAAGAAAACGAAGTTTGTTTTGGCATCCGCGCCAGCAGCTGCTGAGGCGAGAGTGAAGGCGAAAATCGCAGTCAAAAATTTCATTACCGGCAGGGAAGCGAATCGAAGGCACGCCCGCAAGAGGAAAGCTCGAATCTCATCGTCGGCGAATTTATTCAAATTGATTGTTATTTAAGACTTGTTAACAATAACGAAACACCCTAAAATCGTCCTCGTTCTCCCCACGGAACAAAAAGTCGAAACGCCTGCCTCGCGTCCCATGCCCTCAACAAATTCGGAACTGACTCAGCTTCGAAACGCCAATCACCACCTGCGGATCGCCCTCAGTCAGATTGACGAAGGTGTTGTGATCGTTGGTGCCGCCCCGATGTCAGCCCCCGGACCGCAGATCCTTTTTGCGAATCGTCGCGCCGCTGAGATAACCGGATTCAGTGAAAGCGAACTCGTTGGGCAACAGGTTGGCCTGATTTACGAAGCCAAAAAGCTTGACGAATTGCTTACGAAGCTTCCCCTCGTCGCTGAAAAAAACCGGACGTTTCAAACGGAAAAGTTGATACAATGTAAGGACGGATCAACTCGCACAGGGCGTTGGACGATCTGCCCCGCGAAAGACGCAAACGGCCAGCCACTGAATTACACCCTGACATTCCGCGAAAATGTCGTGCCCGAGACGCCGGAAGCACCGCAGCCAAGCGACGAATCTCTTCAAGAAAAGAGCCGGCTCGAATCTCTGGCGCTGCTCTCCGGCGGCGTTGCGCACGATTTCAATAATTTTCTGACGACGATCATCGGCAGCCTTTCTCTGGCTCGTCTCGGCACTTCCGTCCGCGACAGCATTCGACAGCACATCGATGATGCCGCCGTTGCCGCAGAAAGCGCAGAGGCGCTAACCAAATTACTCCTCGGCTTTGCAAAAGGAACCACGCCGAGCCGTCGTGAACTCGATCTGGGCCGGCTGGTCAAGAAGGCCGCTCGACTCGCGACGATGGGTTCAAACACGAAGTGCGATTTCAATGTCGCCACGACGCTTTGGGCAGTTGAGGCGGATGAAACTCAGATTCTTCAAGTGTTTCACAACCTGATCGTCAACGCTTGCCAGGCGATGCCGACAGGCGGCTTGATCAGTGCGAATTGCGACAACGTCACAATCGACAACGACACATCACTCGGCATTCGGCCCGGCGCTTACGTCAAAGTCAGCGTGCGCGATCGCGGGTTTGGCATAGCCAAAGAAAATCTGGATCATATTTTCGACGCCTACTTTACAACAAAGGATGAAGGCACCGGACTCGGTCTTGCGACCTGCTACATGAACGTTCAGCGTCATGACGGTACCATGTCAGTTCGCTCAAAGGTTGACGTCGGCACTGAATTCAGCGTTTATCTCCCTGCCTCTGGCAAACTCACAACCGCAATTGAAGTGGAGCCACCTGAAAAAGTTTTTGAAGGAGACGGTGCGATCCTCGTGGTCGACGACGAAAAACTCGTTCGCCATGTTGCTGTCGAGATTCTCAAGCGGCTTGGTTATGACGCTATCGAAGCGATCAGCGGTGAAGAAGCGCTGGAGCTTTATTCAAAGCGGCTGCACACGGATAGCCCGGTCGCAGCTGTGCTGATGGACATGACCTTGCCTGGCGGCAAAAATGGTCATGAAACGATGGCTGAGATTCAGCGACTCGACCCGGACGTTCGCACCATTGCCACCAGCGGCTCGTTTGAAGGATCAGACCACTCAGATTTGTGGGATCGCGGTTACGTCGGCGTCCTACCAAAGCCATATTCTGTAGAATCTCTCTCCGCCGCGCTTCACACAGCCTTGGCCGAATAGTCGGAAGTTGATTCCCAGGTTCCAGCGCGCGCGCTCTGCATAGAAGCCAGATTCACTCGAAGAGTCTGGCTTGCGGCGTCGAGATCGCAGAACACCTCGCCTTTTCCCTCGATCGCATCCAGAAAAGCCACGTTCTGTCGGATGTAAATTGTATCAATGTCAGGAACCTCAAAACTTTCGTGAGTCCACTCGCCATTCAGCTCGTCCATCCATGAAATGCGCTTCTTCGCATACTCGATCCGCGCCGTTCCTGCTTCGCCAACAACTGTATAAATTACTTCATTTGGGTGCTGATAGCAGTTGCAGGAATACATGCCTAAAACATTCCCCTGACGCGTCATACTGTGCACCGTGTCTTCGACTTCGACGCCCTCCAACCCTAAATGCGCGATATCGGTCATGATTCGATCAATCGGCCCGGCAATAAGTTCACCCACGTTGTAGTGGTGTGTTAGGAAATCCTGAAGTGCTCCCCCGCCCTTTGCGTGATCAGCGAAATAGATTTCACGATACGCCGGCCGGAAAACCGCCAACGGCTGACCGGTCACCACTCGAAGTTGGCGCAGCGTTCCCAGACAACCATCGCGAATCGCCGCGTTGAGCTTCATCACTCCTGGATGCGCGCGATGCATGTAGCCGACAGCGACGGTGAGCGACTTTTCGCGGACGATTCGCGCGAGGTCATCGACGCCTTCCATCGAGATGCTGAGCGGCTTTTCGATCAGCAGCTGCTGACCGAGTTTGGCGAGCCTCGTCGCGACCGAAATGTGCGCAGGAGCCGGCGCAGCGATTACAGCAGCGTCGAAATCCCGGTCGTTCAACGCTTCATCCAGGCTAGCGTAGGCGTGCTTGATTCCGTAGCGCTCAGCGACTTCGAGTCGGCGAGATTCGAGCGGCTCACAAAATGCCAGATCGCAACGCCCGGCTTGTTGGAAACAGCGCAGATGTCGTTCGCCGATTGAGCCGACGCCAATAATAAGAACTCGATGCATCTTCGAGCTTGCGCGCGGGCGCAGCAGTTCTCAAGCTGGGTTCATCATGATTGTCGACATTCACAGCCACGCTTGGAATTTCCCGAACGACTTCACAGCTGACTTTATCCGTCAGGCTTCAGGCGCGAAGGCCGGCGCTGAAGTTGATCTCACCGTCGATTACGCGGCTTACCGGGCAGCAGCACCGGAGGACACGAAGACCGTCGTTTTCGGAGGAAAAGCCAAGCTGGCAGGCGTTTGGGTCGATGATCGCTACGTTTCCGAATTTGTTGCGCAGGATCCTGATCGGTTGCGGGGATTTCTATCGGTCGATCCGACTCAAGACGGTTGGGAGCGCGAACTTGAGGTTGGCCACGAAGAACTCGGCCTCGTCGGCGTGAAACTTCTGCCGATGTACGCGGGTTTCAAAGTCGACGACGAACGCCTTGAGCCGCTCTGGCGCTACTGCCAGAAGCATGGCTTGCCCGTTCTCATGCACAAGGGAACGACTTTCGTCGCCCAAGCTCCGCTCGAATGCACGCTGCCGCGCCTGATCGAACCGGTCGCGCTCCGATACCCAGACGTGAAGTTCGTACTCGCGCATCTCGGCCATCCTTACGAAGGCGAATGCGTGGTCACGATCCGCAAGCACCCTAACGTTTTTGCCGATATCAGCGCTCTCTACTATCGACCTTTTCAGCTCTATCAAAGCCTCATGTTGGTCCAGGAATACGGCGTCTGGGACAAACTCCTTTTCGGGACCGACTACCCATTCACAACCGTCAACGGAACAGTGAACGGACTCCGCGATCTGAATTCAATGCTGGAAGGAACTGCCTTGCCGCGGCTGAATGAAGAAGAGATCGAAGCGATGATTCATCGGGACGGACTCAGCCTGCTTGGAATCGACTGAAAGAGCGGAACGGAACGGGCTGTATTCTACTAATGAAATTCGTTCTCCCCAGCTTGATCGCGCTCATCCCTGTTTTCGCCGCTTCTGGCCAGATTCAATTTCGCTCGGATTTAGAAGACTCGGAAATTGAGGAAAAACAGGCGAATTACTCCGAAACGCTCCAGCAGCTGCTGGATTCGCGAGACGAATTCCGGAAAAATTATCAGATGGTGCCGAGCGGGGCGAAAAGAGCCGAGGTGATTGAGGAAGTCCGCAAAAAGCTTACGAGCACGCTCCTCACCCGGATTCTTCCAGCTTGGTACGGAACAGAGTGGGATTTCAACGGAGTGAGCCAGACACCGGGCGAAGGCCAGATCGCCTGTGGTTATTTCGTAACGACATGCCTTCGCGACGCCGGAATGAACCTGGAACGCGTGAAACTCGCGCAGCAAGCTTCGCAACGGATCATCAAAACTGTGGCCGATCCAGAAACGATTAAGATCATCTACGATAAGCCGATTGAAGACGTCGCTGCGTATCTCGAAAAGTCAGGACCCGGAATTTACATCGTCGGGCTCGATACACATACGGGTTTTGTTGTGAACGACGGAGAGAATCACGCGCTTATCCATTCGTCATACTACAAGCCTCCCTTTTCGGTCACTGCGGAGCCAATCGATGGGCGCAACCCGCTGGCGCATTCAAAATACCGAGTTATTGGAAAAATTCTCGATGATGAGATGATTCGAAAGTGGCTCATGGGCGAGGCGTTTCCAATGAAGGAGTAATCTCGTCAGCCCAAGCGATAAAATGCTGCGGAGCGGGGCCCACAGCTTTCAGCCCTACTCTGAATTGTCAGCAAAGTTGGTGAGTTGGTCAGGATCAGCTTCGAGATCGTGAAGATATTCGAATGGCGGGTCCTGTTGGAAATAGCGCGCATGAAATGTCGGCCAAGCGCAAATCCTCGATTATTCGACCGGAACGACTTGGATCGCATCAGCATGAACGTTTCCGTCAGCGTCTTTAGTAAAAATCGTGACCGAGGCTGATTGACCTGCGACGAATTCAAATTTGCCGAGTGAGAGAAAGCCCTTGGGAAGCGGCGGCGCGACTTTCTGATTCACGCGCTGTTCGTCCAGCGTTTCGCCACCAGATTCGACTTTAACCAAGGTGTTGGATGAGCGGTTTTCATGAATCTGGAACGCGATCCGAACATCGTAGGTTCCGGCCTTCTCGATTTTGAAATCAAATCGCGCCGCAGCCCCTTTCTTATCACGGCCTGCGTAGATGTAGTTTGTGCCGATGAACCCCTTCAGACCGGCACCTGAAGTCCAGCCTCCGCTGGTTTTGGCATCTTTGTCGTCGATCACGATTCCGGGAAGCGACTTTGGATCCACGCCACCAGCTGCTTCGGCTGGCGACAGCGCAACGAACTCCGGCAAACTCGTATCGACTGCAAAATCCGCTTCGAGCGACTCGCGTCTCACATTTCCGGGTAGCTCCAGAAGTTCGATCAGCTGCGGAAGGTAGCTCTGATAAACGTAGCGCGGACTGCAGTCGTTTTCGATCGCGATGGCCGCTGCTTTGCCAACGACAACTCCCATCATTCCGCAGGTTTTCATCACGCGGACCGTGCCCAATGCTTCGTGAGTCACGCTAACATTTCGCCCAGCCATGAAGAGGTTTTCGATGTTGCGCGAATAGAAACAACGATAGGGAACCGGGTAGCCAACGTTGCGTTGAATCTTGATATCTCGATTGTGATCGGCGCGGGAAATAAACGGATTCTCTTCGTAGTTACCGATGTAGCGCTCCTGCGGATAGTGAAGATCGATCGACCAGGTGGTGAGAACGCAGGCGTCGTCAAACTCGCGATTGTTGGCGACGTCTTCCTTGGACAGAATCACGTCACCCAGCAGCTGCTGGGTTTCGCGAGTCCCTCCGATATAGGCCATCCAGAGTAAACGAGCATTCTTGTGGTCGCCGCCAGTTTTGTCATAACGCGCGTAGGCACCTTCATTTTTCATCGCGTGGAACGCGCCAAAATTCGCTCGCAAGTTCCAATCGCGAATCGATTCCAGATCGTTGAGCGGATCTTTGTCGAAACCGCTTTCCCAGAACCACTGAGCGTGAAATTTCTGAGGATAAGGGAATTCGCCTTCTTTCAACTCCAGCGCCCAGGGCGTTTCAGGAAACGTTTGCGGATCGTCCGCATTTTCCCAACGCCACATGTTGCTCATGCCCATTCGCCCCTTCGGAATCTGGGTCCGATCCGCGCCAGCCTTCATTCCGATGTAGCCGTGGCCCGTCGAGTCGCAGAAGAACGGGGCGCGAAATCGGCGAATCGCGCCAGTGCTGGTTTCAAGCGCAAGAACGGCTTCGATCTGCTTCCCCTTCATCTCAACATCATAAGCGTGATGTCCGAGGAACAACGTCAGGTTTTTCTCCGCCAGGGCGATCGTCTCCTTTTTTTCATCGCCGAATTCGTCGTAGAAACCGGGCGACGATTTTGCGTCGTCTTCGAATTCGCGAATAATGTCGCCAACCGGATAGAGCCCGCCCGGCGTGTTGCCCATCGCCCAGACCCTAACTTCGCTGCTGCCGTTTCCTCCGAGCACGTTGCGATTCTGAATCAGCGCGACTTTCAAGCCCATTCGCGCGGCTGAAATCGCGCCGCAGGAGCCAGCGTAGCCACCGCCGATGAACACGATGTCGAAGTCGCCGGCGTCCACCGGATCCTTCGGCAGTCCCAGCAGCTGCCGACGCCAGGCTGGCAGGATTTCGCTCGAATTGTCGGGCTCGAATCCGTCTTCTTTGCTGAAAACGATCGCGTCACAGCGACCGTTGAATCCGGTTAGATCGTGAAGGCGAAGTTCGACGTCGCCCGCTTCCGGAATTTCGATTTCGCCACCCGATTGCCAGTGCCAGTCTGCGCCTTCGGTCCCGAATTCGGTTTTCACCGCCGTTCCGTTGACCAAGAGCCGAAACCTTCCGGGAGTGCCAGGGGCATCCCAATGAGCGACCCAATCTTTGGTCCGCGCCCACACTTTGTAGGTTCCAGGCTCGACGAACTTCACAGTGGTCGAAGCATCGTCGACTGGTTTGCCAAGGCCATGCGCATTCAAATAGGGCGAGCCCATTATCTCGATGAACTGAGTGTCGACCTTCCAGCCGCCGTGGCTCTCGAAAGCTTCAGCCTCGACGAAAACTGTCTGAGAAAAAGCAGGAGTCGCCAGAAGACCCAGGCCGAAAACTAGAAATAAGAATCGCATGCCTACTCAAGCGAGTGATGGCTTGAGCTGTCAATCTCGAACCAGACTTCATCACGGGTAAAATGAAGGGCTTGGAGAGAAAATGTCAGAAAATCCGGATCAGTCTGATACAGAATTCGGTCTGGATTCGGCTCAATTAAGAAGGGCTGATTTGAATATGGATTAACCAGCGGTTCTTCAGGTGGACTGAACTGCGCAAGGACCCCCGCAAGCTCATTTCCGGATAGCTTGAGAGACTCGGGATTCGGGTAGTGTTCATACTCCACGTGAAATTCCTGTAGCGCCCGCTGCAGAGCCAATAAAGCAGACTTTAACTTGGCTTCTCGACGCATTTCCCGGAGAGGAAACCAAGCGACCGATCCAGTCAAAACGATCACCAAAAGGACGATTATTATTCGGCGCAAAAATCTCAATTGTTAAGCCTTCGCCCAAGATTTCGGGAAGAAAAGCCAAAACCCGAGCATACGTTTCAGCCTCAGTCTAAGCAGGTTGTTCCGCCGAACAGTTATTCCCGAGACGAAACCTGCGGTAACTACGGCCCACAATCGCACTAACCGATGCAGATCGATCAAAGTATATTTTTGTTTGTTAGTTTTCCTTAACCAATTAACTCGAAGTCGTGGGAAAAAACACTTGTAATAAAAATTACTATCGCCGATAATCGCGACGCTCCTGCCCAACTATCTAACTCAGACTCCCTTGATGCGTGACCTTCACAAATCAAATCTGAGATGGAAGGGGAGCACAACATCAGATGGCAAAACGTTGTCTGAGCTTAAACTAACAAAAATACCAACCAAAGTGGCCAAGAAAAAAAGTACCCGCAAACGGGCAGCGTCAACTGCACCTGCAACCCGACAGCGAAACAAAGATTCGGTTAAGAACATTAAGCGAATCGACTCAACCAAAACTCACGGCTGGCAAGTTCATGTTCGCCGCGGAGGAGAGCTCCGGACGAAATTGTTCAGCGACCGCATTCACGGTGGCAAGAACAAGGCGCTCAAAGCAGCCAAAGATCATCGCGATGGTCTTCTGAAGGACATGGCGCATCTTGCGAAGCCGTTGTGGAAAATCGATCGGACTCCGAAGACCAACACTGGTCATCTCGGTTGCTCCTACACCGAATATACTAACCGCTCCGGCAAGAAGCGCGGCGTCATCACGGTGACCGTCCGCGAAAGCCTTGGCAAGCCAGTCAACCGTAAGTTCTCGGTCGACAAACTCGGTTACGACGACGCACTCAAGAAAGCTGTCGCATGGCGCAAGACCATTCTTAAAGAGCGCGAGAAGGCTGAAAATTAAGCCGAATTTATTCGGATTGATCCGAGTGAGACAGCACAAAGGTGCGGCGAATCAACCTCGTTTCACCGCTGTCATTACTCCTCGATCTGCAATCGTATCCTGATGGGTCGGCTGTTCAAAGCCCAAGCCCATCAGGATTTTTTCGTACTCGGATACCGAGTAACACTTTCCCTGGGTAACGTTCATCAGCAGCGCCGAATATTCGGCCTCAGCCAGCGGCCCGGTTTTTTCGCGGTTGATCAGCGCTTCGTGAATCACGATCAGGCCGCCAGGCGGCAATTCTTCGGCCGAGCGCGCCAGCAGCTGCTCGACTTCTGGAACGTCCCAATCGTGGAGCACGTTCGACCAAAGGTGAACGTCGGCATCCGGCAGCGGATCCACGAACATGTCCGCGATCGCCACGTCAACCGAGGCTGAGCATCCACGTTTCTCGATTGCCCTGCGCGCGATCCCATCGACCGGCACCTTTTCCAGAACGGTCGCCTTCAAACCAGGATTCAACTCAGCGAGCACGCACGCGTAGATTCCTGAGCCCCCTCCAATATCGAGAACGCGGGTTCGGCCGCTCAAATCGAGTTTTTTTGCGAGTGCCTGCCCGAGCAAAAGGCCGCGGCAGTCCATCGCAGCTGTGAACATTTCTGCAAAATCGTCACGCTCCATCGCGTCGTGCCAATCTTCCTTTTCAGATTCGCTGCTTCCCCAATTTGCAGGCTTTCCGGTTTTCAAAACGGTGATGAAGTCCTTTAAAACCGGCCGATCCGATAGCGAATCGTAATACGGCTTCATGAACCAGGGAGAGCCTTCGACGAGGAATTCTCGAGCAGTTTGAGTTGCCAGCAGCTGCTCACCGCGACGCTCAACGTAGCCGTTTGCGGCGAAGAGGGTGATCATCACATCCACTGGGCGGGCGGCGAACCCGAAATGCTCGCAGATCTCGGCTTCCGTTGTCGACTCCCGGGCGGCAAGCCAGTTGAAGAAGTCAAATTCAACGATCGCGGCTCCCAGGAGATCGACTGCGTAGAGACCATCGCGGTATCGAAGAACCGATGTGCCGTCGCTCTGCGGAAAAGTAGCTGGATCGAATGAACTCATTCCGCAACTACACGGACTCGGATCGAAATGCAATCAGCGCTCGACATTGGGCCCGCGTTCGGGCATCGAAGGCCCCATGATGAAACGAATTGCTCTCACATTCGCAGTTTTCGGCGCGCTTGCCATTTCTGGCTCAGCTGAAGAAACAGGCTTCACCACTTTGTTTAACGGCAAAGATCTGACAGGCTGGAAACACGGTGGAAACTGGTCCGTCGGCGAAGACGGATCAATCGGCCGCCAGGGAAAAGGCGGCAGTCTTGTCTACACCGAAGCGAAAGTTCCAGACGATTTTGAATTACGTTTCGAATGGAAAGTCGCCGAAGGAAGCAACAGCGGAATCTACTATCGACCTACCCAGTACGAATATCAGATTCTGGACAACGGCAAACATCCTGACGGCAAAAACTCGCGAACCAGCGCCGCTTCTCTCTACTTTTGTATGCAGCCAAGTCACGACGCCACTAACTCGGTTGGCGAATGGAACTCAGGCCGGATCGTGTGCAAAGGAACGGTGGTCCAGCACTGGTTGAACGGCAAGAAGGTCATCGATTTCGACTACGCTGATAAGGAATACGCGTTTCATGTCGAATTGTTGAAGAAGCGTGGCGGCAATCTCGAGGCGCGCGGCGCAAATCTCAGTCTACAGGATCACGGCGACCCGGTCTGGTATCGCAACCTTCGTTGGCGAGCATTGACGGAAAAGGACGAACTCGACAAGGCGCCGGTAACGCCGGAAGAGCTCGCGCCTGAGGTCCTCGAAGCCGAAGCGAAGAAGCTCGAAGGCATCATAAAAAGACGCGAAGAAGCCGCCAAAAAGAAAAAGTAGTTAGGACCGTGGAGATCATTCTAAACGAAATCGGCGAAGCGGAAATTACCAGAATCGTCGCCGCTTTTTACTCTCGAGTTCGACAAGACGATCTGATTGGCCCGCTTTATCCGAAAAGCGATTGGGAAGGAGCAGAGAAGCGATTTCGCGATTTCATGATCTACCGAATTGGTGGATCTCAACGCTATATCGAAGAGCGAGGTCATCCGCGTTTGCGAATGCGGCACATGCCGTTTTCCATCGGCGAAGCCGAACGCGATCGTTGGCTGGAGCTGATGAGCGCGGCGATGGACGAAACGGACGTGCCCGCCGAATCGCGAGCGCTGCTGGATCAATTCTTTGCTCAAACTGCCGATTTTATGCGGAATCGCGAGGAATAGGAAGGTTGCCTTCGATCGCGTTATTCTGATAAAATTTTTCACCATGAAAACAGCAATTATCGGATTAATAGCGTTAGCGGTGTCAGCCACAGCATTCGCTCGGGAGTTCAAGGACGCCACCGGGCGAACAATCGAGGCTGAACTGGTGTCCGTTTCGGGTACCGAAGTTACGATCCTTCGCGCAGGCACCGAGTTCACGTTGCCGATCGCCAAATTTTCGGAAGTAGACCAGGAGTTCATCCACAAGTGGGCGAAGAGCCAGACACCATCGAGCAAACCAGCAGCTGCTTGCCCCAAGCCGGGAGAAACGCTGAAGTTTGACTTCCCCGAACTCATCAAGGATTTCAAAGGCGAACCGGCGAGCTTCTCCGTAAAAATCCCCACGTCTTACGATCCCGGAAAACCAATCGGACTGATGGTATTTCTTGGTGGGGGTAACGGCAGCAGCTCACCCGGCGGAGCGACTGGTTTGACGAACGACGATTTTGTCTGCGCCGGATTGCCTTACCCTGATGATGGCCGAAATCCCGCTCAGGATAACATGGTCGGCAGCTTTGACGAGGTCTGGGAATATTGGCAGCCAATGCTCGCCAAGCTGAATGAGGCCGTTCCTAACATTGATCCGAATCTCCGCGTCATCGGAGGATTTAGCAATGGAGCGCACGCGATTGATGGCGTTCTCGCCGAAAAGGAATTCGCTAACGCGTTCACAGCATTCATCCTGATCGACGGAGGAGGCGTGTTAGGCGGAAATTATCGTGAAGTGAAAGACAAACACGCCTACATCGCCTGGGGCGAAAAATCACCGGCTGCGAACAGTTCGCAAGACGTCGTCAAACGCGCTAAGCGCGGACGGATGATCGTCGTTGAAAACGAAATGGAGGGAGTTGGCCATGCGTTTCCGGCTTCCGAAAAAGTGCTCGTGAAAAAATGGCTCTACGAAACGGTCGTACCTGCCGCCGGCAAGACGACCGAGTGAGGCGGATCAGTCTTCAGTGAAAACCCGGGATGCCCTCACCTCGGCGAAGAATTCCGGATCGACCGTCGGATCGATCAGGACGCCGATTTTGCCTGAAGAACTCTTCGGCCAAGGCTCCTTCACATCGCGAGATTTACCCGGCTCCAGCGTAACCCAGTGCTCACCACCGACTCGTTTCGAGCCAGCAGCTGCTGGAGTGCCATTCCAGAATTCGACGCGCACCCGAAAGCTCCGCGGAGTCAATTTTCCATCCACCATCGTAAGCCGAACTCGCGCACTGCCGCCTCGACGCCAGACTTCGGCTCGGATCGTCGGCAATTCGGCCTGCGCCAATCGCGGGGGATTCATCTTCGATCCAAACCACTTCTGAAAACCGGCGTTGGTGCCCGGCTCGACTCCTGACAAGCACATAAACTCCAGCCGTGGAAAATCCTCAACCACTCCGCCGAACAGTTGGCTTAGCCAGGCCCCATTCGGCTCGGCCTCAGCAACGGCAAATGCTTTCGTCCCGTACTGACTTGAGTGATAATCATAATTCTGGTTAAACTCCGACCAACTCGCACCGACAGAGCAGCCGACGACATCCACAAACGCGCTGCCCGGATAAAACGATTTCGAAGATCGGTTCAAGGTCTGCGGAGTCCAGAACCAGAGAACGTTTCGAGCGCCTTCCTCCTTGAATAAGCCATGAATTCGTTGCCAAGCGAAGACGAACTGCTTCGAATCAATCCCGGTCACCGTCTCCATTTCCGGACACAATCTCAGTAAAATCGGGTAGCCCCAGATTCTAGCTTCTTTTGCCCAACTTTGAAAGAAATCATCGTGATTTCCCGCTGCGATCTCAGAAATGCTGACGGCCGAAATTCTCGCGGCCACGATCGGCACGATCCCTTGACGAACCCACGGATCGACCGCGCCTTGAGTCTCGGCAAAGCCATCCCGATCCAGATTCCACTCAGTTTTCCACTGCGCGATCGCCGGAATCCTGGCTTCATCCATTTGAAATCGCTGAAGCCCGCCCCAACCCGGCTCAGCCAATTCAACCGCGATTGGAAGCCGTTGACGATCCGCAACTGGTGCCAGCGGTCGGCCTCGGAACAGCGGTTGGGCAAATTCAACGTCCTCGATTTTTTCCAAACGAACATTGTCGATCGCGGTCGTCGTTTCCTCCCTCATCGCGCCCTGCCCCCGCACGATGAACTCGATCGTGATCTCGGATTCGCGTGGTTCAAAGACGATCTGCCGCTGAATCCATCCCCTCCCCGCCGGGGCCGCGCCGAGATCCCGCGCGAAGGCGGTTTGATCGCCGACTCGGACAATTTGTCGAACGCCCGTCGGACTTTGCCGCTCACAATTGTCGAACAAATCAAACTTCAATCGATAAGTCGCTGTCGGCTCGACAGCGACCTGTTGGCGAATCACGCTTTCACCCCACTCCGAATTTCCGGCGAGTTCAATCAAGTAGGAATGCGAGCCCGGTCGCGTCGGTTCAGAGTAGACCCCTCGCGCCCCATCGTTAACGCCATGGTATTCCCAACCGCCCTCATCAATCGCCTCGAAATCTCCATTCGTAAGCAGGTTTTGCCCAAGCGCCGACGCGGCGGCGAGAAGCAGGCTGACAACACAAAAACGAAGCACGGCGGAGCCTCGCACGACGAGCGCAAGCGTGCAACTCGACGAGACGATGTAACCCCGCCGAATGCAGAGCCGTCTCCTGTTCACGATGAATGCAATTTCCAAACCGCTTCTCTTTCTACTTCCGATCCTCGCCGGAATCTTTGGAATCTCGAGCGCTGGGGCCGCAGAGCGAACCGCTCAGCAGCTGCTGGAAGCCGGCGAAGCTAAAATCGGCGATCGGGTAACGGTCGACGTGGCCTGGATGGATCGGATTCGACTGGCAGGCAGCCGAAATCAATACGTCGTGATCGCGGCCCACACCTGGGACGAAAAAGCGGATTGGTTCGGCGGAATGATCGCGGTCGTTGTCGATGAAGGAGAGGCGAAACGCATGCTTCGAATCTACGAACCTAAGCCGAAGGGCGCGGTTACCCGTTTCCGCGGGATCGACATCCACACGAAACGCATATCCGGCGTGCTGAGACGTGGCCGAAACCAGAAGCTGTTCATCGATCTGACCGACGGCGTTTCGGCACCCGAGTCGTTAAACGTCGCCGGCCTTCTCGAAGGCAAAATCGAAGAAGCGGTCAAAGAAATCAAAGATCGGCTCGAAGGCAACTGAGCCTCACTGAATTGGAATTTTCAGCTTAACACGCTGATTTCCACGCAGCGCCGTCGCTGGAATTTTCTCGCCCGGCTTGTGCTCGCGAATGAAGCGGCCGAGCAGCTGGCTTTCGGTGAAGCGTTCGTCACTGCCGTCGATTTCCATGAGGATATCGCCGTTTTTCCAGCCCTCGCGCTTGGCGGCGGCGTGCTTTCCGTACTGGCCGACATGCTTGGCGAGCAGGGCGAGTTGATCGTCCGCGAGGCCGAGTCGCTCCCGATCTTCGTCAGGGAGTTCAACAAAGAATGCCCCGCCGAAGGCCATCGCGCGCATCGGCCAGGACCCGACTCGACGCGAAATGTCGGCGTTTTCCCGCCAATTTTGAGGCAGCGAAACCTCAACGGCATTTTTTACATCGCCGCTCTGAACGGAAATATCCAGAGGCCGCGAAATGTCTGGCAAATTATGGAGTGCCCAACTGACGTCAGCTGCCGAAATGACCACCTGACCGTTGACTGAGAAAACTTCATCGCCTTTCGCCAAACCAGCTTTCTCAGCCGGCGAACCCGAATCGACACTCGCGATCGTCAGCGCTGCTTCTTCTTCAAAATGAATCCCGATTGTCTCCGGAGCAGGGAACGGATAGATCAGGTTCAACGGCAGCGGCTTGCCCTGACTCCGCAAATCAAGCCTTTGAGCGTCGCCAAGCTGATGGCAATGAACGCAGCTCTGAACGACCTTCCCATTCCAGTTCAGATCCAGTTTATATTTTTCGGAAAGCCCAGGCATGTCGACCGCCGTTTTGAAACGACTTGGACGCCCCTGCTTGCCTTCGAGAGCGTGCAAAACATCCGGAAACTGATCGTGGATTTGAAGCGCGCCCTCGAGGGCCTGCTTGAATGTCGCCGTCGCTGCGTTCTGCGGATCGTGCTGGTGTTCCCAGGAACCGTAGCGGCCGTAAACCGTGCCGTCCGCGTTGAAAAACAGCACTGAGAAGGACAGATCGTAATCGAATTGGAACTTCGAAAGGTCGAGCGCATTGGCGTTGATCACCCGGACGAGGACGAATTGATCCATCAGCGGCGTGAGCTCAGCATTTTCGGTCAAGACCTCGGTGTCGATCCCCATGCAGGCGAGGCAGGGCACGCAGCGCAAAACGACCATCAACGGCTTGCCGGTTCGTTTTGCCTCGGCGAATCCGGCGTCAACGTCCTGGTAAATCCAGCGGTCGTTGTTTTCCATCTTCGCCTTGTCGCCGCGAATGGCACCTTCGCGGTCCTTCACGGTTTCGGCGAACGCCGACGTCGCCAACGAGATCGAGAGCAGGAATCGGAGAGTCTTCATAGGCAGGAGTTTCACCAGAAACAGCCCGCATCACAATCGCAATTGTGTAAATCGATGCTAAGGCTCGAAGATGAAGCTTCCAGCAGCTGCTACCGTTTTTCTCCTCTTCGCCTCGATCTTGACGGCCAAAGAGAAACCTAACATCATCCTAATTCTCGCTGATGATCTCGGGTATTCCGATCTCGGTTGTTACGGTGGGGAAATCAAAACGCCGAACATCGACCGGCTTGCCGCAGGCGGATTGCGGATGACCCAGCTCTACAACACGGCTCGCTGTTGTTCGACTCGAGCTTCGCTGCTGACCGGGCTGTATCCGCATCAGGCGGGGGTTGGGGCGATGACTGCCGACAACGGACTACCGGGGTATCGCGGATTTTTGACAGATCGAGGCACGACGATCGCGACCGTTCTTCGTGACAGCGGCTACCAAACGTTTTTGTCTGGAAAATGGCATCTTCGAGGAAAAGGAAACCCAGATTGCATCCCAACGAACCGCGGCTTCGACGAATTTTACGGACACTTCAAAGCGTATGCCAGTTTCTGGCGTTCTGATCTGTATGTCAGGCTGCCCGAAGACCGACAGCAGCCGGAAAACCGAGAAGATTTCTACGCGACGGACGCGATCACGGACTACGCGATCGATTTCATCGAGCAAGGTCGTAAGTCCGAGGATCCGTATTTTCTCTACCTTTCCTACAACGCGCCGCATTTCCCGCTCCACGCGCCCAAGGAATTGATCGATGAATATACTTCGGTTTACGAAAAGGGCTGGGATGCGATTCGCGAGTCTCGGCACCAACGGATGATCGAAACTGGAATCATTTCTGAAGAAGTCGGCCTCTCTCCGCGCGGCCACGTGACCAAGATTCCGAACCGAAATCTGGATTCGCCCTATTATGATAAGGAAATTCCAGAATGGAGTTCGTTGTCGCCGGATCGCCGAGCCGATTTAACGCGTCGGATGGCCACCTACGCAGCGATGGTCGAGATTCTAGATCGGAATGTCGGGCGAGTGATTGAAAACCTGACCAAAAACGGCGAATTGGAAAACACCGTCGTGATGTTTCTTTCGGACAACGGCGCTTGTGCGGAATGGGATCCGCACGGATTCGACAACAACCCCTACCCTGCTAACAAACTTTACGCTGGAGACGATTTGATCGAGATGGGCCAGAAAGGCACCCTTCACAGCTACGGAACGGGCTGGGCAAACGCCTGCAACACGCCGTTCCGGCTTTACAAGCACTACAACCACGAAGGTGGGATTTCATCGCCTTTTATCCTTCATTGGCCAGAAGCAGTGAAGCGGGCGGGCGAGATCGATCGTCAGCCAGCGCACCTCGTCGATCTCTCGGCGACGATTCTGGAAATTGGCGGCGGAGACTATCCGGAAGACGTGCTGCCCCCTGCGGGAATCAGCCTGAACCCAGTTTTTTCCGGCCAGCAGCTGCCGGAACGACCAATCTTCTTTGAGCACGAGGGCAACCGCGCGATTCGCCTCGGAAAATGGAAGCTCGTCTGGACGAATTTCGACAAGCGTTGGGAACTCTACGACATTCCAGCCGACCGATCCGAATTGACCAACCTTGCGGCGGCAAATCCGGAAAAAGTAGCAGAACTTGAGCGTCTCTGGCTCGACTGGGCAGAGAAGAGTTTTGTCCAGACTGAACAGATAGAGCAGCCGGCGAACGGAATGCCTAAAATCTACTATCTTCAGAATTGAACGGCGGCAACCGGCTGTCCGTTGGACTTGACCAAGCTGACTTGAATCATGATATAGAGATAGCGAGTCGATTCGATTTCGACTTCGCTTCTCGCAAGCTTTCCAACAAGCGGCAGATCGCCCAGCAGCGGCACTTTGTCTTGAACGTGGGATTTACTCGTTTTCACGATTCCCCCCAGAAGCACCGCAGAACCGTCCGGGATCCGGACTGTGCTCGAGATTTCACGGCGGCGGAAGATTGGAGCCTGAATCTCGTTATCGGAGACGTTCACCTTCACTTTTTGGCCGATACGATCTTTGCCGGACATGACGATCGACTCACCGAAGTTTAAAAAGCCTTCGAATTCGACCACTTGAGGACGGAAAGAGAGCTGGATGCTGCTATCCTCATAAAGAAGCACTTCTTCGATATCGAGAATCACCCCAAGGCTCTTCGTATTGAATTCGGTCGGATTTGCAGGCGAAATCGGGAAGACTTTAACGCCAGCCCCCTCTTTCTCATCTCCTTTTAGAATTGCCGGTGGATCGTAGCTCACCGGATACAGGAACTCCTGAACGACTTCGATTCTGGCAGCTTGAGATGACCGTGCCATGATCGACGGAGCGCTGAGGAGATCGACTCCACGTTGTTGATTCATCGCGCGCAGAAAAACCTGACGATCCGCGTCCGTCATCAGGGGCTTGGCGAATTCACTGTCGATTGGCGCGTCGGTTTCAATATATCTGGAAGTGATGTAGATCTGTGCGCCATCGTTGTAGAGCAAAACGAGTTTGTCGATTCGCTCCAACGCGGCCGGATTGGCAGTCACTTTCAGTTCACCGTCAGGATCGACCGTCGCCGAGCTGACTTCGATTCCAAGCTCACGAAACTGCTCGGCTACATCAGCAGCTGCTGGCTCTGGCTTGCCTTCAACCGGTTCTACCGAATCCTGACGTAGCGCGTTCTTGCCAAACATCGTCAGCTCCCACATTCGGGTTTCAGCGGCAGCATCGACCTCTGCGCTTGCTGCGGATTGGAGCCCGGTTTTCACGCGCTTCGCCTCCACTTCGATTCGGAGAGTTGGCAGGCCAGACGACCTCAGAGATTCAGCAAATTCAACGAATTCGACTTCCTCGTTACCCTCTTTCGGGCGGAGTTGAATCGATTGCGCCTTATCGCCAGGCTCGATTGTAAAACTGTTCTTCTGCGTCTGAAAAGACGGCACCAAAATCTGATTCTCAAGCATCACGCGCGGCTTCGATTTTCCAAGTAGGCCCTTGTGCTCAGCCGTGATTGGCGTGCCGTAATTAACGAATCCTTTAAGCGCAGTCTGCTCGTATTTGACCTCCACTTTCACTGAGCCGTCAGCAGTGAATTCCGGCCGAATCTGGAGCTTCAAACCGAGATCGCGGGATTCAAAGGCGCCCGGGTGCGGCGGCAGAAACGTTCCAGCCTTATTGGCCGGATACGGTTTTTCTCCTCCGTTTTCTGAGAATTCCTCTGGAACCGACGCGGGATCGTATTCGGTCGGATAAACGATCTCCCGCACGGCGTCGACCGTCGCCCACTTTCCGGCTTGGAGGAGGAGCGTCGGCGAACTGAGAAGTCGCTCACCCGATCCGTTCTCGGATTCCCCATGGCCCATCAGCGACGACCATCCCAACTCGGGTTCTGGCTCGAAAACCTTCAGCTGAACATGGACCAGGTCCAAATCGTCAGCGGCGGCGAATTGAGCGGTTGCTGCGAGGAGGAAGGCGACGAGAAATCGAGATTTCATGGCGAGAGCCTATCAGGTTTAGCGGAAGTTGCGCAATCCCAATCTCCAGCTTGGCTTGCCGTTTTTGATCGACCCGGCTACGATGAGCTGTGAAATTCCGCCGCAAACGCCTCCTCCTCGCTGTTTGCGTACTGCTCTTCGCAGCGACCGGATTTTTCGCGTGGTGGGCGATGAGCACGCCGTGGTTTCGATCGGCGACTGCGGTGCGAACCGGCAATCCGACGAACGACAGTTTTCTCCAGGAAGCGAACAATCCAGGTGAGCTGATTCGGCCAACCCTGCCGCGCGAGTTCGACCCGGTTTCGATGGATCGAGTCGAGAACGAGATTTGGCTTCAACGCGTCGTTTCGCAGCGAAATCCGTATCACGGGCGGATCGGGGCGGAGACGATCCGAGGGAAAAACGGCGTCGCGAAACTCCCCGGGGATTTGGACCTCCGGCTCGTCGCCGCTGCGCTGTTCGTTCCGAATTATTCGCCGAGACCGCAGTTTTTCGATCCGACAACCGGCAAGGACCTCAGCCGCCAGCAGCTGCTGGCTTTGTCCGAGGACGCACGCGATTTCCAGCCGAACGTTTTGCTTAGCATGCCGACGCTTCGGCTTATCTTTGACGGCTCCGCGGCTCCGCTGGTTCGAGACCGGACGAATTTCGTTTTCGACGCCCGGACGAAATGGCTCGTCGCCCACGGCGGGCCGATCGATTCGAAAGACGGCTTTGTTGTGACCGACATCCAGATTTCGCTCTGGCACGACACGGAGTTGGACGTCGTGCTCGACGTGCCGTGCGGAAATCCGGAATCGGTGCCGATTCCCAGAACGGTTGGCGAACAAATTGCGATCGGCGAATCGATCCGGGTTCAAGTCGGCGGGTTCGGCGCGGGCCGCGTGAAGGCGCTCGATCAGCGCGGTTTGACCTTCGATGTCGTCGGAAATCCGGAAACCGAGGGCTTCGTGATCGCGCGGATCTCGCCTTCGATCTGGGCCAAGCAGTGTCAGATCGGAATCGTGGGCGAGCCGCCCGCGGAGCGCGCCTGGCTTGAGTCGGTACCGCGATTTCAGCCGGCGACGATCAGCAGGCCGGTTGACGAAATCAGCGAAGACGACCTCCAGATTTTCTGGTACCCGAAACGCGCTCGGGTCTGGTTTCGCGTCGCTGCGATCCCGGCCATGCCCAACCCGCGCTCGGTTCGGAATTTGTTCAATGTCAGGATTCCGCAAGTCACAGTGAACGACCGCGAGGGGTTCGAAGCGATGCTGAAATTGGCGGCCGACGCGACTCAGCACGACGACACGAGCGATGGGATTTACTGGAGATACGGCGTCGGCGAAGGGCCCCCGGCGGGCTACTTCCCAAGGCGTTGGGAAAACGTTAAGGCGAGCCAGTTGCTGAGCGAGATGCTGAAATTTCACCAAAAGGGCAACGTCCGGATCGACAATCAAAAGCAGTACCTGATTTACGAGGAACTTGAGGAAAAGACGTGGTGGCAGGACACGAAATCCTGGTTTCGAGAGCGCTGGCCGTTCTAAGGGCTTGAGCAAAGTCTTCCGATCACCTGAAAGCCAAGTCAGAACCAGCCCATCGGTTCGAAAACGAATCGAGTGATCAGCCTGTCTACCGTGTCGACTTTCAGCAGAAAATACAGCCCGACCAACATCATCGCAGTGCCAACGATTGCGGCGAAAACTCCACCAAGAAGCGTGATTCCCAGTCCAGCCCGGTAGGAGCGTTTGTAGTGAATGCTCAACACCAACGCGATCGCCAGCAGCCCCAAAACCATGACCATCATGATCAGCAGGAAGTCGGCATCCTTGTCTGGAATGATCGGTGCGTCGGAATCCATGACTAACAAGCCGAGAAAAGTGACGGCGATTTGAACCGCTACGACGATGATCACTTTGCCGAACGCCTTCAGGTGTCGCCCGACTCCCGCGACCGAGCCCAGCACCTGAGCACCACCCCAGAGCCCCACAAAAATCGGGATCGCCGTTGCGAGCACCCCGAAGAGAATCACCATCAAAATCGGAAACATCGGCGGACGATGATTCTTGAGGGCCTTCCGAAAAGCCTGACTACTCGCAATCAACCGACATTTGCTCGCGAAGTTCAAATCGCTTCCGCTGATGATGAGCTCCTTCCCGTCGCTGTCCTTGAGAATCGTTAGCTCCTTCGACGCGAAATCGTATTTCACAGCATCGCCGTAAATTCCCGTCCCATCCTCTTGACCCCACTTTGCGGCCCAGCAGCTGCTGGCCGAAGCAAACAAAAAAAGTATCGCGAGAAACAGGGAGGGAGCTCGGGTCATCTCCTCAATTTAGCCAGATTCGAACTTCCTCGAACGAAAAATCGCGATTGCAGCATTTCGCCTCAGTTCGATCGCGGAATCACGATGCAACGCGGCCCTGGAATTTCGAGCACGTCGCCTACCGCAGTCAGCTCGCCTGTTCCCGAGTCGATCGAAAACACCGCGAGCGATCCGCTCTTTTGATTCCCTGCGATCAGCCACTTTCCATCTGGATCGATCGCGAAATGCCGAGGAGATTCGCCGCGCGTCGGCTCGTGCTCAACCAAAGTGAGAAGGCCGCTGGTTTCATCGATTTTGAAAACCGCGATCGAGTTGTGCCCGCGATTCGAGCCGTAGACAAATTTCCCACTCGGATGAACTCGGATTTCGGCCGTCGAATTATTCCCAACGAAGTCTTTGGGAAGACTTCCGACCGTCTGAACCGCCGTGAGCGATCCATTCTCGACATCACGTTTAAAGACCGTGATTTCAGAGGAAATTTGGTTAATCAAGTAGGCGAACGCAGCCGTCGGGTGAAAGTCAAAATGCCTCGGCCCGCTTCCTTCATTCACTTTTGCGTAAGGATTCAAGGTCGGAACCAGCTTAGCATTCGCATGATCTAAGCCGTAGATAAAAACTTCGTCTGTCCCCATATCCGGAGCGTAGGCGAAGCGTTGATCCGGCGAGATTCGAATCGCATGCGGATGCGGCTCGGACTGAACCGGAAGTTTCACGCTGGAGCCTTCGTGTTGCGCCAGCGAGACGCGTTCGCTCAGTTTTCCATCCAGTCCAATTTGGAAAGTCGCGATCGATCCGCCGCCGAAATTCGCCACCAGCGCGATTCGACCACGAGCATCGAGTTCAACGTAGGACGAGGCCGTTCCGCCAGTCTCCACGGCATTCATTTCGTGAAGTTTTCCGCTCCCCGGTTCGATAAAAAACGACACCGCATGACTCGACTTTCCAGTCTTGCGATCGCCATCGTTGTTGGCCGCGAAAAGGAACCAGCCGTTTGGATGAACGGCGAGAAACGACGCCGCAGCGAGCTCAGCGCTAACGCCTTTCGAGACGAGCACACCGGTTTCCAAATCCAGTTCTAAAAGATGAATTCCTCCCCCGCCTGCCACATAAACCTTTGCCGTTTCGGCCCAGGAAGCGACGCATCCTAACAGGGCCATCATCAGAGTTGCCCACGTTTTCTTCATTTTGCCGAGGATGGGCGAAACTCTATAATTTGTCACGATGATTTTTGAGGATTCGCAACTTGAGAGAAAGCAACGTTCGGGCCAACCTCCCAGCGAATCTGTCAGCAGCTGCTGAGCAGGTTTAAACTCGATGATTGGCTCGAAAAACAAGAAGGAAACGCCCGTCCGCCGCGTTCTGATGCTGATATCGAGGACCGGCGGCGGGCACCTGGCCGGCGCTAACGCTTTGAGTGAAGCGATGCTGGCGAGGGACCCGGATCTCGAGATCGAGATCGTCGACGGACTCGTCGAAGCGGGCGTTTTTCCCCTGCCGCACATGCCTAAGCTCTACACGCACTGGTCGCAGCATCGAAACCTCTGGGGCGCGTTTTTCCACGCCACAAACGGCCGAATTTGGTCCGAGATCATCAGTTACCCGCTTGAACGCAGCTCTCGTCCCCCGATGCGCAGGCTGATCGAAGCTCATGCGCCGGACCTCGTCGTCGTCCTCCATCCCTGCCTCACAAAACTAACCTTCAACGCGATTCGAAAGCTGCCGATCCGACCTCAAGTCGTTACCGTGGTCACGGATCTCGTCTACGGACACGCCAGCTGGTTTTCCCACGGTGCTGACCGCTATTTTGTGCCTACCGAAGAACTTCACCGCATCGCAGTCGGCCACAAAATCCCGGAATCAAAACTCATGATTTCCGGCTTCCCGCTCACTCCGCGACTCTTTCAGATCCGCGACCAAAAGCAGGCTTTGCGCTCAGAATTCGGCTTTGAGCGAATGACCGTAGTCTGCGTCGGCGGCGCGGACGGCATGGGAATCACGAGACTCGTTCCGCATCTCCTCTCCGTTTCCAGCGAGATCGATTTTCACATCATTTGCGGTAAAAATGAGCCACTTTTCGATCAACTTCAGAACCAGCAGCTGCCGACGAACTTCCATCTTCACGAATTCATCCAGAACCTGCCCGAAATGTTCGCCGCAGCCGACCTGGCGTTGATCAAGGCAAGCCCAAATTCGCTGATGGAAGCGGTTACCGTCGGCACACGGATCTTGATCTATAATTATCTTCCTGGGCAGGAAGCTCCTAACGTCGATTTTGTGATCAAGAACAATCTAGGTGAATGTTCACGTTCACCGCGCGAAATCGCGAGAAAACTGGACGACCTCGGCAGACTCTGGGCAAAGGACGGCTCGTTACCCTTGAGCCCCGGATTGAAACCAGCCAATGGAGCTGAAATCATTGCCGAGGAGCTTCTCGCGCCCTCGCAATCTCAGCTCGCCATCGCGCGAAACGACTCGCCGGTGTCCTGAGCTTGTCGTTCCGCAAGTCGTTCGGACTCAGGCCTCGCTGTCCGATCCCAGTCTTCCAGAAACTGGTCATGGCAGACTTGAAACTCTGCGTTTTCCCAGCGATCGCCCTTGATGCAGAGCAGCCGAGCAATCAAAAGATGCCCCGCGATTTCGCGAGTGTCAGGATCGGCAACAAGCGGCTTAGCCATCGCGCTCCGCACTCCGTGCTCCGAATTTTCAGTCTGCGCGGCGCGAAAAAGCTCGGTGAAAATCGGCAGCCGTTTCTGAAGATCTTTTGGCCAACCCAGAAAAGTCTTTTCAGCGTATTCGAGAATGAACCCAATCAGGCCACCCTTCTGGACGTAAGAATCGTAGGTTGCCGCGCGCTTCTTTTCGCCAGCAGCCAGGATCGTCTGCATCATCAAATTGGCCAACGGGAGCGCGCCCGGATTCGCACTCATTTCATAGAAAAACTGCTTAAAAAACAGCGTATCGATCATTTCGCCGCCGCCGCCAGGGGCGTTTTTCCAGCGTTCGATCGGCTTCTGAAGAAACTCCTCAAAACCAGCAGCGCTCATGAAATTTAACCGGAAAAACTCCATCCGAGTTTCCAGAAACGAACGGCTGTTCGGCGCTTCCTCGAGAAATCGAGACCACGGCTCGCGAATCCCGATTACAATTCGGGCCAAGCCGCGTTTGGTCGCTTGAGCGAGGAATTCCAGCCAGTTGACGAGAATGTTAGCAGTCTCGTCATCGATTTCCCCTTCCATTGGGAAACCAAAAAGCTGGTCGAGATCATCGATGAAAACCAGTGGGCGATCGCTGCTTGATCCCGAGAGACGGCCAACCAGCAGTCGGACCCGCTGGGTAAAACCAAGGAGATCTTCCGTAGGATTCGGAACGAGGTGTTCCATTCTGGCGACGTCGTTAGCCACGCGAATAAGCGGCCAAAGACCGGCAAAAACGAGCGAAGTCTTTCCAACCCCGCTCGGCCCGTAAATCACCATCAATTTGCCGCGATCGGCGGCCTGTTCTTTAAAAGAATCAACCAGCACGGAAATTTCGCCGCCGCGCCCACAAAAGTAGGACGCTTCGGCTTTTTCGTACGGACGTAAGCCGGGATAGGGAAGGCGGGGCATGAAGTCAAAAAATGATCAGAATCTGTGCAATTGATTAAAACAGATACGATCGATTTGTCGATTTCAAATCTGAACGGCGCGCATTTTATTCTCGCTTTTGCGATAAATCTTGGTTTTTAGACCATTTCAACCTCGTGCGCCTCCCAAATTTCTGGCCATTGGAGCCGATCCAGCTGTCGTTCGAGAATTTTGGACTGAACTGGATTTTTCCGAGCCCGATTGCGCGCCAGAAGCAGATCCGGCGCACAGCCAAAAGCGACGATGCGCGTAGCCGCGTGGTAATCGTGGGCGAGGTCGATCACCATCGCTCGGCCGTCTGTCCGGATCGTCGTAGCGTCCCAAACGAGTCGCTTTTTCGCTCGCAAGCCGACCCGCAGGCGCTCTTTGGCGAGCTGCATCACTTCGCCATTTTTCGACTGATCAGCCCGGTTTCCCGTGAGCTCTTCACGGATTTGATCCAGGCTGACGCGCTCAAAATCGGCGCAGTTTTTCTCAACCCAGGTCGACTTGCCTGAGCCGCTTGGCGCGCAGGTCACGAGTACTTCGCCGTGGTTTTCGCGGTGCTCGAAAGTCCGCGTGACCGCTTCGTCCGGCGTGAAAATCCGACCAACCTCAAAATCGCGAATCGCCTCGCTTAAAACGTAGTCGAGCGCGGTTTCCGGAACCAGCCCGCGGATTCGTTCGCGCCAATCCGCATAAGGATCGGTGACGCGCCAGACGCCAGCTTCCTTCGCTCCTTCGCGATAGAGTTCGAGGATCTCGAACGCCTCGGAATCATCGCCACCCGCCACGTCGCGCCCCCGCATGTCAGCGAGTTCGAAAAGGTAGATCAAACGCGGTTCGATGCTTCGCGAAAGCCGCCACCAGGCAGAGGTCGGCGCGTTACGCATCACCAGACTCTTCGGCGCGTGATGCCGGCCGATTACGCTGAGCACCGTCTTCGCTTCCTGCCCTGACAAACCCAGAATCGGCATTCTTGGCGCGCAGAAACTTCGGCCCCGCTCCGTGTGACGTGGCGAGACGATCCGCATCTTCCCCTCGCGCTCTTCTTCGCGCGTTGTCAGGGTCTTGCCGATGTCGTGCAACGCCGCGCCGAGGATCAAAGCCAGTCGCTCGGAAGCGGCGAGATCCGCGCCCTCGTTTTCGAGCACACCGTAAAGTTCCTCGATCACGCGCTCGGTGTGAATCCTGACATTGCCCTCAGCATGCCACTCCGGCTCCTGTGGCGTTTCAGCCATGCGCTCGATCAACGGAAACGCCTCCGTCAGGGCATCGAGCAAATCGCTCGGTGCCAGCAGCTGCTGGTTTCGAATCTGGTCGACGATCTTCATTCTTCCTCGTCCTCCTTGAGTCGGTTGGGCTTGATTTCGGCGAACATCCAGTTCTGATCGGTCTGCACGTGGCCTTTGCGAACCCACTTCGCCAGCGAGGTCGAAAAATCGTTATACGTGAAGCGATCTATCACGCGAACGACATAGCCTTCTTGTAGAACCGGATCGATTTCGATCGCACGAATCGCGTCCTCGTCCCATTCGCCACGAAACAATTCTGGCGCGGTTTCTAAACCTAACAAATCCGCCCATTCGCGGGTTTCGTCCCAGCTAAGCGACTCGTTTTCCTCCGTCCAGATCGAAAACAGGTAAAAGTAGCTCTCAAGATCGAGGTAAACGACCGAATGCTGGGCAAAAACGTTTTCGCCGCAAAGCCTCCAGCCTTCCGGGATTTCGCTGGCGATCTGGCCGTGCAAAGCCTTGACCCAATCGCGCGAAGGATGATGCCGCCCATCAATCGAGCGTGCGTGCGTGAATCCCGCCACGGTACATCGAAGTGTTCTCGCCATCGAGCTTCTCGGTTACCACGACTTCACGGCCCTCGAAATGAGAAACGCCGTTCAGGAAGCAATCGTCATTCGTGCTCCCGGGGGACCAGGGCAGGTGCAAAGTACGCGGATATTTGATGAAGGCAGACATGGCTGAGTTTCTTTCGTCATCGTGATTTCGTACTTCGTTTCTGCGGGTGGACGAGATTGTCGCCTGGCTCCGGTTTGTGACGAAGCTATTGAAAGTTTGTTCGAAAATCGGTCGCTGACCGCCTCAATCCAAAACCTGCTTGAGAACCCGCAGCCAGTTGCGACCGAAAATTTTCGCAAGATCTTCGTTCGAGTGTCCCCTCTTTTTCAGCGCATCATAAAGATGAAACCAACGGCGCTCGGAGTCCATCAGCTCGCCGGGATAGTGACCGGATTCCGCCGTCCAACCGTTGCGCGGACCGTCCGTAGAGATCGCGACGTGATCGATCCCTCCAACGCTGATCGCGTGCTCAAGATGTTTGACGAAATCGTCTATCGAAACCGAATCGCGATCCTCGGTCAGCATCCAGCCGATGGGCGTCACACCGAAAACTCCCCCGCTTTTGGCGATCGCTCGGATCTCCTCATCGGATTTATTGCGCTTCACAGGCGTTAGCTCGGCACAGCCAGCGTGGGTAGCGACAACTGGCGTTTTTGAGAGCGCGATCGTGTCGAGTGTGGTCTGCCGATTGCAATGCGAGACATCGACGATCATGTTGAGGCGGTTGAGTTCGGCCACAACCTTTTGACCAAGCGAAGTCAGCCCATCAGATTCGTCATCCGGGTCTTCGCGACTGCAACCCGTGCCCAGTTTGTCCTCGGCCGCGACTGGAAAAGTCGAGCCGTAAACGATTTGAAACAGCCGAAGCCCATCATCGTACCACTCCTTGATCGGCTCGACTCTTCCTCCAAGTGGCCAGGGCGTCTGCACATAAAAAACCAACGCATACTCCTTGTTTTTGTATGCCGTTTCGAGATCGCCAAATTCCCTGACGATGCGCAAATTTCTGTAGCGCCCGCTCTCGATCTGCCGGTTCCAATTCGCCAGACTTTCGTAATTTCGGATGCTCAAAATGGAGACGTTGACGCCCGCGCTCTCGATCAGCTCCGCGAAGTCGCTCGAGCCATCCGGGCTCCGCGGATAAATGTGCAAGGCCGATCCCGCGCGTTTGTTGGGAGCGCCCGTTCCGTCGATCACAATATTGTTCGCGAAGAACTCTTCTGCGCTTTGACCGAGCCCAGTCGCCAAACCCGCGAGCAAAATCAAACCAATCAAACTATTTACCCGATGCATGCCGGAAGTTGATCGAGTGCGTGAATTTCGCAAGCGTCATCGCAACGCGGGCCTGGATCATGCCAGAGATCGTGCCAGGCTTCGGCTTCATGAAAACCTGTCCAAAGTGCGGCGGTAACGTTGAAACGCTGAAGACAACGGGAACTGGCCGAATGCTCTACGAGCACTTTTGCGAAGCCTGCGATTGGTCAGGCGGCGAGGACGAAGGCCCGACACCGGATTTCTCCGAAATAGCGGCAACGCGCCCAGAAACGACGGACGATTTGGCGGATTTTCTCCAGCAGCTGCTGGTGGGCGAAGGAGCCGAGCCGGAGTTGCCCGTTTTGCTCAGCGGAATGCGGTTTGAGTTGGCTGGGCTTGGCTCAAATCTGGATTTTGCAAAGCTCGCGGATGCGTTTGAAAGAGCTTGGAAAGGAGCAGCCCAACCACAGCCATCCGGAGACACGAATCCGGAGATTCTCGAGTTGTTAGACAATATGGTTCTAGAGTTGAAAACCCTACCGCCAGCCAACTCGATGGATTCCTGGCTCGCAACTGGCTGGGCAAATCGAACGAGCCGGGGATTCGTCGGCGCGATGGTGCGCGGCCTCGAAATCTACGATGCTGATGACGAGGAATTCCGTCAGGCAGACTGGGATTTGGTCGATTCCATGATCATGGACGGCAAGACCCGAGAATGAGATTAAACGAGGTCGACGATGGAGCCGAAATCGGCGTCGAAAAGGCGTTTGTAGGTTCGAGTCGCGAAGCCGTCGGTCATGCGGGCGATCACGTCGCAGACCAGCCGCGCGCGGGCTGCTTCGTCCTCGGCTGACCAGATCTCAGCTTCCTCGACAGGCGAGAGAAGATTCATGTGGTCGCTGCGCTTGCCTTCGGGCTGAACGTAGAATTCGGCGAAGGCTTCGAAGAGCTTTGTCAGGATCTGATGGGCCTTTCGATCGAGTTGCTGAAGCTGCTGCGATTTGAAAACGAGATCGAGCGAGATCCGCTTGTAGATTTTGCACTCGGCCAGGACTTCCGGCCTGATCGCCACCCCGAATCGGTGTCGGCTGGTTTCATCCGCAAGGAAGCCGCCAAGCACTTCGCTCAATTCGCATGCCTGAATGAACTCGCCGACTTTCCGGCCGGTCCGACCTTCGATCCGCTGATCGCGAATGTTCTGCAGCAACTGCTCGACGATCGGCGCGATTTCGGCGTGGTCTTTTTGGTCGGCGGCCCAACGCTCGATGCGCTCGATGTGGAGAAATCCCGCGTGGATTCCGTCGGCAACGTCGTGAAGCGAATAGGCCGTGTCGTCAGCCCAATCCATGATCTGGCATTCGATCGATTTGAAGCCGTTACGCGGCTTTCCGGGGCTGAGTTCGGCTGGAAAATCGTGGCCGCCCATAGCAAACCGGATCGAATCCACTTGATCGTCGTAAACGAAGTGTCGCTCGGGATTTTCCCACTCGCAGCGCAGCGTTTTGTATTTCAGGACGCCGTCGATCAGCCCGCGAGTAGGAGCGAGGCCACGACTGGGATTTGTGAAAATCGTGTCCGTCAAAAGCCGGAGAGTTTGCGCGTTACCCTCAAAGCCGCCGTAGTCGCGCATCAGCTGATTCAGCGTCCGCTCGCCGCAATGCCCGAAGGGCGGATGACCGATGTCGTGAGCCAGGCACGTCGCTTCGACGAGATCTGGATCGATGAAAAAGTCGTCCAGCAGCTGCTGGCTGGAATGATTGAGCCAGAAACAGATCGAGCGGCCGATTTGCGCGACTTCGATCGAGTGAGTCAGCCGCGTACGGTAAAAATCGTACTCGCCTGACAGAAACACCTGAGTCTTGCTCTGAAGCGATCGGAACGCACCGGTGTGGATGATCCGGTCGCGATCGGTCTGGAAATCAGAGCGATAATCGGTTGGAGCGCGTCTGCGAGGTTTGACCGTGGCAAAGTCGAACTCGCCATAAAAGCGGTTCATGGTTCGCGGCCTTGCCGCTGTTGAGCCGCTTCGCGTCTGTTCTTTGTTCTTTGTTTTCAGCTTCGTCGACTGCTGAGTTATTGGTACTTCTGGCAGGGTCGCAACTCTTCCAGACTGACTTTGCAGTCAAGAGCAAAACCAGGAACAAAGCACAAAGAACGAAGAACAGTCGCGAATCGACCTCACCAGAGATCCCAGGAAATCAGACGCGAAATCGACGGAACCGGCTGACGCGGATTGGACTCGCTCGGTTGCCATTGAAGTTCGACCAGAGCGGGCATCGCTTCGTCCCAGCCAACACTTTCGAGGTCTTCAAGAATGGGCGCGTCGATCGAAATCGGAACGACGACCGGCGATCCTTCGTGGAAAGGCAGGCCGACTTCGAAAAGCAGCGGAGGATCGTGAAAAAGTGTCGAGTCGATCCGATCTTGGACATCGCGATAGGCAAGCCGCCGCAGCGTCACGCGAAAGACTTGGGGCGAGACCGTCGCGCTTTCGCCGTTCGACTTGGAAAGATAGCGATGGAGCGCGCCTTCACGCATTTGCCGGTAGAGCGCAAAGTCGATTTTTGGCGCGCCTTCGGCTGGATGGACGACAAGGATTCGGTGCGGAAGCGTCGCTTGAACTTTGAGATCGTAAACGCTGACCCAGGGCTGATCATCGGCTGACTTCTCGGTCGAACGGTACTCGATCGCCGGTCCCGGCGCAGTCGTCAGTGGCTCGTAGGCGTAAAATTGGCGGAGATTCGCCTTGTGCTCTTCGGGATCGAGAATCCACTTCAGTTTTCCCTCGATGTTGTCCGCTGCGAGGAACGATTCAACAACTTGCGTCGCGTCGGAAACGATTTCGGCATCCGTTTCCGGCCGCTGCGGCTGATTTGGATTGGCAAAAACGACAGCGGGCGTTTCGGCATTCGGATCGTGCGCTGGAACGGATTCGATCACTCGAAGCGGCTCGGAATCCGGCTCCGGTGAGGCAAACGCTTCGTCCGTCCTGCCTTCCGGCGGAATCGAAATCGGCGTTGCGCGAAGTGGGGCTCGCACAGGGGCTGGCGGAGGGACAACGGCCGCGAATTCCGCAGGCGCGGTATCGCTTGAATGGAGTCTCGAATCTGGGCGATCGGCAGGTGGCTTCGGCGCTGGAACTGCCTCCGGCTGGGGCTTCTCACCATCGACGGTGGGCTCTGGCGAATCGATAAATTCAGGCGCGTACATCGCGAGAACGACGAGAACGCTGGTGATCAGCACGAGGACAACTCCAGCGAACAAGCGGAGCGGATCTCTAGCGAGTTTGCCGCCGAGGATCGAGGGCGAATGCGTAGGTTCGGCTTCTTCTTCCGATTCGTTCGACCACTCGATCGGAGTTGGCTGCTCGCTGGGCGCGAAGTCGGGCGACGCGGAAACTAGAAGCGGATTTGAAATCACTTCGGCCACCAGCATTTCAGGCTCCTCTTGCACAGCCGATTCCGACTCCAAACCGCCAAACAAAACGGGGACGGTATCGAATCCTGGACCAGCAGCTGCTGCGCTCGGCGGGCTCACGGCTTGAGGAACGACTTCCGAAGCCGCTTCCGTTGGCTCGACCGTTTTTGGAGTCTGAATCAGAACTTTTTCGTGCGGCGACGCGGGTGCAGGCGCGGGAACGGGAACCGAAACGGGTGCTGGAGCAACTGGTTGAGAATAAACCGGCTGCGGCGGAACGGGCGCGGCGATCGGCGGGGGCGGCGGTGCAGAGCCAGAGGCGAAATCGACACGAATCCCATTCGGATCGTCAGCCGGTTGCCGAGCCACAATCGCAGTCCCGCAAGTCGGGCAATCACCTTCCACATCTAAATGCGCCTGGCTGATGCTGAGTTCCGAATGACAGGACGGACACACGACTTTCGCGACCTGAAGCCGAGCTGGCTGCTGAGGCCGCGGCACGTTCCGCGTTGGTTCCGGAGGAGCGGCATCGAAAGAAGCTCCTAACGAATTCGCGCTCGTGGAATTTGGCGAAACCACGCTCGATCCCTTGGCTGTGGCAGCAAAATTCGGGAGCCAGAACGGCGGCGCGCCTGCAGCGGACGCAGCGGGTGCTGTCGAGCGAGGCGCAGTCGGAACAGCGAACGGATCCAGCTCGGCTGGGCGAGGATCCAGCTCAGCAGCCGGGTAAGCGGACTTTGGCCGGGTCGACTCTGGAAGCGGCGCGCTTGCGGGCTCGATTTTCGGCGGTCCGGCGGGAATTTGCGGCTCTCCTCGCTCATTCGTTTCGGAAATCGGCGAAGCCGCAGTCGCTTCTGGAAGCGGAATGTCGGCATCCGAAAATCCGAGGGCCGCTAAAAACCGCGAGGCCGACTTTTCGGGCGCGTCTCCAGTCGGAGGAGAGGAATCGTTGGGCAACATGAGTCGAGTGGGTGAAAAAAGGAAGCTTCTCAATCGCCGTTCGGAAACCCCCAAATTGGGCAAATCGAGCGGTGGTCATTTCTAGTATTTATGGTTTAATGAGAATTTTTCAACTAAATTAGTCGCTAAGTTGATAAAAAATTATGAAAAACACAGTTTTCGCCATTCAATCTGGACGAACCGACGTCTGAGAGCCATCTTCGTCTCCGTTTTTCAACCCCTCCCCCTTGGAAAAATGCACTTCTCTATCTTCTCTGCCCTCGTCGGAATTTCGTTCTTCGCGATTCTGATCCCCGCCAGCAGCTGCTCAGCCGCCGATCCCGAAACCGTTGATCTCAGCCGCGACGACGCTCTTCGCATCGGCCGAAAAATCTGGGTCAACGAATGCTCCGGCACCGTCCAAGGGCTGACGAGTTGGAACCGAGGCGAAGACTTTGCCTCTCTCGGCATCGGCCATTTCATCTGGTATTCAAAAGGCGGCGACGGCCCATTCGAAGAAAGCTGGCCAAAACTGATCGAATTCATGAAGGGCCGAAATGTCAGCATGCCGCGCTGGATCAAAACGACCAAAGATTGCCCGTGGAAGACGCTCGCCGAGTTCGAAGCAGCCAAGGACAGCGACCATGTTAAGGAGCTTCGTAAGTTTCTTGCCAATACCATCGAGGTTCAGACGGATTTCATCGTCGATCGGCTTCAATCGGCTTTGCCAAAAATGGTTCAAGCGGCCGCGACGCCAGATTCGCAGGCGAAAATCCGGCGCAATTTCTTCGCCGTCGCCGAAAGCCCGCAAGGCGTCTACGCGCTGATCGATTACGTAAATTTCAAAGGCGAAGGCGTTAGCCCGAACGAGCGTTACAACGGTCAGGGCTGGGGGCTCGCGCAAGTGCTTCTCGAAATCAAGGGCAAGCCAAGCGGAGCCTCAGCAGCTGCTGAATTCGGCGAGTCCGCAAAACGCGTCCTCAAACGCCGAGTCGGCAACGCGCCTGCCGAGCGGAACGAATCACGTTGGCTCGAAGGGTGGTCGAATCGCTGCGACACCTACGGCAAAAAGCTTTAGGGCTCGGGTCGTAGGCGAATTCCAGCTCAATCGCCCGGTCGGACACCAGCAATTCCGCCGCCCGAAGTCCACCGCCCATCCTCCTTTGACGCCGCTCGTTTCCCGCCCACAGTGTGCGACTTCTCGACCAATGACAAAGCAGGAACTCGACAAAGAACTCACGTCCTTCAGGAAACGCTTCGGCGAACTCAAGGACGAGGTGCAAAAGGCCATCGTCGGCTACGACGAGTTGCTGACCGACACTTTTGTCGCGATTTTCAGCCAGGGCCACGTCCTCTTGGAAGGCGTCCCGGGGCTCGGCAAAACCTTTCTCGTTCGGATCCTCGGCACCGTTTTCGGGCTTGAACCCGGCCGAGTCCAGTGCACGCCGGACCTCATGCCGGCCGACATCCTCGGCACTCAAATCGTGAGCGAAGACGAGCACGGACACCGATTCTTACGATTCGAGAAAGGCCCGGTCTTCGCCAACATCCTGCTTGTCGACGAGGTCAACCGCGCCACGCCGAAAACCCAGGCCGCGCTGCTCGAAGTCATGCAGGAGCACGCCGTTACCGTCGGCGGTGAGCGTCATGCGCTGGCCGAGCCGTTTTTCGTGCTCGCCACGCAGAACCCGATGGAGATGGAAGGCACCTACCCGCTTCCCGAAGCCCAGCTCGATCGCTTCCTATTTAAACTGCGGGTGCCGTTTCCGGATCAGGAGCAACTCGTCGAAATTTCACGCCGCACGACCGGGTTTCACGAAGCGAAGGTCGAAACGGTGATGCCCAGCAAGGAACTTCTCGCTTACCAGGAAGCGTTGACCTTCGTTCCGGTCGCCGATCCGATTATCGAGTACGCAGCGGCGATGATTTTGGCTACCCACGGCGATCAGCCCGGGTCTTCCGAACGCGTGAAGCGCTACGTGGCTTACGGCGCGAGTCCGCGTGGAATGCAGGCCCTGATTCGTGGCGGCCGGGTTCACGCAGCTCTCGACGGCAGCACCGCCGTTGGCGAGGAACACATCCGGCGCTCTGCGAGAACCGCGCTTCGCCACCGCGTGATTCTGAATTTCGAGGGCGAGGCCGAACAGATCGACATCGACGAATTGATCGACGAAGTCATCGCCGCCGTGCCCACCACAGCTGAGAAAAAGGCGGCTTAGTCTGGAAATCTGATGTGCAATCTCTACGACGTCGGTTCCGGAAAGGGACACGCCCCGAAGCTCCTTGAGGATGCGATCGGCGACGTGATTGGAGATTTGATGAAGCGGCTCGGAATCCGCAAGACCGATCTCGGTTTGATGCTTCGCCAGGTTGACGAAACGTGGACGGCTGAGGTTCCACGTTGGGGTTTCGAGCGCCCGATCAACCCCTGCATCAACAATGCGAGGAGCGACAAACTCGACGGCAAGATGTGGAAGCGTGCGTGGACCGAAAAACGGCGTTGCGTGATCCCGATCGACACGTTTTACGAGTGGAGCGGTCCGAAAAGTCAGAAGCAAACCCACGCTTTCCAGTCTGCCGAAAAAGACGACTCGCTCTGGGCCGCAGGGCTCTGGGAAGAGAGTTCGGCTCACGGTTTGTGTTACACGATGCTGACTCGAGCCGCCGATTCTCAGGTCGAGCCGATCCACACCCGGATGCCGGCTTTGATCGACCCAGCAGCTGCTGAGGAGTTCCTCGAAGCAGACGACCCGCGCGAACTCATCGAAGGCTCGAAGATCCCGCTGCGGATTTTCAACTGCCTCAATCCGCTGACGACGAACCGGTTCGCCGAGCCTGCGGACTATCAGCCGAGCCTTTTCTAAAAATGACCGCGAATTGCGCGAATCAAATGATGTGGAACGAATCAAATCACAGGGGCGATGTCTGACGTTTTCATTTCCTACTCGCAGAAAGTCCTCGACCCGACCGTGGAGCTGGCCGCCCGGCTCACCAAACGCGGCTTCCGCGTCTGGTACGACGTCAATCTCCTGCCGGGAGACATGTTCCACAAGGTCATCGAAGAGGCGATCGACCGCGCCCAGGCCGTCATCACCATCTGGTCGCCGCCCGCGCTGACCTCCAAGTGGGTTCCCGCGGAAAGCGGAAGGGCCTTGAACCAGAACAAGCTCATCTGTGTCCGCACCGGGGAGGTCGAGCCGAGTCAACTGCCGATGATTTTCAGCCAGATCAACACCCCGCTCTGGACCGAGACCGACGCCATCTGCCAGAAACTCGTCAACATGGGCGTGCGGCAATCCGGAGCAGCTGCTGACGCGATCAGCGATCCGGATCAACTCATGGCCGAGGCGCAACGGGTCTGGCAATTCGTTTCGGAAGACGACGCCGAGGCGCTGGAGGCCTTTCTCGAGGAATACGGGGCCTTGGCGATGTTCCGCCGCATGGCCCGGAAGCGGCTCGACGCCTTGCGATCGCGCGCCGAGGAGCCAGCTGTTTCCGTTTCGTTGGCCGCTCCGCCTCGATCGTCACGCCCTCAAGATCGAGAGCCCCCGCCGATCGAGGCGAAGGACGTCCTCCTCCGGCTCGATCCCGGGATGCACACCGCCAAGATCGGGCGCATCGACGTCAGCGCGGACGGGCGGCTCCTCGCCACCGCGAGCCACGACAAGACGCTGCGGCTCTGGCGGCTGCCGGAGGGGAAGCTGATCCGGACCCTGCGTCCTCCGGTTGGAGAGGGCAACGAGGGCAAGGTCTACGCCGTGGCGCTCGATCCCGCTGGCCGCTGGGTTGCGGCGGGCGGGTGGACTTCGAAAAGCGGCACGGATGAATTCGTCACCCTGTTCGAGGTCGAAACCGGCGTGGTCCGGGCGCGTCTCGGGCCGCTGCCGAATCCGGTCTCCGACCTCGCGGCATCGCCGGACGGCGCGCGCCTCGCCGCCGGGCTGAGCGGATCGAACGGGATCCGGGTCTGGGACAGCGCGCGGGCACTGCGGGGAGACCCGGACGCGCTCTTGTTCGAGGACCGCGAGATCGGCGATGCCGTCTACGGCCTCGCCTTCGGCCCGGCGGGCACGCCCGCGGAAGGCCGCCTCGCCGCTACCAGCTACGACGGCCGGATCCGGCTCTACGGCCCCGATGGCGCGCGCCTCGTCGAGGCCGAGGCGCCTGGGGGCCTCAGGCCAGAGGGCATCGCCTTTTCGCCGGACGGCCGTCGGCTCGCCGTCGGATACGATGGCGGAGTGCGGGTCGATTTGCTCGACGCGGAAACGCTCCGCATCAGCGGCGAAGCGGATGTCGCGGGCCTCTCCGGTGGCAAATTGAGTTCGGTCGCGTTTCTGAATCCCGCGCCGCCAGACGACGAGCCGCGCCTCGTGGCAGGTGGAACCCAAGGGACCAGCGACAAGACCGTCTTCGTCTGGACCGGGGTGGGCCGCGGAGCCCGCGCGGTCTGGCCCGGGCCGGAGAACACCGTGTTCGACCTCGCGCCCCTGCCAGATGGCGGCCTCGCCTTCGCGTCGGCTGACCCCGGATTCGGCCGGATCGACGCTGAAGGCCGACGAACGCTCTGGCGCGGCCCGGCCACGGCGGACCTACGCGCCAAACTGGGCGAGCATTTCACCGTCAGCGCCGACGGCCGCCGCCTCCGCTTCGGGCTGAAGCCGTTCAGCGGGATTCCCGTCCTCTTCGACCTCGCCGCCCGGCCGCGGCGCCTCGCCGATGCGCCGGACTCCCTGCCGGACCTCGCCCCGGCGAACACGGATTGCGATCGTGTTCCCGTCGAGGGCTGGAAAAACACCTATGAGCCCAAGCTCGCCGGAAAGCCCCTCCCACTCGATCAATACGAAAGGGCCCGCAGCCTCGCGATCGCGCCGGACGGCGGGAGCTTCGTCCTCGGGACGGAGTGGTACTTGCGCCGCTTCGACGCGGAGGGCGCGGCGCTCTGGAAGGCACCAAAGGCCGTCCCTGGCGTGGTCTGGGGCGTGAATCTCGCCCGCGAAGGGCGGCTGATCGTGGCGGCGTATTCCGATGGGACGATCCGCTGGCATCGCGCCGATGACGGCGAAGAACTCCTCGCGCTCTTCATCCATCTGCCGGACGGCCCAAAAGACACGCCGCCGGAAAAGCGCGAGTGGATCATCTTCACGCCCGAGGGTTATTTCGAAGCCTCATCGCCCGAGGCGGAAGATCTCATCGGCTGGCACGTCAACCGCGGGCCGGACGAAGCGGCGGACTTTTATCCAGTGGAGATGTTCGCCAAGGTCTACCGGAGCCCGGCGATGATCGACGCGGCGTTGGCGGGTTGTTAGGTTGGGGATTTTTCCCTCGACTCCTTCCCGACCGATTCGGTAGTAGCACGGGTTGGACTTCCGATTCCGAGCGAAGCGGAAGGAATCGCCAGTTAACCCGTGGGAGGCCGGTCGACCGGGCACGGGTTATCGTTTGAAGTCGCTGCGCGCCCTCAAACGATCAACCCATGCTACGACGAATCCAGGCTCGATCAGATCCGGCGCAATTGCGACGCCAGCTCGATGAGCCCTTCGCGGAGCTTCCAGAGCGGCGCCAGCAAATCCGCCGCGGTTCGAGCTTTCACGAAAAAGATGAACCATTCCGCCGATTCCGGCGGGCGGTCGTCGTTCTCTTTGAGATCCAGCAGCTGCTGCATGAATTCCTTGGCGCCATCGCGAATTCGCGCGGCGAGGGCACCCAGTTCCGGATTCAATTCGATCGGAGACCCCGCGTAGGCGTCAAACCATTCAAGGTAGAGGATATTCTTCCACGGAAAGATTGAGGGATCGAGTTTGCCGCTTTTGACATCTTCGTAGCAGTCGTCGTAAGGCGGAATCCGGCGTTTCTGCGCGGCGCTGATGTCGCCTGCATAACCGACGTGATCGGTCCGAAGCGCGTCGCGATAAACTTCGTCGACCGGCATCGACCGGGGATTGCGAAAGCGCAGCACGCAGCCGGCGAGATCGGGATGCGGATAGCCCTGAAGATTCAGCGTCACTGGATTTTCGAGCCCTTCGATTCGCAGCTCGCCCGTTACCTTGCCGCGAATCGAGCTGTCGATCACTCCACTTTGCATGTGGTCTCCGAGTCGAATCGCCATGATTCATGGTTAAGTCGACTTTGTTGATTTCAAGAACAACATTCGCGGCATTCTTTTACATTCGCGTGAAAAAACACCCCGCGGCCGCCAGTTGAGCATTTTTCGTGGATTCGAGGTTCGAACCCGCCTTTGACGCCAGTGATTTCCCGCCCAGTGTGTGCGACCTTTGCGACGGCAACGGCGACACAGATCTCGAATGAGTTGGAAAAAACGTATGCGCAAAATCATCGAACGGAATCCAGAAGCGATTCCCGTTCGCCGTCGCGTGGCGACCGCGCATCGTAGCCGTGGGTTTCAACCCGCGGTCGGTCTGTTTTCGGCGGCCTTGCTTCTCCTGGCGCTTCCGCTGGCGGCTCAAGAGCGGGAACAAACGCCATTCGACGAGCAGAGCGCGGCCTACCGAACGGCTCTCCACTACGATCCTTCGCTAACCGCTCCGCTGGAAAAACTCGTCGATCTCTACCGTGGCGAAAACCGCGTCGCCGAGCTAAAAGGCCTCTACGAATCCCACATCGCTCAGTACCCGGCCGACGCCGGAGCCAAGGCCGTTCTGATCCGCGTTTACCGCGAACTCCGCGATCCGCAGGCCGAAGCCCTCATCGGCCAGGCCGCGCGCCAGCATGGGGAATTCGCTTTCATTCGATTTCTCCAATTCGAGCAGCTGCTGACCGACTCCGATCCCGCCGCGCTCGAATCTTTGAGCAATGCAATCGACTTGGAAACCCGCCCCGAGCGCAAACTCGCTTGGTTAGACATTCTTCTTGAAGAAGCCGACGCCGCTGACGATCGCGCCATCGCTGAAAAGCACCTCGCCGCCCTCCGCGACCAGTCCAAAGACGACCTCGATGCTCTCCGCGCGCTTGCGGAAAAAATGCAGCGCTACGGCTTTCACCTCCTCGGCCTTGAAGCGATCACGCTGGCCGAACAGCTCAGCCCAGCGCCTGAAATCGGCGTCGATCTGCAGATCCTCGCCGCCAAAATGGAGGCCGGGCTCGACCGCTCCGAAGCCGCCGGCCAACGGCTCGACGAGCTCCTCGCCAAAGTCGCTCCCGACTACTGGCGGCGCGGCGAAATCATGTCGCTCCGAGTGCATTTGTTAGAGTCAAACGCCGCGCGCGAATCGATGCTGAAGGCCGTTCGTGCGCGCTACGAAGCCGAGCCCACCGCCGGGGCCGCGCTTGACCTCGTCGAGCTGCTCGAAGCAACCGGACTCCGCCGCGAAGCCGCGAAAATCCTGACCGAAGCCAGCCAGCAGCTGCCGCACGTCGAAGCTCTCGAACAGCGGGCCCTCGACCTGCTCGAACGCCTGAACGACGACGACGCGACGATCTCTTTCCTCGAAGCTCGACTTAAAGAATATCCGGATCGCGGCGACCTGCGTTACCGACTAGCTAAGACATTATTTCTCGCCGGTGACCGCGATGTTGCGATGGCCGAACTCGGTGCCGTTCTCGACAAACTCGGTGGAGATGAAAAAATCGCGCAGCAGCTGGATCTCGGCCGATTTCTGCGCCGGATGAACCTCGCCTCCGAAGCCGTTCCGATCTTCGAAACCGTCGTCGAGCAAGCGCCCGATCGTCTCGACGTTCGCCGCGAACTTGCCGAGGCCTACCTCGCCGTCAGCAAGCGCGAATCCGCTCGCCAGCTCGTCGCCGACGTCGATGTCGCCAAAGCGGAGATCGAAAATTTCTTCGACTTCGTCCAGTTTTTAGCCACGCAGGATTTCCTGACCGAAGCCCGCAACGCGCTCGAAACGCGGATGGCCGAGGATGAAAAGAACCTCGATCTCAAACTCCGATTGGTCGACGTGTTAGGCCGGATGGGCGATCAGCGAACCGGCCAGCAGCTGCTGACTGAAGCCCGCGATCTCGCCGACACCGGAGCTCGCTACCGCCAGTGGATCGAAGCCGGAATGAAATTCAACGCAGAATTCGACCGAGCGGATTTGTTCTTCGATTCGGAGCAAACCGAACTTCTCGGCTCGGCCGAAACCTGGACGGCTGAGCAAATCGAGCGCTTCCTCAGCCTCTGCGAAGCGGGCGAGCTGAATCGCCAGCGCGATCGCGTTGCGCTCCTCCTTCGCAGCCAGCTCGACGCCGGAAACCTGCCTGACGGGCTGAGAATCCAGATTCGGCAGCTGCTCGTCCGGACGCTCTCGAATGACCCGGCCTATTCGCTCGAAGTCGAGTCACAGCTCAAGTCGTTGCTGGCTGAGGATCCCGGAAATGCCGAAGCCTACAATTTGAAACTCGGTCTGCTATATAATTTCAACCAGCGTCCAGATCTCGCGCGCCAGCTCCTCGCGGCCGCCGATTTGAGCCGCGTTGCCGACGTCGCGATCCTTAAGGAAGCCGTGCCCGTCTTTCTCAAATTCGATCTGGCGACTCCCGCGATGACCGCGCTCCGTCGCCTGACAAGCATCGAATCGGCAAATCGAAGTCACTGGGAAAAACTCCTGAATCTCCTCGCCGCGACCGGCGACGAAGCCGAATTCCGTGTCGTCGCGCGGCAGCTGCTCGAAGGAATCGAAAACCTGAGCTTGAACGACGAAACCGTGGCTCAGCTTCGACGTCACCTCGGTGATTCGTTCTGGCGTTCGATCGCTCGGGCGCTCGATGCCGAGGATTTCGGGACGGCAACGAACCTGCTCAATTCGCTGGATCGAAACGTCGGCGGTGAGGACCGACTTTGGTCGCTCTGGGCCCGCGCTTTCATTCTTAATCGCCTCGGCCAGACCGAAGCTCGCGACCAGGCCGTCCAGCAGCTGCTGAGTTCGGCAAAGGAGCCGATGATCCAATTTCCAGACGGACTGGCGATCAGTCTCGGTGCTGCCGAACGCCTTTTGAAGGAGCCGCCGCAACCGGCACCGATCGAGCCTACCGAAACCACAAATTTGTCCGACGCGCTCGCGATGCGCTGGGGATTCGAAACTGATCCGGGCTCGACGATCGTCCAGATTCAACCGGCTGGAGAACGCGTTGTGATTCTCGATAATCGCCGCTCAATTTATTGCGTCGAGCGCGAAACCGGCAAGCTCGTCTGGCGGCGGACCGGAACCGCGCCACAACTGAAATCGACGCCGCAGTCCGGAACTCAAATCGGGGGAAGCGGGACGACGATTTCAGTCAGCGGAAACAATCTTACGATTCAGAGTAGCGGAAATATCGTGATCACAGGCGGCACGGTCAACGCCCAGACGATCGGCCAGCAGTTGCAAGCTCCGCCTACGATTGAGCACGTACATCGGCCGCCCAGGCTCGCGCTGGATCCACGCGGAAATCGCGTCGTGATCGTGGATGGATCCAGTTTGCGGAGCATCGAAGTAGAAACCGGCGAGACCGTCTGGACGGCTCCGATTCTCGAGGCGGTTCAGTCGGCTTCGTCAACCGCGACGCCGGATTGCGCCGTGCTCGGCGACCGCGTTCTTTGCTTCGATCCAGATTCAAACATCGCCGCCGCCGTCAACGCGGAAACCGGCAAACTCATCTGGAAACGCCGCCTGACAGCTGATTCGAGCGGAGTCAAAGCCGCTTTGAATTCCGGCGCGAGTTTTGGCGTGGAACGGATGATGATTTTTGGTGATGTCAGTCTGATTCTCGATTCGCGAACCGGTGAAACGCTCTGGGAATTTGCAGGCAGCCGCACCGCGCAGTTTCCGCTCTTCCTTCATTCCCAAGCCGAGGAATCGACCGCTGCGCTGCTTTCGGGCGCGCTGTCCAAATCGCAAACCAGATTCGTCGATCACCTCGCTGAACGCGCCGAGTCCCTCAACGCGTTTTCGTTAGTCGCGCCTGCCGTTCAGTGGGCGACTCGTCAGGATGGACAGCCGCGATTCGCGACTCTGGCCGGGCGGAAACTCCTTTTGATGAACGACGCCGGAATCGAGGCGCTGTCGCTCGATTTGCCGCTAGCTGCGGGCAGAGTTGAAGTCGAAGGCCTCTTCCTCGGTAGCGCCGGAACGAAAGCGGTTTTCGCAGCTGAAAAGGAAGTCTCGATCATCGATCTTTCGACTGGCCAACGCCGTTCGTTGGCCACTGGCGGCGGTGAAGCGTTCGTCGCGGGGCACCGAGTTTACGCAGTTTCAGCGGCTGGACTTCGTTGCTGGAATCTCAACTCCGGTCGCCGTGTTTTCGATCAGCCGTGGCCGGCAGCTCTCGCGGGTTACGCCGTCAAGCACGACGGATTTCAAGCCCCGGTTGAGCCCAAGCTTTTCCGCCAAGGCGTCGCGATCAACTCAGCAGCTGCTGAGATCTGCTATCCGATCCGATCTGCGGCCGAAGGCGAATTTCTGTTTGTGTTAGTCGGACAAAACTCGATCGCAGCGCTTGGCCCGCGCGAAGCTGTAGCTGCTCGTTAGAATTATGGCGCTCCCAACATCCAAGAAAACCGAGACCGAGGACCTTTTCGACCCGAAGTTCCTTGAGCGCCTCCGCGCGATGTTCCTGCGCCTTCGGAAACGCAAAAAACTAAGAAAAAAAGGCCTTCAATCCACTCCTGCCACCGGCTACACCCGCGAATTCAAGGACTACCGCAGCTACACGCCTAACGACGACTATCGGAGTATCGATTGGCGGCTTTACGCCAGGCTCGAGAAACTTTTCGTGAGGCTCTACGAAGAAATTCAGGAATTCCACATCCACATCGTTATCGATACGAGCGCCTCGATGGTTGAGCCGTTCAAGGAGAAGAAATTGAACGCGCAACGCCTCGCCGTCGCCTTGGGCTACCTCGGACTGATCAGCCAACACCGCGTTTCACTTTATTCGATGAGCGATCAGGTAGTCGACTCGATGCCGCCGCTGAAGGGCCAGGGAAACATCAAACGCATCATCGATTACCTTTCTAAACTGGAGTTCGGCGGAACGACGCAGCTCCGTCAGTGCTTTCGCAATTTCAAGCCGAGTCGTCGCCGCTACGGAATCATTTTCATGCTGTCTGATCTCTACGGACAGGATCTCGAATCAGCGAAAGAGGCGATGCGGCACGCGGTCGCCTGGCCTGGCGAGATCCACATGATTCAGATCGTTCATCCGTGGGAGCGCAAGCCTGACCTCGAAGGTGAGATTCAGCTCGTCGATGTCGAAACAAACGAAGCCCGCAAACTCTGGTTCACAAAGCGCGAGTTGAAACGTTATGTCGAAACGTATGAAAATTTCCTGAAAACGATCGAGCGCGAATGCGTTGCGCGACAGATCGACTACATGCAGTGGTCGACCGATGGATCCTTCGAAGACCTTTTCCTGACACTGCTCTCGCGCGGGTCTGCGCTGGCTGGGAACGCCTGATTGATTTCAAAAATGCAGTCGCTCGCTCCTCAATTCTGGTGGTTAGGCCTGCTCGCGATCATTCCGATCGCGCTCTACCTTTTCCGGCGGCGTTCAAAGACAGTCAGCGTCAGCACGCTCGTCTTTTTCAAGTCGCTTGCGCGCGAGCACCAGGAATCGGCCTGGCTGCGGCGACTGAAACGGATTCTCTCGCTGATTTTGACACTTCTGCTTTTGTTAGGAGGCGTTTCGGCGCTGTCGCGGATCGTTTTTTCGCCGGTGACGGACGACACGCGAAACGTTGTGATCCTGCTTGATCGCTCAGCGTCGATGGCGGCGACGGACAAATCTGGACAAACCCGGATGGACGTCGCGAAAGCCCAGATTCAAAATCGGCTCGCGGGTTTGAGCGAGGCGGTCGGCGTTTCGCTGATCGTTTACGATTCCCGGCCGCACATCGTCCAGCCCCGAACGCTGAAACGTAGATCGCTGCTGGCTGAACTGGACAAGATCGAGGTCAGGCCAGTTTCGCAGAACCTCGACGCGGCGCTTGAAACGGCGAGGACGTTGGCGAAACTGGAAACGCCTGCTGAGGTCTGGCACGTGACCGATGACCCAGCAGCTGCTGACGCAACGGCGCTGCCGGAGGGCGTGAAGCTGGTTCAAATTCCGGCGGGCTTAGAAAATACCACAAACGTCGGCTTCACGGCGTTTCAAATCCGCAAACTCCCGCTGCAGAGTTCGCGCTTCACCGCCTTTCTTCAGGTCGCCTGCAACGAGGCCGCGCCCGAAGCGGTCGAGGGTTCGATCGAAGTCAGGGTCGGCGGAGTTTTCCTGCCACCGCGGCAATTCAAGCTCGAACCCGGTGAGCGTTCGGGTTTCGAAATTCCGATCGACGGCGCTACCGAGCAGCTCTTGCAGTTGACGCTCGTCGCCGAAAAAGACTGCTTGCCGCTCGACAATTCGATCCTCGTCCCGCTACCGGAAACTCGACCGATCGTCGTAGCGCGAGTTGCCGAGAAAGATAAGCAGGACCCGTTCACGCAACTCGCTCTCCAGGCATTGGTGAAGCAAGGCGAGGTCCAAATCTGGGGCGTCGAGCCTGACAAGTGGCCGATGAACGATGTCGACGTCGCGATCTTCGACGGCTGGTTGCCGGACGAATGGCCTAACGACATTCCGGCGATCGTGATGAACCCGCCGCGTCAGCTCGGCCCGATCCGGGCGATCCCGCTGACCACGGGCGTTCCGCACGATGAAATCCGGCCGACAAACGAAGACCACCCGGTGCTCTTCCGAGTCAGTAGCTCACGACTCGCGTTAACTCAGACGAGCGTTTTTGACGCGACGGGCTCGTTTGAGCCGCTTTGGTTTGCAGGGGCTGAACCGGTCCTCGCGGCTGGTGCCGTCGGGGGGCAGCGCATCGTCGTTATGGGTTTTGCACCGCAGCTTTCTGAGCGCCTGCCGCTCACGGCGAGTTTCCCGATTCTCCTCGGCAACGCAATTTATTGGTGTGCTGAAGGCGAGTCCACCGGCGACGACCGGCTGCAGGAACGTCGGACGGGCGATGTTGTGAACGTCAGTGGAAAGCAGATGCGCTGGCGCGAAGTCCAGGACGGTAAAATCACCGGCGGAGCGGAAAATCTCGACCGCGGCTTAGCAGAATTGCAGCGGATCGGCGTTTGGGAAACCGACGGCGGTCAGCGGGGCACGGCCCATCTCCTTTCGCGTCAGGAAACGAATATCCTCAGCAACGCAGCTGCCGCCGACAACAACTCAGCAGCTGCTGGCGGCGGTTGGCTGCTCGGCGACATCACCTGGCTGATTCTCGCGCTGATCGCGATGATCCTCGTCGTCGAAAGTCTCCTCTTCCATTGGTTCGCCGTTTACTGAGAAGATCAGCCGGGCCATGATGTCGCAAACCCATCTTCTGATCAGCGCGGCGACGTTCTGCCATCCAGATCAGCGTGCTCGGAACACGGCCGTGATTATTGGAGCGATCGTGCCTGACCTTGCGATCACCGTTTTCTACATCTGGTCGAAATTCGCTCAGATCCCCGAAGGCCGCATCTGGACCGAATACTATTTCGAGGAGCCGATGACGACGCTTCAATCGGTCTTCAATTCGGTGCCGTTGTTCGCTTTGATTCTGCTGATCGCGTTCCTGATCTGGCGGAAAAAATCAATTCTCGCGATTTTCGCGTTGTCGGCGCTTTTGCACCTCGCCTGCGATTTTCCGGTTCACACGCACGACGCGCACGCCCATTTCTGGCCAGCCACAGACTGGCGATTTCACTCCCTGATTTCCTACTGGGACACCGCCAGCTACGGCGGCTACTTCATGATTTTCGAAACGCTGCTCGGGATCGTTCTCGGCACGATTCTCTTTCGCCGCTTCAGAAGTCTTTGGGTCAGGGCGGTTTTAATCCTGTTGATAATCGCTTACGTTGCAGTGCCCGCTTGGTTTATGTTTAACCTCGGAAGTTAGCGGGAAATTTCGATGACTCTCGCAAACAAAATCACCGTAACTCGCGGCTTGCTGATTCCGGTTTTCGTCGGCTTCACCCTCTATTATGGGCAGAGCCTCGAAGCAGAAGAGCCCGTCGCCTGGCTGCGAATCGCGGCGATTTTCACCTTCGTAGTCGCCGCGTTAGGCGATGCGCTCGACGGCTGGATCGCGCGGCGCTTCAACCAGCAAACTGAACTCGGGAAAATTCTCGATCCGCTCGTCGACAAAGCGTTGATGCTGACGGCGATCATCACCCTCAGCTTCGCACGCTGGGAACCGCAGCTTCCACTATGGTTCGCGATTTTGGTGATCGCGCGCGACACCGTCAACCCGCTTGGTTTTTTCCTGACCAATCATCTCAGCCCCGGATTCAAATGTCAGCCGCATTGGACCGGAAAAACGGCAACTGCGATGCAAATGATCACAATTTGCTGGGCGCTTTTTGCGATTCCGCTCTCGCCGGTCTGGATCGCAGCAGCTGCTGGGTTCTTTACGTTGATTTCCAGTGCGATCTACTTGATCGATGGCGTCCGCCACTTGCAGCGGAGCGGTCATGCCCATCCCAATCAAAGCTAAGCCAACTGTCGCCATCGTCGGTCGTCCAAACGTCGGAAAATCCGCGTTGTTCAACCGTTTCGCAGGTCGACGGATTTCAATCGTCCACGATCAGCCAGGGGTAACGCGCGACCGGATTGCGGCGGACTGCAATCTTGGGCCGACTCCGTTTGAGGTCGTCGACACAGGCGGAATCGGGGCCGCGCTCGATGACGGATTCGGCGATGCGGTTCGAGCCGAAGCGGACATCGCGATTCAAGCGGCCGATCTTATTCTGCTGCTGGTGGACGCTCACGAGGGCATCAACCCGATCGACGCGGATCTGGCGAACGTGCTGAGACGCGCGAAGGTCGAGACGATCCTCGTGGTGAACAAAGTCGACGACCCGAAGCACGACAATCTCGTCACGGATTTCGCTGCTCTGGGCTTTGATCAGCCGATTCCGCTCAGCGCCGAGCACGGTCGAAACTTTGAGCAGCTGCTGGCGCACATCAGCGATAATCTGATCGAAAAATTCGGCAAATCCCAAGTCGAGGACGAAGAGGAAGACGAAATTGCACCTGCGTGCATCGCGATCGTCGGTCGTCCCAACGTCGGAAAATCATCGCTGATCAACGCCGTCCTCCAAGACGAACGAACGATCGTAAGCAGCGTTTCCGGCACCACGCGAGACGCGATCGACGTCCCCTACGAACGGGGCGGACAGCACTACACTTTGATCGACACTGCGGGAATCAGGAAACGCGGTAGTCGGGATTCGCCCGTCGAAATTTTCAGTGTGATGCGGAGCGAACGCAGCATTCGGCGCGCTGACTTGTGTTTGTTAGTCGTCGACGCGGGCGAAGGCGTCACAAAGATGGATCGGACCATCGCCCAGCTGATTCAGAAAGAGAACAAGCCGTGCATCATCATCGCCAACAAGTTCGACCTCTTCGAGCCGGAATCGAGCCAACGGGAACGCTTGGAAAAACTCCGCGAGCACATCGAACGCGAGCTCTTTTTCCTTCACTACGCGCCAATCGCGGCGGTTTCGGCGATGAAAGGCGAGAATTTGAACCGGATTTTCGGATCAATCGAACGCGTCGGAAAAGCGGCGAACGAGCCGCTCGGAACAGGTCAGCTCAACCGAGTTTTGCGTGATTCGATCGCCTCGAATCCACCACCGGCCAAAGGCGGCAAGCGGCTGAATCTGCTCTACGTGACCACGCGTCGGAGCGATCGCCCGCGTGCAATCGAGGCTCCTCGAATCCTGCTTTTCGTCAACCACGCCAACCTGATGACGCGGACGTACGAGCGCTACCTTGAGAATAAACTCCGCGCGGAATACGATCTGACTGGGTTACCGATCGATTTCCAGACTCGCGCGCGTCGGCCGGGTGACAAACGAAAGGGTCAGTGATTCGTGTTCCGTCAGGATTGATTTGACCGATCTGATCGGACATACGGCAACGCCGTTCCGAATTTTCAGCCCAGGGTTGGCGGGAGCAAAGCGAAGCCTACCCTGGGTCCGCATCATCCTATGAACTGTTCGCTGAAGGCGATCCGGAACGGTGCGCAAGGCCTTCAGCCTTGAGATTTTCTTCACGCTTCGATCCCAGGGTAGCTTTCGCTTCGCTCCCGCCAACCCTGGGCTTTTCGTTCGAAACGGCGTTGCCGTTTTGACTGCCTACTGAAGGATCACTCGAACGGCGCGTCCGTCCCGAGAATCTGAACCTCGGTCTCAAGCTCGACTCCCCTCTCTTCTCGCGCCTTGGCTTTGATATTTTCGATCAACTCCAGCGCCTCGCCAGCTGTCGCGCCACCGTCGTTGACGATGAAATTTCCGTGAACTTCGGAAACGCGCGCTTTGCCAACGCCGGTGTCCTTCAGGCCTAACTCGTCTACCAACTGGCCAGCCCCGCAGACTTCAGGATTCTTGAAAATGCAGCCTGCGCTCGCTGCGATTGGCTGGCTGGATTTGCGATGATTCATTGAAGCCGAGATTTTCGCGGCGATCGCATCCGGAACTCCTTCGGAACCACGGAAAACCGTGGAAACCACGAAGTTGTCCGTGAATTCCGGCACGCTTCGGTATCGAAAATCAATTTCCTCGGTCAGCTTGGTTCGAACCTGACCTTCGCTATCGATGAAAGTCACGCTGACGACTTGATCGAACATTTCTGAGCCCATCGCGCCTGCGTTCATCCGGATTCCACCGCCGACAACTCCGGGAATTCCTTCCATCCACTCGAAGCCGGCCAATCCCGCTTTCTGCGCCGCAGCGGTGATTTTTTTCAGCCGCACGCCGACGCCTGCCTCGACCAATTCGCCTTGGACCGCAACGCGCTCGAAATCGCCTTTCGCAGGGTGGATCACGACGCCTTCGATCCCGCCGTCTCTGACCAACAAGTTCGATCCTCGACCTACGACGCGGATCGGAATTCCCTGCTCGCGGCAGAAGACGACGAGCCGCGAAAGTCCAGCCACAGTCCGAGGCTCGACCCAGAATTGAGCCGGGCCGCCGATGCGAATCGTGGTGTGCTTCGCCATCGGTTCGTAGAGCTTGATCGTCGCATCCGAGTCGTCCATCGCGTCCAGCAGCTGCTGACGAGTTTCGAGATCACGCGCGATCGCTGTGGTGATTTCGTGGACGTCGCCAGCACCGAGGCTCATCAACAAATCGCCCGGTCTGAGCCGGTTGCCGACGTGGAAACGGGCTAGCGTTTTATCTGGGATCGAATCGACTTTCGCGTCGCCGTTTTCGCGAACCGCTTCACAAATCGTGTCGCCGGTGATCCCTGGTATCGGCTTTTCGCTCGCCGGATAAATGTCGGTCACGACTAGCTCATCGACTTTGCCGAAAGCCTTGCCGAATTCGTCACGCAGCAGCTGGGTTCGGGTGAATCGATGCGGCTGGAACACGCAGAGGAGCCGCTTGGGCTCGAGCTGGCGCGCGGTTTGGAGCGTCGCTTCGATTTCAGTCGGGTGATGACCGTAGTCGTCGTAAATGAGGAATTCGTCGCTCTGGAACTTCTCTTCGAACCTACGTTTGGCCCCGCGAAAAGTCCCGAGCGCGGCTTTGATCACGCCGAACGTGATTCCCAGCTCCGTCGCCAACGCAACTGCGCTGAGCGCGTTTAAAACGTTGTGTCGACCTGGAATACTCAGCTCGATTTCGCCAAGTTCGATCCCGCTGCGCGAAACCTGAAAAACCGTGCTCCCACGCCTTTCCTCAATGTTCGCCGCTCGGTAGTCGAGCCCTTCGCTCAGGCCATACGAGAGACCCTTTTCACGGCCTTCGCAGACGACTCGCGCCCCGGAATCATCCCCGCAGTAAATAAAAAATCCTCTCGTCTGATCCAGCAGCTGCCGGAAAACCGCGTTGATCGCTTCAATCCCATCGTAGAAGTCGAGGTGCTCTTCCTCGATGTTAAGCACGATCGCATGCTCCGGACGAAACAGCGCCAGGGTGCCGTCGCTTTCATCGCCCTCGGCCACGATGTGCTCCCCTTCGGGCCGCCATTGAGCGTTCGTGCCAAGCAGCGGAATTTCCGCCCCAACGTAGTGAGAAGGCTTCACACCACCGCTTCGCAAAATGTGCGCGGCCATCGCCGAAGTCGTCGTTTTTCCGTGAGTGCCGGAAATCACGATTCCCTTTTTTTGATCCATGATCGCCGCCAGCGCCTCGGCGCGCCGGACGAGCGGAATTCCCTGAGCAGCTGCTGCGTCGTAAGCCGGATTTCCGGGCTTGATCGCAGACGAATAAATCACGAGTTGAGCTCCGTCGACGGTGTCCGCGGTCTGTGGAGATCGAAATCGAAGCCCAACAGTTTCGAGCCGCTCGGTCTCAACCGAGGTGACCCGATCGCAGCCGCTGACGCGATGGCCCATGCCCATTAGCAAGGAGGCCAGCCCGCTCATGCCGGATCCGGCCACGCCGATGAGGTGGATGCGGAGCTCGCCGCTCCTGGGATCACGGAGTTTTTGAAGGTAAGTTTCGGTCACGACGAATCGGCGAGATCTTGGCTGGAAACGCCGCAGAATCAATCTCGATCCCTCAATTTGTTAAGGAATCTGAAAAACTTCGACGTCGTTCAGGCCTGCGGGCTCGAGCCGGATTTCCAGCGTCGAAAATCCCGACTTAATTCGGATTTCCAGACCATTTGGACCTCAAAAATAGATCAAGATCCGGTGCGCCTGAAAACTTTCGACCACAAGATGTTGTGGAATATCGCTTTTGTTCTTGAAGAACCACAAGATAGAGGTATCTCATCGCACCTGAATTCCTAGCAGGCACACAACTCAAACAACCGCCCCGTTTAACCCGAATGTTCCTAAAATCGCTCGAAATCAACGGCTTCAAATCGTTCGCCGATCCCACTCTCCTTGAGTTTCACCCGGGCGTCACCGGAATTGTTGGGCCGAACGGCTGCGGCAAGTCCAACGTCGTGGATGCCATTCGTTGGGTGCTCGGCGAAACATCCGCCAAAGCTCTCCGCGGCGGCGAGATGGCCGATGTCATTTTCAACGGCACCGAGAAGCGCAAACCGCTCGGTTTGGCTGAAGTCGTCCTGACTTTGGGCGACACGGCGAAGGCGCTGGGGGTCGAATTTGAAGAAATGTCCGTTGGACGCCGAGTTTATCGAGACGGCAAAAGCGAGTATCTCCTGAATCGTAAGCCGTGCCGGCTCAAGGACATCAACGACCTTTTCATGGACACCGGAATCGGCCGTTCGTCGTATTCGGTAATGGAACAGGGCAAGATCGACATGCTCCTCAGCTCTAAGCCGGAAGATCGGCGTCAGGTGTTCGAGGAAGCGGCCGGGATCACGAAGTTCAAGTCGCAGAAGCGCGAAGCACTCCGCAAACTCGACTACACCGAGGCGAACCTCGTCCGGATTTGCGACATCATCGAAGAGCAGCGCCGGCAGATGGGCTCGCTGCAACGCCAGTCCGCTAAGGCGCGGCGTTACGCCAGTCTTTTGGAGCATGTCAGGGTGCTCGACACCCACTTCAGCCACCGAAAATTTGCGGAGCTGACCGCGGAACGTAGCGAGCTTGTTGTTTCGGTCGAGTCGCTGCGCAAGAGCCAGGAAGAGATGCAGGCAGGCATCGAAGGAGGCCAGACTGACCTGAATGACACGCGGCAGGCGTTTCAAAAAGTTGAGGAAGAACTCGGGAATCTGCGTCAGCGCGAAATCGAGCAGCAGAACCGGATTCAGGGCGCGCACAACCGGATCGGATTTAACGACGAGCGCCGTAAAGAGCTGCTCGCTCTGATCGACCGGAATCAGTCGGACATCACCGCGAACCAGGACAAGCTGAACACGCAGCAGCGCGATCTCGCCTACACGAATGAAAGCCTTGAGGCAATCAGCGGGCAGATCGAGCGGCAGGAGCGCGAGCTTGGAAATTACGTCAAGCAGACCGAGGATATTCGGAAAGAGCGCGAGGACATCGACACGAGCCTGACGGAAAATCGGAATTCGCTCGGAGCGGCCGAGAGTCTCGTCGCGACGCTGACGGCGCAGCTTGAAAACGGGCGAAATCAGCTCGAATCCAGCCAGCAACGGCTAACGCAGCTGGCGGAGGAGGTAAGCCGGGTTCAGAAAGAGCACGACGCGAAGACGAAAGAGGACGACGCGCTTAACAAGGATCGTGAGAAGCACGAAACGGCGCGGGAGAATTTTGAGCTTGAGCTGAAGCAGCTTGAAGACTCTTTCGACACCGCTCAGCGTGATCTGGCGGCGGCGCGGGTCTCCGAATCGAACCTGTCGCGCGAGCTGACCGAGAAGCAAACGCGTCTCGAAACGCTCCAGCAGCTGGTGGCGAGCGGCGAGGGTTTCGAACGTGGCACGAAGGAGGTTTTGAAGGGGCTCGACCAGCCTGACTTCTTCACAAACGCAGTCCGCGGCGTGGTCGCGAATTTCATCGAAGTCGAAAACGAATTCATCCCTGCGATCGAGGCGTCTCTCGGACATTTGCTTCAAGCTGTGGTCGTGGCGGACGCGACGATGGCTCAGGCGATGCTCGACAGTCTGAAACGCGGCGAACTCGGCCAGGCTTCGTTGATTCCGGAAAATCTGCTCGTTCAGAACGGCGGAATTCAAATGCAGACGACTCCGCACGGAGCGGTCGGCTGGGCGATCGACAGAGTGAAGCCCGAAGCGCGGGTTGAGCCAGTCGTTAGCGCGTTGCTGAAAAACGTGCTCATCGTCGAGAGCTTCGAATCGGCTCTGGAGCTTCGAAAAGATTATCCGGACGTTTCGTTCGCGACTCTCGGCGGCGAGTTTTTGTCGAGTGAAGGCATTTTGACTGGCGGCGTGCGCAAAGGCGGCGCGGCTTCGATTCTGGAACGCCAGAGCGAGATCAAAACGCTTCAAGGCGTGACCGACGAGCTGCGCTCGAATCTCGCAGGGCAGAAGAAGGTGGTTATGAATCTCGATGAGGACGTCGCCTCGGCTAAGGTCGAAGTGGACACCCATCGCGAGCGACTTCAGCAGATCCGAGTGACGCTTTCGACCGTGGATGGTCAGCTGGCGTTAGTGCAGCGCGAGATCCAGCAATCGGACAGCAAATTGGAAAGTCTGCGTTGGGAAGAGGACGAATTGAAAGAACGTCAGGCTGCGAGCCAGGCAAAGCTTCAAGAGCTCGACGACAGCAAAAAGGCTTCGGTCGAGACGATCCAGAAACTGAATCTGAGCGCAACCGAGCTTGGAGATCGCGGTCAACTCGTTAGGGAAAAAGAGACCGAGGCAACCAGCTTGCTGAACGATTTGAAGACCTCGCTCGCCGTTGAAAAGCGGGCGAAGGAGGCGCTTCAACAACAGCGCTCGCCGATGACGAGCCGGATGCAGGAATTGACTGACATCATTCGTCGGCGGAAGTCGGAGATCGAAACTTACAACGAGCGGATCGAGAATGCGGCGAGCGAATCCGAGAAACTGCGTGGCGAAATTGGCGAAGCTGAGACGGATTTCTCAGGGGTGGTCGATAATCGCAAGGAGCTGGAATCGCAGCGTGGAATCTACCTTTCGAAGATCGAAAAAGGCGAAGTCGAGTTGGTTACGCTTCGTCAGGACGTTCAGAAAGTTTCCGATCAGCGCGGCAAAGAAGAAATTCGGTCGACCCAGTTGGAGCTTCGAATCGAGAATCTGACTGAAACGATCCGCGAGCGGTATCAGCTTGAGTTGGAGGTTTTCGAGCCTGACAGCCACACCCTTCTTGCGGTGATCACCGAGCAGCGCAAGTCCCACGACAAAACAGCGCGCCGCCGTGAAACGATGGCAGCAAAAGGCGATGAGGAAGAGGCCGGGCCGGATGCGGAAGACGAATCTGAGGCTCCGGTTCAGAACGAACAAAGCGATCAGAGCGAGGCCGAACCTGTGGAACTCGAGCCAGCAGCTGCTGAGGATTCGGAAGTCGCTGAGGCACCTGAGGCTGAAGCCGAGGTCGACGTCGACGTCGACGTCGAAACCGAAGAGCCTGTGCTTGAAGCCGACGAAGAGGACGTGACCGAGGCCGAACTCGACGAAATCGAGATCCCGGATGAGTCTCAGCCCGATTGGGAATTCGTCGAATCGATCCTCGGTGGTTTGCGCCGCAAACTGGACTCCATGGGGCCGGTCAATCTCGACGCAATTGCGGAATACGACGAACTCGAAGAGCGGTTCAACATGATGCAGCAGCAGCACGATGACCTCGTGAGTTCCAAAGAGGAGCTGCTCAAAGTGATCGAAAAGATCAACGTGACGACTGAGGAAATGTTCGCCGAGACGTTCGTGAAGGTCCGCGAAAACTTCCGCGAGATGTTCACCGAGCTTTTCGGCAAAGGCGCGCAGGCGAATCTGGTTCTGCTCGACGACGACGATCCGCTGGAGTCCGGAATCGAGATCATCGCCAAGCCGCCAGGCAAGAAACTGCAATCGATCTCGCTGCTTTCCGGTGGCGAGCGCTCGATGACCGCGGTTGCGTTGCTTTTCGCGATTTACATGGTCAAGCCCTCACCGTTCTGTGTTCTCGACGAACTCGATGCGCCGCTCGACGAAGCAAACATCGAGCGTTTCATCCGCGTTCTCGATCGCTTCATCGAATCGAGCCAGTTCATCATCGTGACTCACTCGAAGCGCACGATGAGCCGGGCGGACGTGATGTACGGCGTGTCGATGGAGGAATTCGGGGTGTCCAAGACGTTGAGCATTCGGTTCAACGATACGGACAAGCCGGAACAAGAAGACGTCAATCCGTGGACCGAGGACAAGCAGATTAAGAAGGCCAAAAAGAAAAAGTCGCCGAAAGCGAAGAAGGATGGCGAGGCTGAATTAGAGCTGGAGCTTGCGGGCGACGAAGGCTGAAGTCGGCCTGAATTGTTCATCTAGCTAACTGCACTACAAAATATATTCTGGCGATCCCGACTGGCGAATCTACGGTTCGGCATGCTGAATTCCTCCGCAGAAATCCTCAAGCGAACGAAAGAGATCGAGCCGTGGATGATCGAGATCCGGCGTCGGCTGCACCAGACTCCCGAGCTCCTCTATGAACTCCATGAGACTTCGAAGCTCGTTGCTGCGGAGCTCGACAAACTCGGCGTGCGTTACGAAACCGGGATCGCGGAGACAGGGATCGTAGCGACGATCGGCGACGACGAGTCGCGGTGCATTGCGTTGCGAGCAGACATGGATGCGCTGCCAATTCATGAGGAGGCGGATGTTGAATTCCGTAGCAACACAGACGGCAAAATGCACGCCTGCGGGCACGACTGCCACACCGCGATGTTGCTCGGAGCGGCCAAATTGCTGAAGGAGTCCGAGGCGGATTTGAAGGGTACGGTGAAACTCTTTTTCCAACCCGCCGAAGAGGGCGGGGCCGGGGCCGAGCAGATGTGCAAGGCCGGTGCGATGGAAAATCCTAAGGTGGAAAAAGTGCTAGCGCTCCACGTTTGGCCGATGGTCGAGACGGGGAAATTGACCGGCCGGCCGGGGCCATTTCTGGCGGCGACGAGCTCCTTTGAGATCACGGTCACTGGACGCGGGGGGCACGCGGCGATGCCTCACTTGACGATCGATCCGTTGACAACTGGCTCGAAAATCGTTCTGGAGGCGCAGACGCTCGTCTCACGGGAACAGGATCCATTGGAGGCGTGTGTGATCAGTTTCACCGGGTTCGACACCGGCGGATCGGGCTACAATGTGATTCCAAAAGAGGTCGTGTTGCGCGGCACCATCCGGTCACTTTCGCGAGAAAATAAGGACGCGCTGAAGGTGCGTCTCGGCGAGGTCGCTACGGGAATTGCAACCCTCAACAAATGCACAGCGAAGGTCGAATTCCCCGCAGTGGACTACCCGGCGACCTCGAACGACCCCGAGCTCTGGGAAGAGGTTTTCGATCTCGGGGAGAGTCTCGTGGGGACTGGGAATATCCTTTTGAGCGCCCCGGTCATGGGCGGCGAGGATTTCGCGTTCTACGGTGACTTCGCGCCGACCTGTTTCATCCCGATCGGCACTCGCAACGAGGCGGAAGGGTGCACGTTCGGATTGCACCACCCGAAGTTTAAGGTCGATGAGTCAGCATTTCATATCGGCGCGGCCCTGCACGTGGGCTTCGCGACGCAGAACTTGAGTTGAGTTCCCAGCTTTGAATTGATCGCCTTCACAGCGATCGAAATCCATGGCATTCGAAGTCTCCAAGTAGCATCGCTCCGATTTGGCAACTTTGAGCTGACCTCCGAATCGGCTTTGCCGCAGGCGGAATGACGCGGATAGCCTGAATGGAAATGGCCTGCCAAAAGTCCCACAATTTCCACAGATCAATCACACCCCTGATCAGAATTCGCATTAATAATAATCACAAAAGATCTAATTATTATAAAAACAGGTTGCGCTTAGAATAATCAGAATTTACAGTAGGGTTGAATTTTAGTCCTTATGGCCGTGAACCCCGCGCCCCGATCCACCCACCCCACCTTCTTCGGAACAATCCTTTTTTCGGGCATGCTTTTCGCAGTCCTGACTTTCGGAGTTCTCCGAGTTGCCGCCCAGGATTCCAACATCGACTTTGAAGGGGCAAAAGCTCCGCCATTGATCGAAAAATTGGGAACTGAAGCCAAATCCGATGCCTCAGCGACTGCTCCAATTCGAGCGCAAGTCATCGCAGGCTACGAATCCGAGGCCACGGCCGAACCGGAATCCACCGAGCCCAAACCGGCTCCGATCCGCGCCACGCTGATCAATCCACCGCCGCTCGCGGATGATAAATTTCGGTATTCCGAACGTCCGCTTCCGGCCAAAACAACTCAGCCGACCCCAGCAGCTGCTGACGACTCCAAACCTGTACGCTTCCAGAAAGTCGAGCCTCTCGAAACCGATTCCGCAGCCGAGCTCGTCAATATCGGTCTAAAAACCGAGAAAATCGTCAAACAAGACAAGCCAGCCGCGCCAGTTGCCGAGGCAAAACTCGTCGCCAGCCCGGCAGTCAAAGTTGCCAAGCCAACTCCAAATCCAGTCGTCGCGGTGGCGCAGCCTACCTCTTCCTGGCGCAAGCGCTACGAGCTCGGCCCTGGCGATACGCTCAATTTTGCGCTCCACGGTCAGCCAAAACTCAAGAAACTCGCAGTTCCAGTGGCACCGGACGGGACAATCAGTTTTCTCCAAGCTAAGCAGGTCGACGTACGCGGCAAAACGATCGACGAACTTCGCGATTCGATGAACGCAATTCTCGAAGAATATCAAGGCGAATCGAAATTGATCATCACGCCCGCAGCGCTCGGCAGCAAGCGCTACACCGTTCTCGGCGAGGTCCGCAACAACGGTTCCTACCCACTTGAGAGGCCGACTTCTCTGCTTAACGCACTCGCCAGAAGCGGCGGGTTCAATCTCGGAAGCAGCGGACTCGACGCGATCGAATTGGCCGATTTGCGCCGCTCTTTCATCGTCCGCCATGGTGAGCGAATGACGGTAGACATCGAGGCGCTATACCTGAAGGGCGATCTCAAGCATAACGTCCAGCTGGAGCCGGGCGATTACATTTACATTGCCTCAAAACTGAGGAACGACGTTTACGTATTCGGTGCCGTTGCCAACCCGGGCGTCAAACCGATGCAGGCCGGATTCACGACTTTGGGCGCGGTAGCAGCTGCTGGCGGATTCACGCGAGATGGCTGGAAAGACCGCGTCCTCGTGATTCGCGGTCGGCTCGACAAGCCGGAGACCAAAATCGCCGAACTTCGCAAAGTTCTCCACGGCAAGGCGACGGATTTCGAGCTTGAGCCGGGAGACATCGTTTACGTCCACAATCGGCCTTGGGCTTTCGCCGAGAAACTCCTCGATACCGCGATTTATGCTTACATCGACGGCTCAGTCGCTGGCTTGCTCGCTAACGACGCCGCTATTTCTGTTTCCGCAGGCCGCTGATCCTCCCTTCTCTCGTCCTTCCCAATCCTACTCACCGAACGACCGAAAATGAAGCTCCTCCGCTCCGTTCAACTCACGGCCCTCGCTGTCCTCGGGCTATCCCTTCTTCTCTCCAGCTGCGCAGTGATCGAAGGTCCGGACTACAATCCTCGTGCTTTCACCGGCGGTGCCGACGAGCATAAGATCAAGTTCATGACCCTCGATATGAATCGTCGGATCGATCCTGCCGATCTCAAGCCGACTGATCGCAGTTATCGAGTCGGCGCTGGCGACGTTCTCAAAATCAACATCGTTGAAGTTCTAGACACCGACGCCACCACGATGGTGATGCCGGATGGAAAACTCTATTATGATGTCGCCCGCGGCGTCCCTGCAGTCGGCCGGACGCTTCCAGAACTCGAAAAGTCCCTCGCGACAGCTCTGAAAGACGCCTACCCGTTTCCCATTGTCAATATCAATACCGTCCGCGTTCAGAGCGCCACTTATTCGGTGATGGGACAGGTCGTTTCGCCCGGCGTTTACGAGTTGCCACGCCCAACCAGCGTCCTCGACGCAATTTCGCTCGCGGGCGGAGTGCGAAGTTCGGAAATCGCGAGCCGAACTCAGAATCTCGCCGATCTTCGACGAAGCGTGCTTCTGCGTGATGCTAAAATCATCCCGGTCGACTTCGAATCGTTGGTCGAGCGCGGCGACATGACGCAAAACGTCTACCTGAAGCCGGGCGATTATCTGTATCTTCCAACCAAGGGAACGGACAAGGTTTACGTGTTAGGAAACGTCCGAACTCCGCGGGCAGTTCCCTACTCAAGCGATCTAACCTTCGTCAAAGCGCTCGCCATTGCCGGTGGCCCGATGCCCAGCACATTTCGCAAGGGCTTGCTCCTCGTTCGAGGTGCGACAACGCCAGATCCAGAGGTCGCGCCAATCGACGTCGCATCGATTCTGAATGGAAACGCGACCGATTTTCATCTGCAGCCGGGCGATGTCATCTGGGTGCCCAAATCGCCATGGGAAAAGCTCCAGCAGTACGCCACTGCCGCTGTTGATTCAGCCGTCTCAACAATCGCGATTCAAGAAGCCGCAGGGGACAACAACGGCGGTGGAGGAAACAACAGCAACAGCCAGACAAACGGCTCGACAGGTTCGACTCGCTCCTCTTCAACGACGACCACCGCGACGACTCCGAGCGGAGAAACGATCCGGCTCGACATCTCGACGGGACCCGAGAGTTAAAATTTGTCGAGCGCTTCGCAGTTGTTTTCCAGTGGTCTTCCGGCCAGTTTGCGGACGACACTCATGAAAACAGCGATCGCGATCTCTTCTCTTTTCCTCAGCTTAGCATTCGTAAGCTGCGGAGACACGGACTCTCACGAAAAGGCCATGGGCGACCTGGTCGACTTCGCCGAAGAAATTGCGGATATCGCCGTAGACGCATCGGACGAAGCCAGCGCTGTGCAAGCCGCGGAGAAAATCGCCGCAAAAACCGATGAACTGAAGGAAATTGCTAGCCGGTTTGAAGTTCTAGGAAAACCGGATGATGCAACTCGTAAGGAGTTGACCCAAGAGTTTAAGAAGCCGCTTGAAGTCGCCCGGGACGAAATTGTCGCCGCGCTGGAGGGACTTGAAGAACATCCGAATGCCGCAGAAGAAATCATGGTGGCGATGGGCGAGCTCCTGGCGCTGATGAGCAGCCAATCTGTGAAATAAACACTCTCCTTTTCTAGGTGAATTTCGGAAGCTCTCTCAGAAAAAGAACAAAATCCCCGTCACCAGCTGATGCCGATGGTTCCACTCGCCGTCGCCAAATCGAAACGCCTGCCAGCGATGCCCTAACTTGGCCACCACCCCGTCGCGGATTTGCCAGCGGAAGCCCCAGGTTACCCAGTTGAAGTTGAAGCCGTCATCCGTGAACTCGTAGAAAAATTCCTCTTCGAAAAAGAGCTTCGCGTCCATCGGGCCGAATTCCCAGGGCGCGATGAGGCGAGTCTCGTTGCGATAGCGCATCCGGTCGTTCGCCGCGCTGCCGCTTTCGAACATCCGATATTCCAGCCGACTGCGATTGGAGAAGGACCAGTCGCCGAGCTTGGTTCGGTAGCTGAGAATCGCCGACGGCCGATATTCATCGCGCCAGTCGTCGCCGATTTCGAGCCAGGCATGTCGGTAGCCGCCTTCGACTGCCCAGCCATCGCCGAGATTGTAGCCGAGGTTGACATCGAGGTAACCGAAGAAGAAATCGTCGAAGCCGTCCCGCGAGGTCAGGAGATTTCGCGACGACAAATACCAGTCGCCTTCAAGCGGCGATTTAATGATGACGTTGTGCGCTGAGCCGGTGCCAGTCTCTGCGCGAGAGACAGCAGCTGCTGCCACGAGGAAGACGAGACAAAGTAGGGTTTTCATGGTCGCGGCATGTCGAAACGATCCGTCGTCCGGGTGTAGCCGGCGGGAACTTCCATCCGGCCGATGGGTTGGAAGGCCTCGCGATTCACAAGGAGGGTTTCGGGATCGATGACGCCTTCGCGAACGTAAATCCAGTCGACTAAGCCGATGACAAGCCGGTTTTGGCCGATTTCGAGCGTGGACCACTCGCGGCATTCCAGAGAAACCGGGGCTTCGGCGATGCGAGGCGGCGTGACGCGGGAACTCGGCGCGGCAGTGAGTCCGGCGAGCTCAAGTTCGCTTTCGCCGAGCGGCAATTCGGTTGCGGTCAGGTTCATCGCCTTGGCATTCGCTTCGTCGACGAGGTTAACGACGAACTCGCCGGTCTTTCGGATGTTTCGCGCAGTGTCTTTTGGGATCCCCGGCTCTTTGTCGCCTGGAGCGAAGGCGATGATCGGCGGTTTGGAGCCGAAGACATTGAAGAAGCTGAACGGCGCGGCGTTGACTCGACCGTCTTCATCCTGCGTTGTCACCCAGGCAATCGGGCGCGGCGTGACGAGGCCTGCGAGCAAAATGTAGGCGTCGTCTTTGTGTTCTCCAGTGAGATCGAATTCCATCGCCCGGACTGAAGCGGCTGGTTCAGCCGTCGCAATCTTAAAGAGTCGAACTTTGTGAATCGCCGCCTACTCTTCGCGATCGTAGGTCAACTCGCCGTCCATAATTTTCTGACCACCAGAATCAGTCATCGAAAAGACCACAATGTATTTTCCGTCGACGATCTTGTTGGTCACTTCGATGCGCGGCTCGCCGGAAGCGCCTGAAATCTGGTTCAGCTTCGCAGTCAGGTTTTCTTCATCGATCGCCACTTCGAAGTCGGAGACCTCACCTCCGCCGAGGTTGGTGAATCGCCCAGCCAACAGGCCTTCGACCGTCCCCGCTTGGTAGTCCCACCGGTATTCGATCGACATCGACTCCTCCGCAACCCCAGGTTCGCCCAATTCGAGCTTGCCAGTGATCGTGAACGTCCGGCCGTCATCAGCGAACTCGCAAACCAGCCGATTCTTAGCGGGAGATTTCTCGAGGTTAGCGTTGGTGATGGTCCCCTTCCCTTTCCAAGTGCCCTCAACCGCTTTGAAAAACTTGTTCTCGGCCAGGCTTTGCGCGAATGCTGATCCTGCCAGAACCAGAAGCGTGAGGAGGGCTGCCAACGTCTTCATACGAAAACTACGGCTGTTTTCAACAAAAGCACAAGCGGCGTTCCTGCCTGACAAAACGTCAAGAAAGGTGTTGACCAGGCCGAGTTACCTCGTTGTCGCTCGGCCGCTTGATTAATTCTTCAAACAACGGTTCGAAACCACGGCCGGTCCAAGCGCAGAGCGTGGCTTTCCAGAGAATTTTCTTCACGTCCGCCCGCGGGACTTTGATCCGATTCTTCAAGAAGCTGCTCTGCGATTTTCTGATATCCCGAATCGTTCGCGCCGCGATCAACGCCGGAAGAATCGTCGCGACGCGCAGTCGCTTACCGTTCAGCTGCTCGGCGTAGGCGAGCCCTTGTCGAATCTCCAATTCGGCTCGATCCAACCAGATTTTCGATACATTCATGATCGAAGCCTGGTTCGACATCCAGGTTCCTTCGACCCAACCGCCTTCCAGCAGCTGCTCATGCGGCAAGTAGCAGCGGCCGGCTTTCAAATCGTCGCCGAGATCTTGCACGATGTTTAAAATCTGGAGGCCACGGCCGTAGCGCTCACCTCGCGACCGCATCGCATCGACCGTCATGTCCGCGAAGTTCGCGTCTCGCGCCGCGCAGATTTCCGTCCAGAAAATCCCAACGCTCCCCGCGACCATGTCGGCGTAACGCACTAAATCAGCTTCGTTTTGCAGAAACTGAAGGTTCAATCGATTCGCCGCGCCGAAGACTTCGACGTCGTTGATCTGGGCCTTTACGATCAAATCCAAAACTTTGTGAAGCGCGCTTCGATCAGGACCGCTGAATTTCCGCAGCCACCCGAAACAGGCCTCGATTTGCCCCAGCAACGCCTGCTCGCCATCATGATGGACTTTCGGAAGAATCTCCTGGCGAATCTCATTCGCGAGCAACTCGACTTCCGTTTCGGACGGCTTCTCAACGTGGATCAAGCCGCGATAGCGGACGAGAAGCGATTTCCGCACCGTGGACGACGGGCCGCGCGTATCGGCGATCGTGTCCGAGGCTCGCGCCAGCAGATAACCGAGGCTGATCGGAGCGCGGACGCCCTTCGGCAGCAGCTTCATCGTCAAAAAAAACGAACGCGAAACGTCGCGAAGGAGCGTTCCGCCGAGTGCCGAATCAAACGGCGAAGAAGATGTTGAGCCTCGATTTCCCACGGAGAATGCCGCTTAATTCAGGTTGGAAGAAAAGGTTTGGGTTGAGGCAGGAACGCCGGATTATACGAGGACTTTTTCATGGCGCGACATCTTTATTTTCATATTCCTTTCTGTCATCACATCTGCCCCTACTGCGGTTTTTTCAAACACCAGCCAGGCAAAGAGTCGATCTCGGATTTTGTTGACGCGCTGGGGACCGAACTGGAGCGATCGACGGTCAGGAACCCGGAAACTCTCTATTTTGGAGGCGGCACGCCATCGATTTTGTCGCTCGAACTCTGGGAGCGGCTTGGCGGACGGCTCCAGCAGCTTCTGGATTTCAGCGAGGTCACCGATTGGACGATCGAGGCGAATCCGCGAACTTTCAGCCTCGAAAAAGCCCGGCTCTGGCGCGAAATCGGCATCACTCGCGTCAGTCTCGGCGTTCAGGCGCTCGACGCGGCAACGCTGAAAACTCTCGGCCGTGATCACTCGCCGGAAGAGGCAATCGAGGCGTTCCAGCTCCTGCGCGAAGCCGAAATTCCAGCGGTGAACATCGATCTGATGTTCGCCATTCCAGGACAGACTCCGGAAATCTGGGGGGCGGGTCTCGACCAAGTCGTTAGCCTCGAACCGGATCACGTTTCCGCCTACAATCTGACTTTTGAGGAAGACACCGAGTTTCTGGCGAAGTTCGAATCCGGGAATTTCGGCTGGAAAGAAGACAACGATCGCGATGCTGGATTTTTCACCCTGGCCGATGAAAAACTCGGTACCGCGGGCTTCGAGCACTACGAAGTTTCGAACTACGCGCGTCCCGGAAAGCGCAGTCTTCATAACCAGGCTTATTGGGCCGGCTCCGACTACCTGGGCCTCGGTCCCAGCGCCGTCTCGACGATCCAGGGCGAGCGCTGGAAGAACGTCAGCGACACAGCGGCTTACATCGATCAAGTAGCGCGTTTCGGCCACGCGAAGGCCGAGGCGGAGAAGCTAACCGAAGAGCAACGAAGCCTGGAACGGTTAGCTCTTGGCCTGCGAACGGCAGACGGGATCGAGCGCGAACCGGAAGCCAACGAGGCGACGTTGATTGAGGAAGGACTGGCGCTTCGCGAGAGCGGGAGGCTTCGGCTGACCTTGGAAGGAATGATGGTGGCTGACGAGATCGCCGGATTTCTGGCGTGACCACTTCGACCTACCCGCGCAGATCTTGAAAGTTAGGCGCGACGCGGAAAACAGCCAGAGTTCGCTCAGCAGTCGCGGGATCGTTCAGGGGCGTAGCCGAGCAGTCCAATTTCCGCTTGTCGATCAACTCAAATCGCAGGCAACTGCCGTTACCGGTCGCCGCGATCCGCTTTCTCAGCTCCAAAGTCAGACGCCCCATCGTGAAGCGCGGATTGAGCTCGACGATCGGTCGCAATCGCAGTTCACCCGCCTCATCGCGGAAAACAAACGCGTCAACGCCGACCGGCCCGAAGTAGCCCGCCTTTTCGACATGCGCCTCGATCTGCTCCCGGATCTCCTCGTCATAACGCCGGATCTCGCCCGCTAGAAATCGCGCCAGCGCTTCATCGAGTCCCTGAAGCAATTTCGGACCGCTCTCCGCCGCGACGAACTGACCTCGAGGATTGTTCTCGACCCGCGTGATTCCCACTTTCCTCAGCCCGCCACGCTCCATCTCGTATTGAACCGAAAAATCGAACACACGATCGAACCACGGCTCGACCACGACCGCTCCTTGCTTCGCGATCACCCGCTCCGCCCAACGCACCGTCGGCTCTCCGCTCCAACGCTGATTCCGCTGGCCCGAAGCACCGAACGGAGCCTTCACGACGACTTCGCGCTCCGCCGCCAAACGTCTAAGCTCATCCAAAGAATCGACAACCGCGCCACCCAGCAGCTGCTGGTCGCTGACCTTTGAAAAGAGCTCCCTAACCGAGGAACTCCACCCACGTGCCGCTTCGAGCGGTTCGAAAAGCCGGTCGCTCGACGGACACCAGGCCCAAGGCCTCAACCCACCAAGCTTTCGAGTTCTCGTTAGGCTGTCCTCCTTGATTTGGCCATCCAAGCCGAGTTCCTCAAATTCAGGAAGAACGAACCCAGCCTCTTGCAACCGCTCACAATGCTCCAACGACGGTTGCCGCTGCACCAGCACGACGTCTTCTCGTGCGGCAAGGAACGCGGGTAAAATATCCAGATCGCGCGCGAGAATTTCGACGTCGGCGCGTCGCTGATAGCGGTCATCCGCCATGTCGTTTTCTGCATCTGGACAAAACCAGAAAACTCTGGGCGTCCGGCCTTTGGAACGCTCGAAAATCCGGAGCTGACGCACAAAATCAGCGTCAAGCCCGGCCTTTAGTCTTCCCTCCGTATTGAACTGCGCGACGCCGTTCGCCTTGGCCCGACTCGGGCTCAGCGGAAACAGCAGGTGCTGGCCAAAAGCTTCCCAGTCGCTCTGATTCGGGTCTTTCCATTTCCGAAACCAATCGAGCCCGGACCGGACGTGATCGATCTCGTCCTTGTAAATGTGTTTCAGAATCGAAGCCGTTTTCCGATCGCCGGAACGCTCGAAAACCGAGGCATAGAATCGCGAGTAGTCGAGGTTGGCTTGTTCGAATGTAAGGCTAAGCCGAGAGACGTAATCCAAGGGCGTTTCCATCGGCGCGACAGAGCGCCAGAAGAAGCTGCTGACCGGGTAATCGCCGAATTTCACACCGCACTCCTCCATTCGTCGAAGGTACCAGAGCGTGTGCTTCTGCTCTTCGCGTAGCGTTTCGTAAACGCCCCGACGAAACTCAGCTGGAGCCTCAGGGAAGCGCAACAGGACTAACGCCATCAACTCAGTGGCCAGCAATTCGTGATTACAGAAAAAATGGAGCAGCACACCGCGTTGCGCATCGTCTTCGAGTTCGTGCACGCCCGGCAAAGCAGGCGGAGAATCGGCTCGGCCGAATCGCAACTCGTCCGGCCGTCCAGGTTGATCGGGCAACGCGATCGCTGTGCCAGGCTCCAAGTCCACAACTTCGCTCGCCGGACGAGCTAGCTTAGCGTCAACGGTTTCGGCAAACAGAATGGATTCGGCAAATTCGCGCAGTTGCATCGATTCGAGCAACGAACGTCGAGGCGCTTGCTGAGACACGCAAGCCGCGTTGCATCACTTCATTTCACCTCAGGCTCGACGAACTTGATTTTCGCCCCAAGAGACGAAGCTGTGTCTTCAGTCGCCATCATTTCCTCATCCCCTGCTGCCGGTTCCAGCGGCTACGGGCTCCAGAATCGGGGTGTAGACCGCGCGGAGCTCAGCGCTGGCTGAAGCACCTTCGAGAACGTGAAATTGATCGACTGAAGTGAAGCCATTCGCCGTGGAATTGCCAAAAGTCAGCTCGATTTGGTAGCGGACTCCTTCTACGATACGCTCAGTGACTCGAGAACCAGACTGGATCTGCACAGTATCGGCACTCCCAATAGGGTCGGCTGCATTGTTAACGGTGTTGAGCAGTTCGAGCGTGTAGGGAACAGTAAACGCAACACTAATAGGCGTCGTGATTTGAACATCGATCACAAGATCGACCTGATTGACTTCCGATCCGTCGAGAATTGATCCGTTATAATAGTTTAGGGTTCCAACTAGAATCGAATCGCCAGGATTCACATCCGAGAAACTCTGCCCGGAAAAGCCGAGGTGATTCTGCGGTCCGAGATCATGCCAGCTCCAATTGTAGAGATATCTAGTTTCTCCCCACCAAAAGTCAGCTTGTTCTCCGTTGACGATGCTTTGAACCATTCCAGTTGGCCCTAGCGGGTTCTGAAAGCGCCCGGTTACGTCGCCTCCAATCGAGTAGAGCACAGGCTGATAATATTTTGATATCGGTGCGCTGTCCGTCCAGTCCTCCAGATTCAGCGAGACGACCCGAGCCAGCACTTGAGAGTTAGGCGCGACCGTGATCGGCCCGGTGTAGTCCTGAAACGGTCCGGCCTGATAGCTGAAGACTACCCTGGAAGATCCGATCGGATTTGGGTTACTCAAAGTCAGCTGTAGTGGGAAGTCAGTAATCGGATGAAATTCCTCTACGATCGAAAAGCCGGGAGGCAGCAGCTGCTGGGACGGCTCCGGATCGCCACCATCGTCACCGCCATCATCGCCCGCTGTTTCACCGGCATCGTCGCCAGCCGTGTCGTCGCCTCCGGCATCATCGCCCCCAGCGGTTCCTGCCGTCCCTGTCCCATTTGAAACAGGGATCAAAGTTGGCCCGAGCGGACGCGAACTCGACGAATCTTCGTAAGCCCAGATCCATCCGTCACCGTGATTGTGGGCAATCGCCGAACCAGTCCGGTCCTCTTCACCAAAATCGACCGTCGCCAAGGCCTCGTCGAGATAAAATTCCCCAACTGCCCCAGCGCCCGAAGCCGAGATTTGGAACCGGTTCTGCAAAGCATTCCAAGCTGCGCGTGGAGCCGCTGACGCCGCTTCCGTTTCCGACTGCAATCGAGCGGCAAGCCGCCTGTCGATCATCGAACTGTCAAGACCCGCGTGACGGGCCGCAGAGTCCTCGCTACGGGTCGTCTTCAGCTTATCAAGAACGCATTGCGCCGTCTCACACGTCGAAAGATCTCCGCCACTGGCGAGATAGACGTTGATCGCTGTGTTGACGGTCGCGACGTCGTTCTCGAGCTTCGTCGCGCTGGCCGAATCCACAACCTTAGGAACGGAGACGTAGGCGATCGCAGCGAGGATTCCGATCGCGGAAATAGACAAGAGCGCTTCAAGGAGACTGAAGCCCCGGGCGGGCGCGCAGTTTACAATTAATTGTTTGTTCTTTGGCATCGAAACGGATTTGAGTGGCCTCAAAAACTACAAACTCCATAATTATGATAAATATCAAATGATATTCTTCGTCGCTGAGACCGGTTTTCCATCTAAAGTCAGGTCCAAATGAACGAACCGATTCGACCCAACATCCTCGTCTACTGCACAGATCAGCAGCGCTTCGACACCATTGGAGCCCTCGGAAACCCGCATGTCCGCACTCCGACCCTCGACAAATTCGTCTCAACTGGCACCGCATTCACCCATTGCTATTGCCAGAGCCCGATCTGCACGCCAAGCCGCTCGAGTTTCATGACCGGCCTCTACCCGGCACGGCTTCACAGCACCCGAAATGGAAACGACACCTTCCCTACCGACGCGCCTCCTCTGATATCGAAAACGCTCGCAGATTCCGGTTATGATTGTGGAAACATCGGCAAATTTCACCTCACCAGCTCCGGACATCGAACTGAACCCAGACTGGACGACGGCTATTCGTATTGGAAATTCAGCCACGCGCCGCGAGATGATTGGGAAGACGGCCACGACTACGCCGAATGGGTTCGCGAAAAAGGGGGCGATCTCAATGCGATGCGAGACAGCGAAGAACGCGTTCCTGCTGAATTTCACCAGACAACCTGGGCGACAGATCGCTCTATCGAATTCATCACGCAAAACCGCGGAGCCGACCAGCCTTGGTTCCTGACGGTCAACCCATACGACCCTCATCCGCCTTTCATTCCGCCCAAATCGTATGCTGATCGCTACAATCCTTCCGAAATGCCGGGTCCGCACTTTGAAGAAGGCGATCTGGAAACCCAGGCACAGCTGGCAGGAATCGACTTTCAGGATGAAGCCCGAACACCGGAAGAGCACGACGCCCATGCCAAACAGGCACGCTATTATGCAATGATTGAACTCATCGACGATCAATTTGCACGATTGCTGAAGGGTTTGGACGAAGCAGGTCAGCGAGAGAATACGCTCATTATCTTTACGAGTGACCACGGCGAAACCTTGGGCGACCACGGCTTGATGTATAAAGGTTGTCGATTCTACGAAGGTCTCGTTCGCGTTCCGTTAATTTTCAATTGGCCCGGAAAGATTAAGGCTGGTCTTCAGGCGGATGGACTCGTCGAACTCCTCGATTTCTCGGCCACCGCGCTCGATTTTTCGGGCGTCGGAGTCCCGGAATACCATCAAGGAAGGAGTCTACGTTCGGTTTTGGACGGCTCAGCAGCTGCTGACGTGATTCGCAAATCCGTTCGCTGCGAATATTTCGATTCTCTCGATTCGTTCTTCACAGGCGGCCCCGGCGCGTTCGCGACGATGTACCGCCGTGGCCAATACAAACTGAGCCTCTATCACGGCTTCGGTCTCGGCGAACTTTACGATCTTGAATCCGATCCGTGGGAGCACAAAAACCTTTGGTCAGAGGCGGAATTCGCCCCCCTCAAAGCTAAATTGATAGCCGAGAGCTTCGACAATCACGTTCTGCTTACGACCGACGTCGGCTCAAGGCGCATCGCGCCCATGTAGAGCTGGAGTCAACTCAGCCTCAGCGGGCGTGATCCGAATTTGAATGAGCTTGTCGTAGACAAAGGCCAACCAGAATAGCATCGCGGGCACCACAGGCAGAAGGTAGCGAGGCTCCGCAGGCAGGAGAACGCTTCCACAAAAGAAAATTAGACCAATCATTCCAGAAATTTTTACGACCAGTGGAATTCTCCGCCATCCTTTGATTGTCGGGTAAACGGCGAAGGCCGCCAAGAACAGTGTAATCCCGCTCGGCACAATCCAGAAGATCGTCTTTAATTCCTCTTGGCGATAAGATCTGGGAAAAGCAAAGAATATACGATTGAAATTTGCAGCCAGGTTTCGAGCCAGCGCCTTAGGATTCTCGCGCACATTCTCCATTGCGTACTTCTTCCAGAATACGTCCTGATCGACATAGCGTGCGCTTTCAATCGCAACCATGATTTTCGCATGCCGCTCGGCTGCAAGGGGTCTTTCAGAAAGGTCATCGAGGCTGAACCAACTCCCCCACTCACCTTCGTAAGGGCTTGTAATCCAGTACAAGAGTTCGCCACCATTTGTTGACCAACAGTAATATTGACCCGTGTATTTGTATGTGTAACTTAGCCACGGCAAACACAAGACCAATGCGATTCCAAACGGAACAACTGCCTTCAGCAACTGCTGTCGGTGACCGAAAATGAAACAGCCGACCGGAATCGCCAAGAGTCCGGCAGTGGCGACGTAGCCGAACAACACTCTCGTCAGTGCAAGGAGTGCAAAGAAGACCGATACCCCAATCGCCCACTTCCACTCCCATTTGTCTCGCTTGAGAAAATGAGCCAACGCCCAGAGGAAAGCGCAAAAGAAGAAAACCGATACTGCCTCTGTTTTAGCATGAGCAATGTAGCGGAGTTGAATCGGATTTAATCCCAGAATCAGCGAGAAAGCCAGCGCCCAACCCGGAGAAATATAGAGACGCGCAGCTCGATAGAAAAACACGACCGCTCCAGCAAGAAAGAAGATGTTAAGCATCCGCAACGCGATCAAAGGAGCGTCCATCATCACCAACGGCGTGAGAATCACCGGATAGACCGGGCCGTTCGTAAAGTCGGGTCGATCGGCATTCACATAAAACCCATTCGACAGGTTTTCCGCATAACCAATATACCGATCCTCATCACCAACCTCACCTTCAGGTGAGAAAACAAGAACTAAAACCGCATAGAAAACAAGTAGAACCGCGATTGCCAAATAGAAGGGCCGATCCTCCGATTTAACTCGAAACAGATGCGGAATTTTCATCAGGCGGATTGGTCAGACCGATTGCCGATCAATCCGGCAATTCGCTTTTGAGCGCCGTCGCCCAATTTCGTACAGGCATCTCCAAGCTGCTTGTAATCGGAAAGCTTTCGATCGCTGACGAGAATAATTTCGCCAGCATGTTTCGCCAGCAACTCTCCGTCCGTGTGCCCTTTGATTTGAGGACCGTCGAGAAAGACAAAATCATAATTATCTTTCGCGTATTCGATCAACTGGCCCAGACACGGCTTTTTCAACAGGCTCTCCGGCTCCATCGCCCAGCCATGGGCCGGAAGAACGAAAAGATCACTAGAACCGTGCCTCAAAGAATCCAAGTCGATTGGCTGCTCGCCCCCGCTCTCAAGCCAGTCCGCCAGATTCGCACGACCGTTCAGATTCGGAAACCAGATATTCATCGACGGGCTGCGTAGATTGCAGTCGATAATCAGCGTTCGTCTTCCTTGTGAACAATAAGCCCCGGCCAAAGCGGCGGTCACGAACGATTTCCCTTCGTTTTCCACCGCGCTCGTCACCAGAATCACGCGCCCGGCACCACCAGAAGCCGCCCGAGACTTCTGATCCACATTCCGAGCCAACTTGAAAAGCGCTTCACGTGTCGCGCCTGGACTGAACGCATCCGCGAGCATATTCATTGTCGATGAACCCGCCACAAGCGGCACTCGACCCAGTTCAACCGGCAGGTTGCGATGAAAGAACGGAATACGAATACCAAATCGACGCGTAATATCATTTCCAAGGCCAAAGGCAACGGGAATGCCGACAAAGAGGAACGCAAAAACGAAACTCGACATAATTACTGAAAGAGGCTTGTTCGGCCGAAACGGCTTCTCTGCTTCTACTGCTTTATCGACTACCTCCACATCCGGCGTAATGAAGATTTCCATCTGAATGCGGGACTCATTCAATTTAGCCAGGATCTCCTGATACGTTTTCTGATCGGACTGCTCTCTAGCGACCAAGTTCGCTAGCTCGATTCCTTTTTCTCCTTGTTGAACAACTTCAACCTCAACTTGCCGAAGTTGATCATCAAAAGCAGCGAGCTTCTCCTTCGCCGCAGCCTTTTGGTTCGCAAACGCTTGAACTGCCCGTTCGATCTCGTCTTGAAGGAGTCCGTAGGCCGCGTCCGCCCGCCCTTTCGCTTCACGAACCGCCGTATGGGATTCTCCATGCAAAGAACTTTGCGCTGCGTATTCTTGCTGCCGCAGACTAAAAGCCGTTTTTGATTCCACTACATTCGGACTTCTATCGATCTCACGAATATTCAGCAAGTCTTGCTGGGATTCGCAAAGTCTGGCGACCTGAAGCAAGACGCTCTCAGACTGTGTCAGCGCGATACGCTCATTCGCCCTGGCAGAATAGATTAGCTTCAGCTGCTCCTTCATAGGATCTGCATCCTGCCCATCGTCGAGAATTTCGTTTTTGAGTCGAAACTGATTCAGCGCCTGAGTACTAGCCTGCGAGAGCTCGCGATAGCGCAATTCTTGGTCGCTCAAGAACTCAAAGGCATCTCGCGCCGCGCCGCGCTGTTCCTCCGCAAGATAATCAGGATACATCAACGCGTATTGATTCGCGAAAGCTGCAGCCAGACGGCGATTCGGGGTCTTGAATGAAATCCGCAAAACATGCGATTCTTTCATTAAGTCGACTTTTACTGAGAGCCCCAATTTTTTGAGGAACGCGTCGCGCTCGGCAATTGCGGGATCTCCCGAGTCCTCGTCATCACCGCCAAATAGAGAAGCAACAGAATTTTTAACCCACAAAATGCCGTCTTTGACCCAACCGATTCCTTTAGCGACTATCGGCTTGCTGAAACCGCGGTCTTCCAGAAAATCCTTTTTGTCCTCCGACTCGACCTTTGCGTAGAAAAATTCCTGATACTTCCGAGAATTCAGGCGAATATTGTGATTATTAACGATAAACGTCGCACTGTTTTCGAGCGGGGCAGCGGCTTGCCCCGGAGCTAGGCTTATCCCTCCGATTTTGACCTGAAGCAGCGTCTCAGACTCAAAAAGCGGAGTTCTACCAATCAAGAGCAAGCAGAGAAGTAAGGAAGTGATCCCAGATACGATTGCGCTGATTTTCCAATAGCGCTTTAGATAGCGAATGATGTCTTCAACCGAAATAATGCTGCGCGTGGTGCCTTTCTCGGGTCCTTGAGGAGCGGCCACTTGGGGCATTGGCACAGCAAGAGGATACTGAGAGACCGGCGCTTGGGCAGGCGAAACATGGGCGAGTTGATGCCCGATCGTGGCTTGAGTCTGTTGGGAGGGCGACATCGGCAGAGCTGAATTTAATTGAAATTTCAGTAATTTCCAGAATTACTAAACAATTTTTCTAAAGGATTCGGAGTTTCGTGGAATTCATGTGTGGCAAACGGCGTCTTGCTGGATCGGTTTCGGGCGGCGGCGTGGGTCGAGGAGGTTCTTCACGATTCGAAACTCATGGTATGCCAGGGCCCGCCAACTACTCGAATTCAGGACTTCAACGTTTACCAGGTCCCGTGAATCCGTTGCCCAGGACCGCTTGTATCCGCTGTCTCCTGCGAGAAAATCGTATTCCTTCAAGCCTTGCTCAATACACCATTTAATCTGTATTCCGATCAGAATTCGGCCCAGCGATAAATGACTTAGCTTGGGATTCCAACCTCCTTGGACATTCCAGAGCTTATCATTATATACATAATCAAATCTCGCGGCAGCGACTTCGCCGTCTACTTTGACGACTCGAAAGTAGAGCCATCCAAGTTCATCAAACCTCTCAGCTAGCTCTCGGTGAAACCGGTTAAATCGTTTCGAACGAAAGGCTTGCCCCTCTTTTCCCCACCGCTTTCGATTCAGCTCTACCAGCACGGCAAACGCCTCATCAAAATCAAGATCGACGCCTGGACGAAGAACTTCGACGGTGTGGTTTTTGTGAAGTCGATTCCAGTGATTGTTGAATTGCTTCTTAAAATTCTTCGACTTTGCGGACAGCAATTCTGACCAGCTATCAGGCAAGGGAAGAAAGGGCGAAGGCGATGAATTGATGGTAACGGCAAGGCCCTTGAACTGTGAAATCACAGGAAGCGCACGCGATAGAACTGGTGATTGGGCCGGAGTCAGATTGAGAAAAAGAACATCCCACTGACGTCCGAGCTCTTCATAGATCGTTTCGTAGAATTTGGGCACAACCTCCTGCTCGGTGCCAGGCGCTATGATAAAATCGAGGAAATCAGCGGCCGTGTCGCCGAGGACGCCGATGAAGGTCAAATATCGCATGCGTCCGCGGATCAAGCCGTTGCCAGGGCCGATCGCGAGCGGAGCGATTCCCAGCAGCTGCTGACCGCGTCGGGCGACGAGGATTCTAAGCTTGAAGCGATCTCCGTAGTGCTCCCACCAAGTAATCTGGTATTCGTAGGTGAGATAGATTCCGTCCGCACAACTGCTCTGTAGCAGCGGATTCCATTCATCACGTAGAGCTTTGAAACGGGCAAGATCGTCAATGACCTCAATTTGAATGGGTTCTTCGTGCATCAGGTGTCGGTTTCAGCGAGTCGTTTGGCCATGGCGCGGCGGGCCGCGAAAAGTTCGGTGGGGTTGTCGGCCCAATCGCCGACGTTTCGAGCGATCCGACGGATTTGGTTAAGTGCAAATTCACGTTCGCCTCGATCTTCGAGCATCGAAATATAGGCGTGGTCCTCGAATGACTCGCGAATCCACTTGAGCCTCATCGAGGCAACTGGACCATCATAGCCCACGGTATCGCGATAGCCTGGATAGATAAAAAGGCCATCTCCGTTAAATCTGTAGTCTTCGATCGCGAATGTATCCGTGCGCTTCCAAGGATCAATTCCATCACGAGAGTCAATCGTCGACCAATAGAGAAAACCGCTGGCTTCATATATTGGAGCGATCCACGCCGTGATCCGATGGTTCATCGGCGGAAAATCGATCAACCACGCGGGCGGATTTCCTTCTTTGTAGACTTCAGGAGAGCCATTCGCCTCTTCCCATGTGTAACACATCGGAGTCAATGAGCAGTAAAGCCAGATTTCATCCCCGTCAGCTCGGCGCTCTGCGACTTTCCCGGTTTTGTAGCCGTGCATGTCGTCCCAGAGATCACCAATTTGAACTACCCAGATATCTACGTAGCCAGCGAGTGATCCCCAACTTTCATCCTCGGGCGCGGGCTGTTCTGTGACGTACATCGGAACCTCAATTCCGTATTCCGCTTCGATTTCATTATAGAACTGACCCCAATCGCGAACTAATGCGTAATCTTTTCGGGAACGCGGCTCATCCACGTATCCGCATTGAGCAATGACCCTGCCGTCCCATCCATTTTTCGCGAGTTCCTTTACATATTTGGCGACGTACTGCTTTGCCTTTCTTCGATCTTTTCCAAGCGCATCCGCGTAGGGCCAATCCGGCCACAACGGAATTCCTACTGTATTGAGTGATTTTTCGTCAAAGAAGTGCCGATAGACATCTCGGGCTGTTCCAACATGAGGTTCGCGAGATTGTAGAAACGAAACTTGCTCCGAATCGCCATCCCAAACAGCTGCAGTTCCGTTAAAGCTTTCCGGGACGAGCAAGTGATCGGCGAGGAGATCTTCGTAGGCTCGGAGAAGCCGATTTCCGGCCGAAGTTCCACGTTCAACCCCGTGAATTCGCTCCAGGCGAGGGATTTCCAGGCCAAATTCCGACTGCAGTGACGGTTTCGACGGCAACGTGAAATCCCAAACAATCAGCTCCACCGGTAGCGAAAATTCTTCGCCATTCCCAGTGGTCAGGGTGAATTCGCCGCTGTAGGAACCGGGTGGCGCGGCAGCAGGAACGCGAATGTCGACCCAGAAGGGCTGATTGATGCGGCCCGAGGCGGGGAGTTCGGTGATCGGCTTGAAAACAGACTGTCCCGGAGTGACCGGGATGAGCGGGTCCGGGTGGAGGCCCGGTTTGTAGGGCGATTTGGGCGAGGACTCGACTACGCGAACGTAGTGCTCGTAAAAAATCTTCGCGCCGTCGATCTCAAATCCGCCAGGTCCTCGAAGCGGCGAAAACTCAACCGTCGCTTGACGCAGAATTTCAACTTCACTGGTTACGATGACTTGAAACGGCTCGGTTTCATTCCGCGCCGCCTCGATTCGAACCGTTTCCGAATCAGCAGCTGCTGGAGCAGTTCGCCCGACTCGCGTCATCGAATCGACCGCCCAAAGCTTGACTTCAGTCGACTCAGCACGCGCGATAGCCGGCAAAATCATTACGAGAATGACTGCGACTGCAAAGCACGAAGCTGGATTGGGGAATCTCAAAATTTAGGAACTGTTGATTATTTTAATAAAATATATAATTTTCAGAATCAATCAATCGAAAGTTCCGTTTGAATTCGCCAACTTAGGAAGGGCTGATCAACGCTTTTTCAGGTGTCCTCAGGAGTCTCTTCGGCCTGAGCATCTCGCAACGCGACAAACTGAACCAAGGCGAGGCGAGCCATTATCAAAGGATTCTCGTCAGTGATCGACCAAGGAGCGTGGTCGGACATTTCACGAATCTTGCGGTCGGCGTAGACGATTGCCGGATCAACTCCCTCATCCAATGCGATCGCATAGATCGCGTATTGATGGGCAATCGCCCAATGCTTGAACACGCGCTTCATTTCGAATTGCCGATCCGAATTCTCAGCGTTGTAAGCCTCGTTCTCCTCGAGCATCCGGTCCGTTTCGAAGGCGAGTTCTTTGACCAGCTGATACTGACTATCAAGCTGGGCTTGCTGCTGGGCAATTGTGATTGCGCGAAGGTTTTTTGGGTAGGCGTGAAGCGTGTCCATCGCTAGGAGATTCGAGTCCGTCCACAGCGCAGAGCGGCCGTTGCTGAGGACGAAGAATCCAGTCAAAATGACGGCTACGGCGCTGAGGCCGGCTGCTCGATTCCATTTTACGATCCAGATAAGCCCGCAACCGGCGAGCAGGCCAAACCAAGGGAGAGCCGGATAGACCCGGTATTCGACAACGAGTTCGCTAACGACATAACCGAATCGAAGAAGCAACGGCGCGAGCGCAAGCGCAAGAATCGCACCGAGAATGCGGAATCGTTTCGTGAACAGCATCCAGATGCAACCTGCGACAAGGACGAGGACGCCTAGGCTTCCGATTACAGCGGGCAGGTCGCCCAGGCCCATGCTCCAGGGCACGTAGTGATCGGAGCTAAGCTCAGTGGGAAGGAAGAATTGTTGGATGTAAATCCAGAAAACGCGCCCCTGAGTCAGGGCGTGGGTTCCGAGCAGCTGCTCACGGCCGAGATAGCCGATTCCCCACCAAATCCAGTAAGCTGCGAAAGCGATTCCGGTCAGCGCAAAGGGGATGGCGAGGAGAATCTGCTTTCCAGACGGCCGGAGTTTCCGAAGCGCGCTCCAGTTGATACAAACGAAGCCGACGATCGCGAGATTGGCGGCGGCGTGGGCGAATCCGGGCTTTTTAGAGACGGTGGCGAAGATCAACGCGGCAATCGCGAAGATCGCCCAACGCGCGTTTGGCTTTTCGGAAAAACGCAGCGCAAACCAAGCGGTCAGGACCGAAAACAGCGTAACGAGATCGATCATGAGGCATCTCGTGTAGTGGACTGGCTCGGTCCCGAGCGGGTGCATCGCGAAAATGATCGCGCCGAGAGCTGCGGCTTGAGTCCGGGTTTGATCGGAATCAAACCAGTTTCCGCGGCGGAGGAAATCTCGGCCGATCGGCAACATCAGGCAGGCGATGGCGATGTGGACGATCAAATTCAACGCGTGAAGCGTCGCCGGATGCGCGATCGGATCCCCAGCAGTTGCTGACGACCAGAGCAAGTACGGGAGCCATCGGAATTTCAAGCTCGACCACTCGCCTTCGATCACCCCGGAGTGGCGAAGGATGTGCGGGTAGTCATCCATGAAAAAATCGGCGCTCAGGACGAAGCGATGTGCGAGGACCGCGAGAGCACCGATGAAGACGTAGAACGTCCAAATGGGGATGCGAGCAGGTTTGAGCTGGAGCATGGAAATCTAAATTTCCATAATATTCAGAAAAACCAAATTATTTTTTCAACCCAAACAAGCCAAGATTGCGCAAAAAAGGACCGATTCGATCGCAGCTCCAAAGCAAAGATGCTCGAGCTTTTTTGCTTCCGCATGACCAAGACGATCGGAACGACGAATCTGATCGCCTCCCTTCTACCGTCGTGGAGGCCAAGAATCACTCGATCTGGATCGCAATCGCCTCAGTTTTCGTGAAACGGGTGCGGCGATCAGCGGGCCGGACGAGCCGACAATGGAAAGACTCCCAAAGTTCGATATCCGCGCGACCAGCTCCGCCAGTCAGCAGAATTCGGCTGCTGGTCGTTCGGGCGTGGAATTTGCGTGGGCCGAAGGAAGGCCCTTCGACGACGACATCGCGGATCCCGCTCGGCATCTGCCTGACGAGGTCGTGGAATTTCCTCGGGTTGTAACCGGGCTCAAACCCGATCTGATTCCAATGTGAGCCGAAACGATCGGCCTCGGCATTCGGAAGATTAAACGTCGCCGTGTTGAACTGGGCATACTCGCGGACCTGAGCCAAGGTCAGCCCGGTGGGCGGAATGTCATAACCGTAATATTTATCCTCGCGCTCCCGAACCAGCGGCGGCACGCGAAAATAGATGTAAGCGGCGTCGTTCGTTCCGTCTTTCGGCGGGTCAGCAACGTAGGTCGCGTTCATGCCTTTGCGATCGAGATAGAGATGGACCTCGAACGGCAGCTCATCTTCGAGAATCATTTTCCAAACGATTTCCTGGCCGTCAAAAGTCGGCTCTTCCTCGTTTCTAAGGAATTTGCGACGCCGATAGCGGACTTGCGCGTCGACTGCTTGAACGTCTTTCCAGCTGTGATAACCAAAAGTGATTGGATGCTGGATGAAGCCGTCATCGGTCTTCATGAAAATCTCGCCTCGCGCTTCGGGGCCGTAAAAAACCACCTCGTACTCCGGTTCCTGCAGACGCGCGATTTCATACCAGTCTTTTTGCGGACGAAACTCGTAAAACTCGGTTCCAACCGCTTCGGGACGCGCATTTGCGTAGTTCACGCCGAGCTGATCTTCCATGTCCTCCGGCTTAATCGTGTTGTCTTCAAGCCGAGCCATGATGCTGGTGTCTTCCTCTTCGGCGATCGCGACGAGCGGCTGAAGCTGCTTGCCTTTGGAGCGATTGGCCACTTTCTGGGCCATGATTTTGATGTAATCAGTCGGGTTTTCGCGAGCAGGCTGGATGAAGGTTTTGATGCTGCTTCTTCCCATGAGTTGCCCGAGTTCCAAGGCGAGATCTTCGTCGACGTAATCTTCGAAATCCGAGAAAACGTAGAGCGCGTCGACTTTCTGCTCGGCAAGGAATTTTGCGGCTGCCGTGACCCGGTTGTAGCCGCCGACGGCGATGAACGCGTTCGGCCGCTTCTTAAAATACTCCATCAGGCGATCAACCGCTGGCTGTGGGGCTTTCCGCGGCAGATCATGCCAGAGAAACCAGTAAGGCGTGTGAGTACGGTCCGGATAGTAGGGCATGACCTCCTCTTCGACGATCCGGCGAATCTCGACTTCGACGCTCGTTGGCCTGATCAGCGTGTTATTCACGTAAACGATCGGCGTGTTGTCGAAATTCCGGTCAATTTCGCGGATGACGCGCGGCAGGTACTCGGCCATCGACCCCGAAACGTCGAGAATCACCCCGAGGGTCTCGCCTTTTTCGATCAGTTTTTCGCCGAAAAGCATCATCGATGAGCCTCCAGACGGCATGCCGAAACTCATCGAGGGCGTGTAGGAAACGCCGAACGATGGCGGCGCGGTCGTCACTTGGAGATCGTTGCTCGAAAGGGCGACCGATGAGAACGCCTCAACGCTGATGATGTCGGGGATCGAGGCAGCAGCTGCTGTGGTTTGCTGGGGTGTTGGGCGATTGAGCTCAGTTGGATCGAGCACGCTGTCGTCCTCAACCGCAGGGCCGGCCATGGCGACGACGTTTGGTGGATTTTCGGAGGGCATCGAAATGACGATGAAGCCCAGCAAAATGAAAATGCCGACGTGCAACAGGATGGTCACCGCGAGGGCGTTGATCCGGTTGCGTTTGGCCGTGCGCTCGCACTTGATTTCCGCGATGTGCTCGACGCGGTGGAGCTCTTCCAGTTCCTCTGGAGTGGTTTCGATCACGTAAAACGCACGGCGCTCGGCGTCGCTCTCGGATACCGAATCGGCCTGAGCCTCGGGCTCGGATTCCGGCGCGGCCTTGGTTTCCGGCTCCGGCTCGGGCGCGGGCTCGGATTTCGAATACGCAACGGGTACGGTTTCGGGCTCGGACTTCGAATAAGCAAGGGGTACGATTTCGGGCTCAGACTTCGAATACGGCTCAGGGAGAGAATCCTCGTCATCGACGATCACCGCAGCAACGACAGCTTCTTCATCGTCATCGTCCTCAGCGATCACGGCGATGGCAACATCCGGCTCAGGAAACTCGAGACCGGCCATGTGATAGGATTTTTTGGCCAGCTCAAGGTCGGGCCCCTCATCTGGAATTTCTCCCGCATCGGCGAGCAGCTTTCTGGCCTCGTCAGGCTGGTTTTCGTCGATAAGGACTCCAACCAACGCCGATCGGGTTTCCCAATCGGTTGGGTCGGCTTGAAGCGCCTTTGTTAAGGAATTGATCAGGGCAGACATGATAAAAATTCTCTGGGTTCAATCTGTGGGCATCCGCACAAATGTCCACCAGACATGACGCTTTCAAACACGTCGTCTTAGGGAAAAAAATTGCTGGCTGCCCCTCAGAATCGAAGTAAATACCGCGCCATGAAATCTGCTCTCTGGGTATTTTCTCTCGTTTTCGGCTTCATCACGCCAGCAGCTGCTGAGAAGCCGAACATTCTTTTTATCATGTCGGACGACCACACCGCGCATGCGATCGGGGCCTACGGCGGCCGTCTCGCAGCGCTGAATCCGACGCCGACGATCGATCGACTGGCGAAAGAAGGGATCCTGTTTGAGAACGCATTTTGCACGAATTCGATCTGCGCCCCGAGCCGGGCCTGCGTGATCACCGGGCAGTACCCGCACACGAATGGTGCTTACGATTTGAGCGGAACGATCGAATCTGAGCGCCAGTTTCTTGCGATCGAAATGAAAAAAGCCGGCTACCACACGGCGATGATCGGAAAATGGCACCTCAAGAAAGAGCCGGGCGCGTTCGACTTTTACTCGGTTCTCCCGGGCCAGGGAAAATATCACGATCCGGAATTCCGGATTCGCGGCGATCAACCCTGGCCGAAAACGGTGATCAAATTCGACGGAATGCATTCATCGGACGCGATCACCGATCAGTCGCTCGAGTGGCTGAGCGAAGGCTGGGATCAAGAGAAGCCGTTTTTCCTGATGCACCATTTCAAAGCGCCACATGACTATTTTGAGCACGCGGCTCGCTACAACGACTACCTCGCCGATATCGATATTCCAGAGCCCGAGTCGCTTTGGAAATCACACGCGCCTGAATTCGGCTCAATCGCGACT